>NZ_JBFRKT010000003.1:0-146923 GCF_041469545.1 Vibrio sp. 10N.286.49.C3
TTCAAATTTTTCTTTAGACACAATCGTGTTCCTTCCTAGTTATGATTCGCCACGTTCATTATTGAGCGAGACGCGCCAGAAATTGCTATTTTATGCGCCAACTCTCGTTAGCGCAATATTTGGACGCATTGTTCTTTCAAAAAATGAAAAAAATGCGTCCCTTTTGTTTAACCACGCTCTGCAATGATTGCATTAGCAACATTTTTTGGCACTTCAGCGTACTCACTAAACTCCATAGAGTAAGAAGCACGACCTTGTGTCGCAGAACGTAAATCAGTTGCGTAACCGAACATGACAGACAACGGAACTTGTGCACGAATTATCTTCAGGCCAGCTGTCCCCTCGTCCATACCTTCGATGATGCCGCGACGACGGTTAATATCGCCAACAACGTCACCCATCCAGTCTTCTGGAGTAGTTACTTCAACTTTCATCATAGGCTCAAGCAAAACTGGTTGCGCTTCTAGTGCACCTGTTCTGAAAGCCATAGAGGCAGCGATTGTAAACGCCATCTCACTTGAATCTACTTCATGGTAAGAACCATCATATAGTGTAGCTTTGATATCCAAAACTGGATAGCCCGCTAATACACCATTGTTCATTTGCTCTTCAACGCCTTTAGCGACAGAGGTAATGAACTCTTTTGGCACGATACCATTGGCAATTTCATCTACGAAGACAAAGCCTTCACCGGCTTCTGATGGTTCCAGTTTCAGCCACACGTGACCGTACTGTCCTTTACCACCATGTTCGCGGATAAATTTACCTTCAGCTTTTGCTGTACCACGAATGGTTTCACGATAAGCAACTTGCGGATTACCAACGTTGCAGTTCACACTGAATTCACGCTTCATGCGGTCAACGATGATATCTAAGTGCAGTTCACCCATACCAGAGATTAGTGTCTGGCCAGTCTCGTCATCCGTTTCAACACGGAACGATGGATCTTCTGCCGCTAGCTTACCTAACGCGATAGTCATTTTATCTTGATCAGCTTGAGAGCGAGGCTCTACAACGATCTGAATAACTGGATCTGGGAATTCCATACGTTCAAGAACAATTTTATGGTTCTGATCACATAGAGTTTCACCAGTAGTAACATCTTTAAGGCCGATAATGGCTGCGATGTCACCTGCTCGTACTTCTTTTACTTCTTCACGCTTGTTTGAGTGCATTTGAACAATGCGCCCTAAACGTTCACGTTGTTTCTTCACAGAGTTGTAAGCTGTTTTACCGCTTTCAACAACACCAGAGTAAACACGGATGAAAGTTAAAGTACCAACAAATGGGTCTGTTGCAATTTTAAATGCTAGCGCTGAGAACGGTTCTTTGTCGTCTGCATGACGCTCTGCTTCGTTCTCGTCTTCATCGATACCTTTAATTGCAGGTACATCGACTGGAGAAGGAAGAAAATCAACAACTGCATCTAGAACAGCTTGTACACCTTTGTTTTTGAATGCACTACCACAAGTAGCAAGTACGATTTCATTATTAAGGGTACGAGTACGAAGACCTTGTTTGATTTCAGCTTCTGTTAGTTCACCTTCTTCAAGGTACTTATCCATCAGCTCTTCATTTGCTTCTGCAGCAGCTTCAACAAGTTCTGTACGATATTCTTCAGCCATTTCTTGCATGTCTGCAGGAATATCTTCGTACGTGAAAGTCATGCCTTGGTCAGCTTCATTCCAGTTAATCGCCTTCATCTTGATAAGATCGACAACGCCTTGGAAGTTTTCTTCAGCACCAATGTTCAGTTGAATTGGAACAGGAGTTGCGCCTAGGCGATCCTTGATCTGTTCAACTACACGCAAGAAGTCTGCGCCTGTACGGTCCATTTTATTAACGAAAACCATACGTGGAACTTGGTACTTATCAGCTTGACGCCATACAGTCTCTGACTGAGGTTCAACACCAGATGAGCCACAGAACACAACAACTGCACCATCAAGCACACGCAGAGAACGTTCTACTTCGATTGTGAAGTCAACGTGCCCCGGAGTGTCGATGATATTAATACGGTGGTCAGAGTACTGAGCTTCCATACCACGCCAAAACGTAGTAGTTGCTGCTGAAGTGATCGTAATACCGCGCTCTTGCTCTTGCTCCATCCAATCCATGGTTGCTGCACCATCGTGAACTTCGCCGATTTTGTGAGAAAGACCGGTATAGAACAGAATACGTTCACTTGTGGTTGTTTTACCTGCATCTACGTGAGCAACGATACCGATATTACGGTATTGCTCAATAGGAGTTTTACGAGCCACGGTTGAATCCTCTTATTAGGGACTTAGGGACTATTGCTATGTCTAGATTATGCGTTAAAAGCGATACTTCGCTAAAAAGTGCTTGCCCTAGAAATAGCAATAGTTCCTAGCATAAGCATAGGAACTAAAGAAGTGCTGCAAGGAAACTTGCAGCACTAAAAAGGTATTACCAGCGGTAATGTGCGAACGCTTTGTTTGCGTCAGCCATACGGTGAACGTCTTCACGTTTCTTAACCGAAGTACCTTTGTTCTCAGACGCGTCTAGCATTTCAGCAGCTAGGCGTTGAGCCATAGATTTTTCACCACGCTTACGCGCAGCTTCAACTACCCAACGCATAGCAAGAGCGTTACGGCGAACCGGACGAACTTCTACAGGTACTTGGTAAGTTGAACCACCCACACGGCGAGATTTAACTTCTACCGCTGGACGAACATTTTCAAGAGCTTCTTCAAATACAGCTAAGTGATCTTTACCAGATTTCTCAGCCATAACTTCTAGTGCAGTGTAAACAATCTTCTCTGCAGTAGATTTTTTTCCGTCAACCATAAGGATGTTAACGAATTTTGCCAGCAGCTCAGATTTGAACTTAGGATCTGGAAGGATCTTACGCTGGCCTATTACGCGACGACGTGGCATGGAATTTCTCCGTTGTCTTCTTCAGGTTTTTTCCAAAACTTTTCAGAATAATAAATAAATAGTGTTTGGCCTTACTTAACGCTTTCTTTTAAAAAAAAGACGCATTAAGACTTAGGACGTTTCACACCATACTTAGAACGACCTTTCTTACGGTCGTTAACGCCTGCACAGTCAAGTGCACCGCGAACAGTGTGGTAACGCACACCTGGTAAATCTTTAACACGACCACCACGGATAAGAACAACACTGTGTTCTTGAAGGTTATGACCTTCGCCGCCGATGTATGAAGTAACTTCAAAGCCGTTAGTTAGACGAACACGACATACTTTACGTAGTGCTGAGTTCGGTTTTTTTGGAGTAGTAGTATATACGCGAGTACATACACCACGTTTTTGTGGGCACGCTTCTAGTGCAGGCACGTTGCTTTTAACAACCTGCTTTACACGAGGAGTACGTACCAACTGGTTAATAGTTGCCATTAACTAGCTCCTGATTTACTTGAAAGTAAGCTTGATGAAAAATCTAGCCCTATTACACATAGTGTAAATAGGGACGCAAAATTCTATTCAGCAGTGGGATGTGTGTCAAGAAATATACAGATCTTTTTTAGCCGTCTAGAGCTCAGGATGGTCTTTTTTTAACCACACTGATAAAATGCAGCTACCAAGTGACTGATTTGTCGTTCAAAACAGTCAGTTTTACGAATCCATCGAAGTCCACTTGATCCAGGGTGCTTGAAGCAAGTTGTTGTAAACCTCGACTATAAAGATCTGTTTTTAATACCGACACATGTTTAACGGTGGAGATTTGATTGAATAACTCATGATTTGGAAGGCAAACATACACCGCATCTTCAACCAAAAGGATATGGTCCTTTTGTTGCGAGTACATCAATGCAAGCTTGAGTTTGTCTACTGATTTTACAATATGAAGCATAACGTTCCCTAGAAAGTCAGTATTTTTTGGCTCTGAGCTAACTTCTGCGTCAACTCATTCATTTCTAGCGCAGTCACATCGATCAGTAAGTTATCAGTCGAGAGACCAAACTGATTGAGGCTATGTTGACACACGTAAACCTGCTCGATGTCGTAGAGGTCCATAAGCTTGAATGCAGAAATATAGTCACGTGATAAGGATTCATCAGGCTGTTGCGCTTTGAGAAGCTGTGTAACGCCATCACCGACAAAGAATACGCTGATGTCTTCACTGTAAGCTGAAGCCGCTAACAATGCGTCTAGCCCTTCCCTACCTGCAGCCGTTGTATGAGGAAAGCTGTTAAATATAAATGCTAATGTGCTCAAAACTGGACAACCCTATCTTGCGTCAGAAGTGCTTCAGATAAACTCCCTAAGCCTGCTTGGGTAAACCCTGTCGCCAAGTTAGAGGCAATTAATTGATGTTGCGCCGCTTCTTCAGTGCTGATAACTCCACGCCTTAGCGCAGCAGCAACACATGTCTCTAGGCTAACATTGTGCTCGTCCGCCAGTTTTTGCCAAGCGGCAGCTAAGTCAAATTCATCATTAGCCGGCACAGTAATGCCAGAGCCATTACTGACGCCGTCTTGATAGAAGAACACACTGTGAAGTTTGTGGCCCTGTTTCAATAGAGCCACAGCAAACTGATAAGCACTTCTTGCGGATTGTGACCCGTAAACGGGTCCATTAACTAAGAGTGTATAGCTTAACAACCCTCTTCATCCTCTGTTTTACGTTGACGGATGTACAAGTACACTGTGTGCTTAGAGATATTCAATCGCTCAGCAACGCGGTTAATCGCGTCTTTGATGTCGAAAATACCTTTGTCGTATAGCTCCATCACGATTTGGCGATTTTTGGTGTTGTTCGATACAGATTTGTCTGCATTGATTTCTTCAATCGTGCGTTCAACCGTTTGATCGACAAGTTCTTCAACATCACTAGCAAAGTTAACAGATGACGCAGCTTCGTCCGCGTCTTGCGTAGGCATGAAAGATTGCAGCACTTGTGAGAATGGCGCATCTAAGTTCACGTTAATACACAGTAAGCCAATCACTCGGTCTTCACCATTGCGGATAGCAACCGTGATCGACTTCATTAGTACCCCGCCTTTAGCGCGAGTAAAATATGAACGAGAGAAGTTACGCTTAGAACCTTCAATATCTTTCAACATCTTCAATGCAAGATCGGTGATTGGCGAACCAACCTGACGGCCTGTATTTTCACCATTGGCAATTTTAATCGCTGAAGTATTGAGGTCTTCTAAAGAGTGTAAAACGATTTCACAAAACGGACCGATCAGACTCGCAATACCATCAACTACGGCCTCATAAGATCTTAGGATAATTTTATCGTGTTCACTGAATGGCATGACATGGACTGATTCCATTTCGAGTAACATGTCCGCATTGACTGTTTCTGTAGTAGTCACTTATTCCTTACCTTCGTGTGAAAAATCAACAAATTTATGTAAGTTTATCAGAAAATTTTAATTGCACACCTAGCTAACATTGCAACTAGTGATTTAGAACAAGTTTAAAAATCAAATACTCATATTCAAGTCATAAAAAAAGCCTAACTTAAAGTTAGGCTTTTGATTCAATCAACGTATTTTAGTACGAGGCTTTTAATCGATATTATTGTGCAGGAGCTGCTTCAGCGTTATCGATGTTTAGTAGTTCTACTTCGAATACTAGCGTTGAGTTAGCTGGGATAGTCGGTGTATCTTGCTCACCGTATGCTAGCTCTGGCGGGATAACGAACTTGTACTTAGAACCCACTTGCATCAGTTGTACACCTTCAGTCCAACCTGGGATTACGCGGTTTAGTGGGAATGTTGCTGGTTCGCCACGATCGTAAGAGCTGTCGAACTGAGTACCGTCTGTTAGCGTACCTTTGTAGTGTACTTGAACCGTATCAGTGTCTTTTGGAGAAGCGCCTTCACCAGCCGTCATTACTTGGTAAAGTAGACCAGATTCAGTTTGCTTAACGCCTTCAGTTTTAGCGAACTCAGCGCGGAAGTCATCACCCGCTTTCTTCACTTCTGCAGACTTTTCTGCCGCTTGTGCTTGCATCGTTTCAGCAACACGCTTGTCTAGAGCTTCAAGAGCTGCACGAGTCTCTTCTTCGTTAAGTGCCGTCTTCTCTGCGAATACGTCTTCGATACCTTGAAGAACCATCGCTTTGTCTAGGTTAATACCTAGCTCGCTTGGCTTATCAATGCTTGTGCTTAAGTAGTTAGCGAAAGATACACCGATTGCGTATGCCGCTTTGTCATCTTCTGTTTTAAAGTTTACTGCTGCAACTTTAACTTCTTCTACCTGTGGAGCTTCTGCCTTTGGTTCTTCTTTCTGACAACCAACTGCTAGCATAACCGTTGCGGCAAGCAGTGATACTTTTAAAACTGATTTCATTGAATTCTCCAATTAATGGCCAAGCCATTGGTTATTGTGCACAAATCTAATGATTAGATTGGTGTGAATACGTTAGTTATAACAATATACTAGTCATATGTCTTTCGACACAAACCGGATTATTGGATGTGATGCGAATATTTTTCCACTCATTGCTATGTACGATTGTCATCACCTTGTTAAATGGCTGCTTTTTCTTCCAAGATGATGACCAACGCTGGGAAATTGAACCCAACGGCGCCACCAGCTTTGCCCTAAGTAGAGGTGGACGCTTCGCGCTGCTCTACTCGCAGCAAAAACAGCTGCTCCTTTGGGATCTTGCCCAGAACAAAGAACTGGCTCAGCTTGGTCCACAAGATCAATCCGAAAATCAAGTATCGCGTATTCGCATCTCTGACAATGGTCGCTTTGCCATTACCGCCAGTCAGATGAATTTCGCCGTTTGGGACTTATCTTGGACACAAGCTGAAGGGCTATGGTCGATTTCCGATGGCTTAATTCGCGATGTTGATATCTCTAGCAACGGTGAAAAAGTACTGCTGGGCCTATCTAATGGCAAAGCTATCTATGTGGACTTAGTCACCGGACGCCGTCTGGAGTTCCTCGCTCACCGAGAAAAAGTTAATTCCGTCTCCCTATCTTCGAATGGGCGCTACGCATTATCAGGCGGTAACGACTATAAAGCTTACCTTTGGGATACCGAATCAGGCTTGGTATTGCGTACATTCGAGCACGAACAAAGAGTCGTACGAGTTGCCTTACAACGAGATGGAGAGCTAGCTTTTACCTCCGATGGAGGGAATCAAGCGATGATCTGGGATCTTGAGACAGGTGAACCTCAAGCTCAATTGCAGAGCTGGTCTCGACAGCTAATTTTCTCCAGTGTTCGCTTTTCTGATGACGGCAGTATGTTGGTAACAGGTACGCCATCTAGCCAAGTGAGCGTGTGGAATACTCAAGATGGCAAACGCATTTCTCGCCACGACGCCGAGCCATTAAAAGATGCTCGCCCTCCTCGTGCGGTAGTGTATGATGCAGCCTTTGATGATAAGAACCGTGTGATATCGGGCACCTCTGCGGGCATTGCCCAAGCTTGGAATGTGGATTAAGAACGATGACAGAAAAGCGAGTTGAACAATTAGAAAGCCGCGTGAATGACCTAGAATGTCAGTTGGCTTTCCAAGAGCAAACCATTGAAGAACTTAATGAAGCGCTTAGCCAACAACAGATGTTGATCACGAGAATGCAAGACCAGATGAAGTTCGTGGTTGGCAAAGTAAAAAATATGGATGGCTCAAACCTCGCTGACGCATCAGAAGAGACGCCCCCTCCACACTATTAAGTGCGCTTTAAAGATAACGAATTAGTTCTAGTGACGCATATCGTTAGTTTTTCGTCCTCAATGTGTAAACACATTTCAGGACGGGACATAGAAAACCAAAAGGGCGACAGATACTTATCTGTCGCCCTTTTGTTTGTTTAATCTGCGCTAATTCAACTAAAGTCAGTTAAGCCAATACAAACTTAGTCATCGGCATAAATTTTTACTTCCACGCAGCCATTAGTATCAACACTCGCACGGTACATTCCTGAACTGTTCATACCGAAATGAATATCACCTTGTCCATCGATAGCAATCAAGCCTCCTTCACCACCCATGGTTTTCAATTCACCTTGAATTATCGTTTCACAAGCCGTATGCACATCTTCCTTGAGATAACGCATTCGTGCCGCCACATCACTGGCAACCATCTTTCTAAGGAAGAACTCCCCCATACCTGTTGTTGAAACGGCCACATTGCCATTTTCAGCAACAGTGCCTGCACCGATGATTGGAGAATCTCCCACACGACCGTATTTTTTATTGGTTACGCCACCAGTGCTGGTTGCGGCTGCTAAGTTTCCGGCTTGGTCTAATGCGACCGCGCCAACCGTGCCGTACTTTTTATCATCTGGATATTTATCAGCTTGCTCTTCATCATATTTCGCTTCAGACAAAGCAAAAATACCTTTCTCTTTCATCGACTGAAGTTGGTCATAACGACGCTCAGTAAAGAAGTAATCTTGCTCGGTGAAAGTATGGTCATACTCAAACGCAAACTTCTCGGCGCCTTCACCAATCAGTAGCACATGGTCGCTTTTAAGCATCACATCACGCGCAAGCTCAATTGGATTTTTGATATGGCGGACACCGGCAATAGCCCCCGCATCCATTTCACGACCGTGCATCACAGAAGCATCCATCTCAACAAATTCATCATGAGTTAGAACTGAACCTTTACCTGCATTAAAGTGGGGACTGTCTTCCATCACCTTAACTGAAGCAACCACTGCATCTAGCGCATCGCCACCCGACTGTAATACTTGATAGCCAGCCAAAACCGATTTTTCCAAAGCCTCGGTAATACCCGTTTTTAATTCATCACTCATTTGCTCTCGTAAGATGGTGCCTGCACCACCATGAATGGCAATTGAAAAAGGCTGTGACATACAAACTCTCCACTGACGTCGACTTATAATGTTGTGCTATCAATACCACATCCATGGTTTGATGTCTGATAGCGAAAACCAAACTATTTACGAACGCTTAGATTTGCGGACACTAAGATTTGCAGACAATTAGTTTGGTAGACGGAAAGCCAGCTCAAAAAGCTAGCACCCTAAACGAAAAAAACCTCCACAAGGGAGGCTTTCAATATTCTTAAACTAAACCGTTAATTCGGTATTAGTGAGAACCACAGCTACCGCCGCCGCAGCAGCCGTCTTTTTTCTCTTCAGCATGGTCATGGCCTTCGCCACCACAGCAACCACCTTCGTGATCATGATCGTGGTCGTGACCGCCACAGCCGCCTTCTTGGTGTACGTGACCGTGTTGAACTTCTTCTTCAGTCGCTTCACGAACCGCTACAACTTCAACGTCAAACGTTAGAGTTTGGCCAGCTAGCATGTGGTTACCGTCAACAACAACTTCGTCGCCATCTACTTCAGTAACTTCAACTGGGATTGGACCTTGGTCAGTATCCGCTAGGAAACGCATGCCAACTTCGATTTGCTCAACACCTTGGAATACGTCTGCAGGAACACGTTGAACTAGGTCATCGTTGTGCTCGCCGTAAGCGTCTTCTGGAGTAACAGTTGCTGAGAACTTGTCGCCAGCGACTTTGCCTTCAAGCTCTTTTTCAAGACCTGTAATTAGGTTGTTGTGACCGTGAAGGTAATCTAGTGGAGCTTCTGCAATTGATTGATCAACTACTACGCCATCTTCAAGTTTCACTTGATATGCAACACTAACTACTACGTTCTTTTCAATTTTCATGAGAGCTCCAAGGAGGTTTGGACTAAGCTCGAACAGTTGAGCTTAGGAAAAATTCTGTACCCGGATATTATGGGGATCAATTGACGAAACTCAATCACTCAGGCTTAAAAATACCGATCATTTCTTGATTCGCGTGTTCAGATTTCTCTACAGTTTTCGGTTTACGCTGTTCTGTGAAGTCACAATCGACACATTCCACCAGCTCGATATTATTTTCAATCCACCAGCGGAGTGTGTCTTGAGTCTTGCAGCTTGGGCAGCTCGCCCCTGCGATAAAGCGTTTTTTCTGTTTCACGTTGATATCCTTTACTACTCTGGATTCGCAGTTCTTCCGCTCTAGCTCTATTAAAGACAAAGCAGAGACCACGTTTATTATTAGATCAGTTATCTAGACTTTTATTTCTAGAGCTCAAGCTATATGTCTATGCCCAAGCTTCATTTCTAAGCTCAAGCATTAGTTATCACTTCAAGCTACTGCCAATAGTTTCGAGATTGGTGATCGTTTTCCATCTCGTGTCCAAAAATCTCTTCAAGCTCTTTGCGAGCCTCTTTCGCTCTTTGGGCTAACTCGGCATCTTCGTTATGCTGAGGCAGCAACTCTTTCAGCATACCATTATCCAGTTTCCTAAAGTGTGCTTCTGCTCGCTTCGCTTTATATGGATGCATGCCAAGTTCAGTCAATGTTTGACGACCTAAATCCAGAGCACCAAGGAAGGTTTCACGCGAGTAGTTGCTCACACCGTGGTTAAGTAATTGATACGCTTCAACACGGCTTCGAGCACGCGCTAAAATCTTTAACTGTGGGAAATGCTGCTTACACAAGTCGACAGTTTTCATGATTTCGTCTGGAGAGTCGGTACACAACACGATCGCTTCCGCTTTATCAGCTCCGGCTGCGCGTAATAATTCAAGATGAGTCGAGTCACCGTAAAACACCTTGTAGCCGAACTTCCTAAGGATATGTATTTGGCTGGCATCACTTTCAAGGACGGTGATACGAATCTTGTTGGCATACATCAGACGACCAATGATCTGACCGAAACGACCAAAGCCTGCAATGATCACTCGAGGGCTACGATCAACCACATCCGAAGACATCGCACTTTCGCTGATTTGGTTCAGCTGACGAGCAAAGAATCGGTCTTGCAGCTTAAGCATCAGCGGCGTGGTCACCATAGACAGGCTCACTACCACCAGTAAGAACGACACCTGTTCGCCACTTAAGATGCCTTGTGCACTCGCAGCGGTAAAAATTACGAAGGCAAACTCACCACCTTGGCTGAGAATCATCGCCATTCGGCTGCGCGCTTTAGCTTGAGTGCCGAAGATACGAGCCAGCGCATACAGCACCAAACCTTTCAATATGACCAGAGACGACACTGCGATAAGTATTGCGAATGGGCTTTCTGCCAATAAACCTAGGTTTACTGCCATACCCACAGAGATAAAGAACAGACCAAGCAGTAACCCTTTGAATGGGTCAATCGCAATTTCTAACTCGTGTCGATATTCACTTTCAGCCAGAAGTACGCCCGCCAAGAAAGTACCTAATGCCATCGACAAACCAATCTGCTGCATGATGACGGCAATACCAATCACCAATAACAGCGCTGCTACCGTGAACAACTCACGCACACCGCTCATGACTACATATCGGAACAGTGGTCTCAACAAGAAGTGACCACCGACAAGCAAGCCAATCACACCGCCTAGCATCCACAACATGTCAGCCCAACTGCCGCCCGTATTGCCAGCAAGCAAAGGCAGCATCGCCAACATAGGGATTACGGCAATATCTTGGAAAAGTAATACCGCAAAGCCTGACTGCCCTGCTTCTTTGCCACCAAGCTCTCGCTCTTCAATAACACGCAACGCAATAGCGGTCGAAGACAAAGCTAAACCCATGCCGATGACTAAGCTAGTTTGCCAAGTTAAACCAAACATACACGCGATGGCGGTAATAATCAGAGTGGTGATCAGCACTTGCGCGCCACCGAGTCCTAGAATGGGGGCTCGCATCTGCCACAGTTTTTTCGGATTAAGTTCGAGACCAATCAAGAAGAGCAGCAGTACCACCCCGAATTCGGAGAAGTGTAGAATCGCCTCTACATCACTGATTAAACCAAGCCCCCATGGGCCAATCGCCACACCCGCTAATAAGTAACCGAGTACCGACCCTAATCCAGCGCGCTGTGCGATAGGAACCGCAACTACAGCAGCTGCTAAAAATATAACGCTACTTTGTAGAAAATCGTTAGTCAGAGCCATCATTCGCTCCTATATCTTGTAGCGGGTCTCGCAACCAATTTCGATACGCTTCTGCGTGTTGGTAACGCGTCATATCGGTGACATTTCGTGCCCAGTGTAAAACCAAAGGGGATATCCAGTGCATCTGACACAAAGCAGCCGTTAGCTCGAATGGTTGCAAAATCTCTTGTAATGGATATTTATTATAGCCTGCGGCACCAAACGCCTCTTCTTTACCACCGGTAGTAATCACACTGCGCCAGTGTTTACCTTTAAGCGCACTTTGCTCACCAAACGCAAAACCCTTGCCTAATACTCGGTCAAACCACTCTTTAAGCAGTGATGGGCAGGAATACATAAACAAAGGGTGTTGGAACACGATCACATCAAATTCAAGCAGCAATGCATGCTCAGAAGGCACATCAATAAAGAAGTCAGGATAGATGGCGTAGAGATCGTGGACTTTGACATTCCCAAGCGACTCTATCTTTTTAACCATGATCTGGTTAGCGATAGAGGTTTGCGGCTCTGGGTGCGCATAGATGACCAGCACCTTTGGCACGGGGTTGTCTGTCGAGGGAGTATTACTCATTCCTTTGAAACATTCCTTTGAAGGCTAAACGGTGGCAAGGCCACAAGAATTTAAGCAAAAGTTACTAATATGTTATTGGCATCATAACGCAAATTGCATTGTGATCGACTTTTATCTGGTTTCAGCCTACTATGCAGGCGTCTGTTCACCTCTAATTTCTATGCTATTTCAATTATGATTACTTTCTCTGATATTCAATTGCTACGCGGCGGTAAGCCACTCCTCGACCAAGCATCTGCGACTTTTCACCCTGGCGACAAGATCGGTTTGGTTGGTAAGAATGGCTGTGGTAAATCTACGCTGTTCGCCCTAATTAAGGACGAACTGTCTATTGATGCTGGCTCATTCAGTAAACCAGCCCATTGGGAAATGGCTTGGGTTGCTCAAGAAACACCTGCATTAGAAAGAACAGCAATTGAATACGTGATTGATGGCGACCGTGAATACCGTGGCCTTGAAGATCAACTTGAGAAAGCCGAACAAGCCGACAACGGCACATTAGTCGCAGAGATCCATGGCAAGATTGAAACCATTGGTGGTTATAGCATCAAAGCACGCGCGGCTGAGCTGTTAGACGGCCTGGGCTTTCGCCAAGAACAAATGACATGGAACCTGACTCAATTTTCAGGGGGTTGGCGTATGCGTTTGAACCTAGCGCAAGCCCTACTGTGTCGCAGTGACCTACTGTTACTCGATGAGCCAACCAACCACTTGGATTTAGACGCTGTAATGTGGCTAGAGCGCTGGTTACAAAACTACCCAGGCACACTCGTTCTTATCTCACACGATAGGGACTTCTTGGATCCTATCGTCAACCGCATCGTGCATGTTGAAAATCAACTGCTCAATGAATACACCGGTAACTACTCGTCGTTCGAAACCCAACGAGCGCAAAAGCTAATTCTGCAACAAGCGATGTACCAAAAGCAGCAGAAACAAATGTCGCACATGCAGAGCTACATTGACCGTTTCCGTTATAAAGCTTCAAAAGCTCGCCAAGCGCAAAGCCGTATTAAAGCGCTAGAGAAAATGGAACAAGTACTGCCCGCTCAGTTTGATAACCCTTTCAGCTTTGAATTTAGAGAACCAGACGCACTACCAAACCCAATCATGATGATGGACGAGGTATCGGCGGGTTACGATGACAATCTGATTCTAGAGAAGATTCGCTTGAACCTAGTGCCGGGCAGCCGTATTGGTCTACTTGGTCGAAATGGTGCTGGTAAATCAACGCTGATTAAACTGCTTTCTGGCGAACTGAAACAGCAAGGTGGTGAGCTGAGCTATTCGCAAGGCGTTAAAATGGGTTACTTTGCACAGCACCAATTAGAGACTCTGCACCCTGAAGAGACACCACTTCAACACATGATGCAGATTGCGCCAAAACACACCGAGCAACAACTGCGTGACTACCTAGGTAGCTTTGGCTTCCAAGGTGAAAAAGCACTCGACAAGGTGGCGCCATTCTCGGGAGGTGAAAAAGCGCGTTTAGTATTAGCGCTACTGGTATGGCAAAAGCCGAACCTGTTGCTACTCGATGAACCAACCAACCACTTGGATCTCGATATGCGTCAGGCACTAACGTTTGCATTACAGACGTTTGAAGGCGCGATGGTTATCGTATCGCATGACCGCTACCTACTTCGTGCCACTACTGATGATTTATACCTTGTACACGACCGTCAAGTTGCACCGTTTGATGGTGACCTTAGCGATTACTACAAGTGGCTAACCGAACAACAGAAAGTTGAGCGCAAAGAAGCACAAGCATTGGCACCAGCAAAAGATGGCGCCAACAGTGCTGCAGCAAAAAAAGATCAGAAACGTAAAGAAGCAGAGTTCAGAAAACTGACGGCACCCATTCGTAAAAAGCTGACTCAATTTGAAAAGCAGATGGATAAATTAACGTTGGCTCTTGAAGAAGCCGAGCAAGAATTATCCGATACTTCACTGTATGAAGCTGAAAATAAGGCTAAACTGAATAAAGTACTCGCTCTACAAGCGAGCAGTAAGTCACAGCTAGAAGAAGTTGAAATGGATTGGATGTCCACTCAAGAAGAGCTTGAGCAGATGGAACTGGATATGGATAGCTTATGAGCCCAGAGCACGCACCAATATCACTAACACTGGAACGACTATGGCAATTTAGCCTTCAGTATTACAGTGTGCGCGGTGTTAAGGATGCGTGCTTAGCTTTGCAAAACCAATTCCATGGCAACGTCAATCTACTGCTGCTTCTCAAATGGCTTGATGAGCAGCAACTCTCTTTCGCTGAGGAGGAGTGGCACAAGGTGCAACAATGCTTAAGTCGCTCTGAAACCTTGCTTCATAGTTATCGAGAGCTGCGTAAACACCTCAAAGCACACGTTGTTGATTCACTCTACCGTGAAGCCTTACAATTTGAGCTGCAGCTTGAAAAGCAACAACAGTCCGATCTCGTCGACTGCATTAAGTCTCTTCAACTTACAGCGAACCAACAATCACCGCTCGCTTTACAGTACTGTCGTTTATTAGGGGCGGAAAACCTCTACGACGCTTTTTCTGAACCAGCACCACAGCCCTAACGCATTTCCTTTTCCTTTTATTCAATCAAGCTCCAAGCTTAACTGCGCTCGCTCGTTACCATGATCGCATGCTGACTAAAAAACATTTGGGGGGGAGTCTTTAATACGCCCAACCTTGATATTATTCAACCAGTTACCCATCACCTGTTTTGGTCGATCATATCAGTGAAACCCTTGCGCTTATGCTAAGAATCAACCAAGCTCAAATAAAAACGTGGGCGTTTCGCTAAAAGCTCAACACTTTATCAAAGCCCATAAAAGAAGCATGGACTGTTTTTATGACAATATTTACCGCTGCCGCTGGCCTATCGAATCCACATTTACAAACCTTAGTGCCAAGATTTATTAGAAAGCAGGCGTTGTTTGCTCCTCAATGGCAGACCTTAGAAACTCCCGACGGCGATTTCCTAGACCTTGCATGGAGTGAATCGCCAGACGGTGACACACCAAGCAATGATGATAAAAGTAACAAGCCAATATTCGTTCTATTCCACGGATTAGAAGGGAGCTTTGAGAGCCCTTACGCCAACGGGCTGATGAATGCATTTGCTAAAGATGGTTGGCTATCAGTGATGATGCACTTTAGAGGTTGCAGCGGAAAACCAAATCGCTTGGCTCGTGCATACCATTCAGGTGAAGTCGAAGATGCGCGCTTTTTCCTAAGGCATCTGCACGCGCAGTTCCCCAACAACCCCAAAGTTGCAGTTGGTATCTCTTTGGGGGGTAACATGCTGGCGAATTATTTGGCTGAGTATGCAGACGACCCATTGCTGTCGGCGGCGACCATAGTATCTGCTCCATTTGACTTGGCTTGTTGTTCTAGTCGCATTGAGCAGGGCTTCTCCAAGCTCTATAAGAAGTATCTACTCAACTCTCTAAAATCAAACGCCTTGAAAAAAGTTAACCTGCTACAGGAAAAGCTGGGGGTCACTGCGGAAACCATTAAGAAGATCACCAAACTGTATGAGTTTGATGAACAAATCACGGCGCCTCTGCATGGGTTCAAAAATGCCCAAGATTATTATGCGCAATGCTCCGCACTGCCTAAACTCAAGAAGATCAAACTACCAACTCAGATCATTCATGCCAAGGACGATCCTTTCATGACCGATGATGTGATTCCAAAGTTCGTTCTGCCTGATAACATCGATTATCGACTGTTTCAAAAAGGCGGTCATGTGGGGTTCATTACCGGCAGCACACTCAAGCCAAGATTTTGGTTAGAAGAAGCATTACCCGCCTACTATGAAAGTCTACAAGATTCGGCATAATGACGAGCCTTAGTAAATAGCAGTAAAAATATTACTAAGCTCACTCATTTCTACAACAATAAACCTATCCATGAACATAAAAGAGAGAAGTATTTATGATCATCCCGTGGCAAGACATTGCGCCAGAGACACTGGAAAACCTCATCAAAGAATTCGTACTGCGTGAAGGTACAGACTATGGTGACGTAGAAGTTTCACTGCAAAACAAAATTGACCAAGTGAAACATCAATTAGCCTCAGGAGAAGTGAGTATCGTGTTTTCTGAACTGCATGAAACCGTTGATATTCAAGTCACAAAACGCTTCTAAGCTGCGCTCATAAAGGAGCCGTGTTATAGTGGTAAACGATTGCTAACAAGTAAGTTACTCAAAAGACAAGGGTTGTCATGTCCGCTAAACATCCAATTATTGCGGTGACAGGTTCATCTGGAGCCGGCACCACCACTACCTCAGAAGCCTTCCGAAAAATGTTCAATATGATGGACGTGAAGGCAGCTTGGGTTGAAGGGGATAGTTTCCATCGCTTCACTCGACCAGAGATGGATGTCGAGATCCGTAAGGCGCGCGAGCAAGGTAAGCACATCAGCTACTTTGGTCCACAAGCTAACGATTTTGGTGCATTAGAAGATTTCTTCCGTCAATACGGCAATGAAGGCACGGGAAAAGTCCGTAGCTATCTGCATACCTTCGATGAAGCCGTGCCTTACAATCAAATGCCCGGCACCTTTACGCCATGGCAAGAGATCCCTGAAAACTCGGATGTGATGTTCTACGAAGGTCTTCACGGTGGCGTAGTCGATGGTGACATCAATGTTTCTCAACACGTCGATCTGCTTATCGGCATGGTACCTATCGTAAACTTGGAGTGGATCCAGAAATTCGTTCGTGACACACGCGATCGTGGTCACTCTCGCGAAGCGGTGATGGATTCTATTGTTCGCTCAATGGATGATTACCTTAACTACATTACCCCGCAGTTTTCGCGTACTCATATCAACTTTCAGCGTGTCCCTACCGTAGATACATCAAATCCACTGAATGCAAAAGGGATCCCAAGTTTAGACGAAAGCTTCGTGGTTATACGTTTGCGCGGCATCAAAAACGTCGATTTCCCTTACCTGTTGGCTATGATTGATGGCTCATTTATGTCACGTCATAACACGCTTGTGGTGCCAGGAGGCAAGATGAGTTTTGCTATGGAGCTCATTGTAAGGCCGATCCTGCAACAACTTATAGAAACCGGGAAAATAGGCTAACAAAACAACATTCTGGTTGATTACTTTTCATACCGTGATCATGTGCACAATTTTGCGTAAAAAATCGTAGCTTGGTCACGATTAAAATCAAGAAATAGTACCTGAAAAAGGATACTATTCTTAAACGAAACACAAGATAGCTTGCAGCACTCAACGAGTGCTCTTATCCTAGCTAGGTCAATTCAGGCTTAGCTAAAATATGGAAAGCGGCAAGCATACCCTGCAGAGGAAGTAAGATATTATGGTTCTAGGTAAACCCCAAACCGATCCAACATTAGAGTGGTTCCTTTCACACTGTCATATTCATAAGTACCCTTCAAAAAGTACTTTGATTCATGCTGGTGAAAAGGCAGAAACCTTGTACTACATCGTTAAAGGTTCTGTGGCAGTTCTTATCAAAGACGAAGAAGGTAAGGAAATGATTCTTTCTTACCTAAACCAAGGCGACTTCATCGGTGAGCTTGGCTTGTTCGAAGAAGACCAAGAGCGTACTGCATGGGTTCGTGCAAAATCTCCTTGTGAAGTGGCTGAGATTTCTTTCAAGAAATTCCGTCAACTTATCCAAGTGAACCCAGATATTCTAATGCGTCTTTCAGCGCAAATGGCAAACCGTCTACAAGTAACTAGCCAAAAGGTTGGTGACTTAGCGTTCCTTGACGTAACAGGTCGTATCGCTCAAACGCTACTAAACCTAGCAAAACAGCCAGATGCAATGACTCACCCTGACGGCATGCAAATCAAGATCACTCGTCAAGAGATTGGCCAGATTGTTGGTTGTTCTCGTGAGACCGTAGGTCGTATCTTGAAGATGCTAGAAGAGCAGAACCTAATTTCTGCACACGGTAAGACTATCGTGGTATACGGCACTCGTTAATCTCGATTAACTGAGCCAAAAATTTGAAAGCCACCAAATGCGAATTTGGTGGCTTTTTTGTTTTCTAAATATCTAGAGAACAGATGCGGGAAGCAAAGTTAGAAATCGGACTTCACTATTCTAAAGTATCTCGAAGCGAAGCGTACCCGCACCTCTAGGGCAAAGCCCGTGCTCGTATCTTTCTTTAACCGTTGGTGCTTTCAAAGATCTTGTCAGCTGATGCCGCAACAAATCCGGTATAAAGCTCACCATTGGCCACCGCATAACGCTTAGCAAACTCATAGAAGCCTCCAGGAATCATCTCATTGCCTTCAACAAATGAAACTGGGACTTTGTCTGCCATGGTTGATGATTGCTCTAATAAGACCTCTGGAGAGCCTTTCACCTCACCACCTGACGCATTGATAGTGAATCCCGACTCATTCAGATAGTCATTCACGGCCTGCACTTCATGGAACTTATTTAACTGGTTCACACTCACCGTAAAGTGGTTTGCACCGTAGCCATGAGCTGCGAGCCAAGAAGCATATTCACTCTCTTTTGCTAGTACTTGGAAATCTGCGAAATTCAAATCCCAAAGACGACCACCAAACAAGAATTCATGACCTTGAAGCTTACTTGCGTCAACTTGCTCAACCAACTTAGCAACGATCTGTTGCAGGTCACTTGAACACTCTTCTACCTTCAACTCACTAATGAACACTTTTGGTTGGTTTGGATCTGGGTGCTCGTAGTGCTTAGCCACTAGCTTCTTGCTCTCAAATAAGTAATCGCCACACGCCTTGTAACCTAATTCAAGGAAAGGTTTAGCCAATGTTTCAATACCTAGCGGTGCAACATTGAAAGTACGCAGTGCAATGTGATCATTAATCAGAGCTTCATCTTCTTTCAGCAAGTGATGCACTTTCTCAGCCGATGGACAAAGCCTGTGAATGTAATCATTCCATAGTGATTTAAAGAGTAGATCGGGCGTCATGGTGACTCCTTGTCAGAGGTTCTAGCAAGCTAGTAATTTGGATTAGAAAGGGAGAGGCTGGACATAGAGTCAGCAGCCATCAGCCTGTGACATACTTGTTCTATTATTATCTACCGCCCAATCTAGGTGTCGGACGTGGTGGAACAGGGAAGCGATAACACCACCTCCCTATTTCAAGCTTAACGAATGAGCCTAAAACTACAGCTCAATACCTGGGCTAAATGTCGCTGGCAGTTGAGTTTCGCCACCTTCCATTGAAGCCATAGGGTAAGCACAATAGTCCGCTGCATAGTAAGCACTTGGGCGTAGGTTGCCCGAAGCACCCGGGCCACCAAATGGTGCATCACCACTTGCGCCTGTTAGCTGACGGTTACGGTTAACAATACCCGCACGGATATGATCAACGAAGTATTCCCATTCAGAATCATCTGTTGATACAAGACCCGCAGACAAACCAAAACGAGTGTCGTTAGCTAGCTCAACCGCTTGCTCGAGCGATTGGTAACGAACCACTTGCAGCAATGGACCGAAGTACTCTTCATCTGGCAACTCAGCAATGTTGGTTGCATCGATAATCCCCGGAGAAACAAACGCCGCTTCGCCCGCTTTTGCTTCAACTAGGCTTACACCACCGAGTGATTGCAGATTAGCTTGCGCGTCCAGAATGAACTTAGCCGCAGCTTCGGAGATTTGTGGTCCCATGAAAGGTGCAGGTTCAGCGAATGGCTGATCAACACGAATCTTCAAGGTAGCCGCAACGAGCTTATCGAGCAGTTGATCACCCTTCTCGCCAACAGGAACATACAAACGACGCGCACATGTACAACGTTGACCCGCACTGATGAAAGCCGATTGGATAATGGTATAAACCGTCGCGTCAGCATCACCAAATTGGTCACTGATCACCATCGGGTTGTTGCCACCCATCTCTAGCGCCAGCATCTTGCCCGGTTGACCTGCGAATTGACGGTGAAGGATATGACCGGTATTAGCACTGCCCGTGAATAGCACGCCATCAAGACCTTTAGCATCGGCTAGTGCGATACCTGTCTCTTTAGCGCCTTGCACTAGGTTGATCACGCCAGCAGGAAGGCCAGCTTCTTGCCATAGCTTCATCGCAAACTCACCAGTCCAAGGTGTCTGCTCTGACGGCTTAAATACCACGGTATTACCCGATAGCAGTGCTGGAACAATATGACCATTAGGCAGATGACCTGGGAAGTTGTAAGGGCCAAATACCGCCATAACGCCTAATGGACGATGACGCAGTACGATTTGGTTACCTGCCGCTTCACGTGAAGCTTCACCAGTACGTTCGTGATATGCACGAATAGAGATAGCGATCTTGCCCGCCATCGCGCCCGCTTCAGTACGAGTTTCCCAAATCGGTTTACCCGTCTCTTTTGCAATAATCTGTGCTATCTCTTCGCTGTTCTCTTTTACTTTCTCAGCAAAGTTCAACACGATGGCTTCACGCTCTGCAAAGCTCAGTTTCTTCCAAACTAAGAACGCATCACGAGCCGCTGCTACTGCAGATTCAACCTGCGCTGGTGTTGCACTATCGCCTTGCCACACGACTTCATTGTTGTATGGGCTTACTGATGTCATGGCGTCGCCTTGACCTGCCACCCACTGTCCTGCTATCCACTGAGTCATACTTCTATCCTTAAAATCTTCGACAGATAATCGCCGCTCTTATTGAGCCAACATGCGAACGAATTCGCCTTCTTTTACTTCAAGAGCGCTTGCTACTTCAGATGATAAAATCACTGTGTCGCTTGCTTGGTCATACGCGCCTTTCGCGGCTACTGCGCGGAAGTTCTCAAATGAGGTATTACCAATTAGGAAGTCTTTAGAGCTGGAGTGCTCTGCAATTTTCACCTGAGCTCGAATCGCATGACGCACTGATTCAATATTTCTTAGATCACACTCAACCGTTGGGCCTGCATCAAAGATGTCAACATAACCACGGTTAGTGAAACCTTCACGTTCCAACAACTTAAGTGCTGGGCGTGTATTATCATGTACCTCTCCAATCACCGCCTGAGCTTCTTTGCTCAGTAGGTTCACGTAGATAGGCAGCTTTGGCATTAGGTCAGCAATGAAGCCTTTCTTACCGATACCAGTTAGGTAATCTGCAAGCGTGAAATCAATTGAGAAGAAGTGCTCTTGCAGCCATTGCCAGAAAGGTGAGTTACCTTCCGCATCCGATACACCACGCATCTCAGCAAAAATCGTTTTCGAGAAACGCTCTGGGTGTTCAGACATGATTAGGAAGCGACACTTCGACATCAAACGACCATTCAATCCACCACGGAAAGTTGGACGCAAGAACAGTGTGCAGATCTCACTGCATCCGGTGTAGTTATTACCGAAAGTCAGTAGCTTCACGACGTTATTCACGCCAAGCTTTTGCGATGAGTGCACCACTTTGCTGATGTGGTAAGAGTAAAACGGAACATCCCAGCCAATTGAGGCTTCGATACCTGTGGTACCTGCGACTTCTCCGGTTTCGGTATCAAAGCCAACCATTAGGTAGCCTTCATCACCAGGTTCAGTCACGTCTTGTTTAGCAAAGCTGTATTCAGAGTGAGTAATACGGTTGGTTAACAGTTCTTCGTTAACCGGAAGAGATGTGAATCCGTGACCAGATTCAACCGCGCAGGTATGCAACGCATCGTAATCAGATAATTTTATTGGGCGAACAACTAGCATCAATATTCCCTCCAGATGCAAAACAGGCCCAAAACGAGAATCTTGGGCCTTTAGCAGTACGTCATGGGATCGCTCTAATGGCGATCATTCCTATGACGCCGCTCAGGCTAAACTAGCGTAGCGATGGCTTTGTCTAGTTTTGATAAACCTTCTTCAATTTCTTGTGTAGTGATAACCAGTGATGGTGTGAAACGAACCACGTTTGCACCCGCAACCAGTACCATCAAGCCTTGTTCACCTGCTGCTACTAGTACATCACGAGCACGACCTTGCCATGCTTCATTAAGCGCAGCGCCTAGCAATAGGCCTTTACCGCGAACTTCACTGAATATTTGGTATTTGTCGTTAATCTTAGCTAAACCATCACGGAATAGTGCTTCGCGTTCTTTCACGCCAGCCAACGTTTCAGGTTGGCTTACTACGTCAACAACGGCTTCAGCAACGGCACACGCCAGTGGGTTACCACCGTAAGTAGAACCGTGCGTACCGACTTTTAGGTGTGTTGCAAGTTCAGACGTTGTTAGCATTGCACCGATAGGGAAACCGCCACCTAGTGATTTCGCTGTGCTTAGGATGTCAGGTGTTACACCTAGACCTTGGTAAGCGTAAAAGTTACCGGTACGGCCATTACCTGTTTGCACTTCATCAAAGATAAGCAGCGCATTGTGTTTGTCACACAGTTCACGAACCGTGTTCACGAACTCAGATGTTGGAGAGATGATACCGCCCTCGCCTTGCAGAGGTTCCATCATGATTGCACATGTGCGATCTGAGATGTGCGCTTCTAGCGCGGCAATATCGTTGTAAGGCAGGTGAGTTACATCGCCCGGTTTAGGACCGAAGCCATCAGAGTAAGCCTCTTGACCACCCACAGTTACAGTAAAGAAAGTACGACCGTGGAAACCTTGTTTGAATGCAATGATTTCAGATTTCTCAGGACCGTGAACATCCGCTGCCCAACGACGAGCTAGCTTCAATGCGGCTTCGTTCGCTTCAGCACCAGAGTTGGCAAAGAATACTTTTTCTGCAAAACATACGTCTGTTAACTTCTTCGCTAGACGTAGTGCAGGTTCGTTGGTCATTACGTTACTTAAATGCCAAATCTTGTTTGCTTGCTCAGTAACTGCGTTAACCATTGCTGGGTGACAGTGACCCAAACAGCTCACAGCGATACCACCAGCAAAGTCGATATACTCTCGGCCTTGTTGGTCCCAAACGCGTGCGCCTTCCCCTTTTACTGGGATCATTTCCATTGGGTTATAACAAGGCACCATCACCTCATTAAACAGACTACGTTCTACTTTATTTTCCACTGTCATCGTACATTCCTTCTCGATACCGCAAGCTTCGCAAATAAGCGTAATGGTTCATAAGTAAGACAAAGATATTTTGTCTCGCCATAATCCCGCTGCAGCATTATATTTACATTTAATTAACCTTTTCAATAGTAGATTATTCTTTAGCCATCCCTTGCAACCAGCTAAACGTCACTACCTATGACTATTTATGCATCAATTAATCTGTTTTATGAAGCTTTTTTTACCTAAACGTATAATCAGCAACAGCAAAGCCTTACTGGCATTGCGGTATATTGGGTTCGAGACGAAATAACGCGAATAATTTTGCATAGGCTAAAAACTTAGCCTGACGAGGGAGAAATGTTATAAAAAGTGATCGGCGTCAGAGGGATGAAGACGCGTAACGCCCGAATTTAAACGCTTAACGGGTAATGGAATACGTTTAACTGGCTTATTTAGACGAAGAAAGGGTCAAATTTAAACACTCAGCGTGCTAGGAAGTTAGCGAGAAGCTGGTGTCCTTGCTCTGTTTTAATCGATTCTGGGTGAAATTGGACGGCATCAATCGGCAAGGTTTTGTGTTGATAACCCATGATCTCATCCATGCTACCATCTTCAAATTCAGTCCAAGAGGTCAGCTCAAAACAGTCTGGTAATGTGCCGTTTTTCACCACTAAAGAGTGGTAACGAGTCACAGTTAGAGGGTTATTAAGCCCTTGAAAAACGCTCTTACCATTGTGGCGTATTGGAGAGGTTTTACCGTGCATCACTTGTCTGGCTCTCACCACTTCACCACCAAACACTTGAGCAATGGCTTGATGACCAAGACACACACCTAAGATCGGCAGTTTACCCACGAAGTGTTCAATGACCTGTAGCGAAATTCCCGCATCATCGGGCGTACATGGACCCGGCGAGATAACAAGATGGCTAGGATTTAGCGCTTCGATGCCTGCAATATCAATCTCATCGTTGCGAACAACTTTTACAGTTACCCCTAACTCACAGAAATACTGATACAAGTTATAGGTAAAAGAGTCGTAGTTATCGATGATAAGTAACATGGGTCGAAATCGTTTGCTAAATACTAAAGGATTGGGAGATATAGGGGCGGTATTGTGCAATACCCATGGCGAAAGGCAAGTGGAAACTGCATTTAGCCAATAATTAAGGCCAACCTAAGTTGACCTTAATTGTTTACAGATAGCGCTAAGTTATCTGAATTGGCTTACTTGTATAGCAAGCCTATCTATTTGTGATTGAGCTATTTGCGACGACGCCACATTGCTAAGCCAAACAATGACATCAGTGCACCGAAACCAAACGAACCACCGACTTTAAGCTCAAGAACTGCCGGATCATGATCCGATGAACGGAAGTGATCTTGGTACTTCGGCAGATCACCTTTGAACTCTTCGTTGTAATCAAGCAACTTCGATTCACCGCCGTTGATGTGCCAGTCAGTCGCATCCACCACCATGTCTTTCAGGCTGTCGCTGATCAACAGGTGATCCAAAGCGCCAACCTCATCATTGTATGAGTAGCTCCAGCTGTCTGGGTGCTTTTGAGCCACAGCATTAATGTAGCCGTAGTTCTTAGTAATCACCGCACCGGTATCACCAAACTGCTCGACACCGTCAATGTAGGTGTTACGCGCCGCTTTGATTTGCTTACCGTATTTCTCTTCAGAGTAATCCGTCAGTACCAGCATTGGGTCTTCCATGCCGTACGAGTTCATATCACCCAGAATCACTTTATGGCCTTTGATGCCGTCTAGCGCTTCACCCAATGCAACCGCAGCTGCAACACGGAAGTTCTCACATGAACCTTGCTTGTCGGCATCAACGCCACCTTGACCGCCCTGTTCGACAGGGGCTGCATCTTCCCAACACTTAGAACCTTTCGATTTAAAGTGGTTAATCGCAACGGTGAGTTTCTCTTTAGTGCCTTTGACTTTAAAAGTTGGCGCCAATGAGTCACGTTGATAGTTCTTACCGTCTTCAATCACCTTGCCAGAATCGTCTAACACCTCTGGCGCTTGTTGGCTTGGCATCGCGATAACACGGCGGTCTTTAAGCTTAACCACTTTCTTACGGTAAATAACACCTGTTGTAATGACGTCAGTACCAATCGAGTCCATCTCGTCGGTTACGCCATCTTCGTTCGAATCGACAGCCACAAAGGTATAGCGGTCTTTCTTACGCTCAATGCGATCATTCAGTTGGTTTACAAGCTGCTGAATGGCAGAGCCTTCACCAAAACCGTTGTTCTCAATTTCCATCAAACCAATGATGTCGGCATCTAGACGAAGAATCGCGTTCACAATCTTCTCTTGCTGCATCTCAAACTCAGTGATGGTGTTCGCGCCACGGTTGTTGCCGTGTTGGTTCGCGTCACCGCCAAATGGAGAGTTAAAGTAGTTCAATACGTTGAAGGTCGCGATACGTAGATCACCTTCATCCATATCAGGCTTGTCAGTACGTGGGTCATTACGTACAAAGTTCTCAGCCGAGATCTGGTTGGTTGTCACTAAGCGATATTCGCCGTAACTGTAGGTCAGTACACCTTCTAGGCCAATAATGGTGTCATCAATACGGATGTAGTCTTCTGTTGAACCATCTTGGTCAATATCGGTACGGCCAAAGTCTGGATAGAAAGGAACTTGTCCGTCACCGGCTTTTTGATCGGTTTCAACAAAAAGACGACGGTCTGCGTTATCTTTAGTTTGCTGTTTCGCATCTTCAGAGCCAGCTGCAGATAACTGGTTCGGCTGCATGTTAATACGCTCATGGGCCAGTACCATGTTGTTACGACGACCTGCGTAGTCATAACCAAAGGTACGCGTTACACGCATATCAAGCGCTTCGGTTGTTTTCACCAACATGCCTTCATGGCGTTCAAGCGTTGCAGCGAAGTTCTCGTCACTGTCTAAGGCTTCAATTGCTGTCGCTTCAGGCGCTTGTTGCTCGCCCTGCTTAAGCCATTGGTTGTTTTCAACTTTAAGCTGAGTATGACTGTAATACTCTTGAACCTTACCTTTCACACACACTACATCGCCCGCAGCCAGTTCTGAACTCGATTGATTGGTGTGGATAAATAGACCTTCAGAAGTGCTTGAATTGAAGTCATCCTCAAGTGCTTGCAGGTAGAAACCTTTGGTTATGCCAGTAGTGACTGCACTTACCACACCTTTGACGAAGTATTCATCGTCAGTGATGTATGGATAGCCATCAATGAACGGTGATGTTGCGCCTTCACCTTGGATCTCTTGAATAGTCGTGAATACAGGAGCAGAGCCATCTTGTGTACAGGCAAACGCGTCAGGCAACTCTACATTGTCTAGTGAACCTAGCCCTTCAATACTGTCCTTAGGTAACGATACCCATTGCGAAGCATCAAACGTCGCAGAAGGTGTTTGTTTAGCACGAACCAAAGTAACATCTTTCCCCCAGTCCACATCGCCCATCAAACCGACAACATCGTGCACCGAACCATCTGAATTCAAGATAGCCAGCGGATCGTCACCATTGTGATTAGCAATCGACGCGTTAAGAATATCAGCCGCCGCTTTAATTTCGTCACTTGCGCTGGTGTGCGCAACCACAAGTACTTCACCGGGCGCTAAAACGTGGCCATTCAAAGGTAAAGTGGCGCCCCATGATCCATTACCATTCGCAGACTTCGCCAACGAGTAACCATCTAAATTAATGCTGCTATCGCCGTTATTGGCAATCTCAACCGCTTTGTTATAGCTGCCGCCTTCCACATATTGTGAAATAAACAAATCAGCGTGTGCGCTTGTGGTTAACAAGCTACCAATTGCCACTGCTAGCAATGAAGGTTTATGTAAAAGAGCCATCCGTTTCACCTAAGTTCATCGATTTATAGTCACTGCCATTTATGGGCAGTCATGTATTTTGTGGTAACTATCAGGTTTATTTATGAAAGGAATAAGTCAGTTGGCAAGAAAATGAGGAACTTATCACTTTGGAATCATCAATTGTTTGGCACGTTTTATATTTCCAACATATATAGAAATGAGAGTGACTTTATAAAACTTGGGGATGCCAAATAAGATCACCTGCACAGCATTAGTATGATGAATATGTTAGCTAGATAATGCTTAAATTATCAATTCAAACAAGGGGTTTTCGAGGAGGGTAAATAGAATGGGCATTAAAAAACCCAAAGTAAACAACGTCTACTTTGGGCTCAAATTCTCAAGCGAATTATTTTAGTTCACTCTATGGGCGAGTAACAAAACCTACCGCTTCGTACGCTTTTTTCAGTGTTACTGCAGCACGCTCAGAGGCTTTTTCGGCACCCGCTTTCATTACTGCGTCCATGTAAGCACGGTCAGCACGGATACGGTGGTATTCAGATTGAATCGGCTCAAGCATTTCAACTAATGCTGCGCCTACGTCTTTCTTAAATGGACCGTACATTTCAACGCCTTGGTACTTCGCTTCGATCTCTTCAAACGTTTTACCCGTCGCCGCAGAGTAAAGACCCATTAGGTTAGAGATGCCTGCTTTGTTTTCCCAATCGTGAGCAATACGTGGTGGCGTTTCTGCATCGGTTTGCGCTTTGTTGATCTTCTTGATGATCGACTTAGGCTCTTCTAGCAGAGTAATCACGTTCTTACGGTTGTCATCCGACTTAGACATCTTCTTCGTCGCATCTTGCAGGCTCATTACACGTGCATTCACTGTTGGAATGTAAGGTTCTGGTACTTGGAAGATTGGTGTTTCTGGGCCGTAAATGTTGTTAAAGCGAGTTGCGATATCACGTGCCAGCTCTAAGTGCTGTTTCTGGTCGCTACCTACTGGCACTTGGTGAGCACCGTAAAGCAGGATGTCTGCAGCCATCAACACTGGGTAGTCGTATAGGCCTACGTTTACGTCGTTTGAGTGACGTGCAGACTTATCTTTAAACTGAGTCATACGGCTCAGTTCACCCATTTGTGTGTAACAGTTAAGAAGCCAACCAAGTTGAGCATGCTCTGGTACGTGTGACTGAACAAATAGCGTGCTCTTCTTTGGATCAACACCGACAGCAAGACAGATTGCTAATGCGTCTAGAGTCGCTTCATGCAGTGCTTTCGGGTCTTGACGAACCGTAATTGCGTGAAGGTCTACAACACAGTATTGGCAATCGTAATCATCTTGCATCTGTTGCCATTGACGTAGAGCACCCAAGTAGTTACCGATACTTAGTTCACCAGATGGTTGAACACCACTCAATACGATGGGCTTGCTCATGGTTTTAATTCCTTTGCTTGTTCGCTAAGCTCGTTAACTTAGTTTCTTAACCTAGTATCTGAAAAACTTAGCTTCTTAACTTTAAAATAGAAAAGCCGCACAGCTCTTCTGTACGGCTCATCCAGTGTACTCATTGATAAGTATTTTGCTAGTAGGTTAGCTAACTTTTGTCCGCTTTATGCTGAAACTAGAACGACATCTAGTAATTGCGCGACGTTATCCGCGACATAGTCAGGGTTTGATGCTGAAATCGGCTCGCCGTGGTTATAACCGTAAGTCAGACCAAACGAGTGACAGCCTGCATTCTTAGCCGCCTTAATGTCGTTGCTTGAATCGCCAACCATCAGCATCTCTTCCGCTTTAACATTGTGCTTTTCTAGCAACCAGTTCAGCGCGACTGGGTTCGGTTTTTTCTCTGGGAAAGAGTCGCCACCCAACACATCAACAAAGTACTTATCAATACCGTGTTGCGCCAGAACGTCTGGTACAAACTTCGAAGGCTTGTTGGTGACCAGCGCCATAGTGAAACCCGCTTTATCCAGCTCAGCCAACGTCTCTTTAACCGATGGGTAAAGGTGGCTGAGCTTGTGACCGCCTTGCTCGTAGAAATCATCAAACAGGATGCGCGCTTTTTTTAGTAGTTCTGGCTCTAGGCTTGGGTCAACCGTCAGGTTACGGCTGAGTGAGCGTCCGATAAGAACATCAGCACCATTACCTACGTAGTCGCGAACTTGTTCTTCACTCACTGAAGGGAAGCCCAACTCCTGACAAGCTTGGTCAGCAGCAACGGCCAAATCAGGCACGCTGTCTAACAAGGTTCCATCCAAATCAAAGGCGATCAGTTTTATTGAGCTTAATGACATCTTACTTTCCTATTTATTATGTTCGTCTTATGAGTTGAGCTATAAGACGTAAAAAAGGGGCAAATTAGCCCCTTAATATTCAATCTATCTGTAGTTTTACGATTATGCGTTTACTTTTGCAAGCTCTGCACGCATCTCATCAATCACTTCTTTGTAATCTGGTTGATTGAAGATAGCTGAACCCGCAACGAACATATCTGCGCCCGCTTCTGCGATTTCACGGATGTTATCCACCTTCACGCCGCCATCAATCTCAAGGCGAATGTCACGGCCTGATTCGTCAATTAGCTTACGAACAGCACGTAGTTTATCTAGCGTGTGAGGAATGAAAGATTGACCGCCGAAGCCTGGGTTCACAGACATCAGTAGAATCATGTCTACTTTGTCTAGGATGTAATCTAGGCAAGAAAGCGGCGTTGCAGGGTTAAGAACTACACCCGCTTTACAGCCGTGCTCTTTGATTAGCTGTAGAGTGCGATCGATGTGCTCTGATGCTTCAACGTGGAAGGTAATCATTGATGCGCCGGCTTTAGCAAACTCAGGCACGATGCTGTCCACTGGTTTAACCATAAGGTGAACATCGATAGGAGCCGTAATACCGTAGTCGCGCAGCGCTTTACAGATAGGCGCGCCAAAAGTCAGGTTAGGTACGTAGTGGTTGTCCATCACATCGAAGTGCACAACATCAGCACCAGCTGCGAGTACTTTTTCTACGTCTTCACCAAGACGAGCAAAATCTGCAGACAAAATCGATGGAGCGATTAGAAAATCTTTCATACCAAACCTCTTAAGAGTGAGTAAATTGCGAATATCACCGCCTTGGTGACATCTCATACACAAATACAAGACTCAATCCCAAGACTATTTGGTGTGCAATTCTACCTAAGCACCTAAGCAGATCCTAGCAGTTCGAAAGATTAGTTTAAGAAAGTATCCGTTGGTCACTCAATTTAATGAGTTTGGCGGATATTCTGACCATTACTGTTCCGCTGATGCGTGCTGCTGGTTTTTCTCTTTATGGAAAAGCGCCAATAGCTCATCAACTTTATTACGGCCAGCGCCATTACGGCTGATGGTACGTTTCACCTTAACCACGTTCAACTCCGCACCATGATATAAGCGACGAGTTAACGTCGTATCGTGGTTTGAAATCAAAACAGGAATACCGCGTTCCATCGCTGCTTTTTCAGCAACATCCGCCAGTGCAGCTTGGTCATCTAAGCTAAAGCCATTACCTGCGTAAGAGGTAAAGTTTGCCGTGTTCGACAGTGGTGCGTATGGAGGATCGCAGTAAACCACACAGCCTTTGCGCGCGCGGCTAAAGGTTTCATGGTATCCCTCACAGACGAAGGTGGCTTTTTTCGCTTTCTCGGCAAAAAATTCCAGCTCAGCTTCTGGGAAGTAAGGTTTTTTATAAGAACCAAATGGAACGTTAAAACCGCCCTTCTTGTTGTAACGACATAGGCCATTGAAGCCAAATCGGTTCATATACAAGAAAGCCAACGAACGATACATGACGTTATCTGTACCATTGAACTCAGCGCGAATATCTAAGAAGGCTTCTTTACGGTTGTTCTCAGGACAGAACCAGCGCTTCGCTTCCGTGATATAAGTTTCAGGATCGGTTTTAAGCAGGTTGTACAGGTTGATAAGATCGGGATTGATATCTGCAAGCAGGTACTGTTCAAAGTCAGTATTCAGAAATACTGAGCCGGCACCGACAAACGGTTCTACCAATTTACGAGCAGGTGGCAGGTGACGTTGGATGTCTTCAACTAGGCCATATTTACCACCAGCCCATTTTAGAAAGGCACGCTGCTTTTTCATTTACTGCTCTATCTATCAACTCAAAAATAAGGCTGCGGAATGTAACATATTTTGAGGCTAAGCTCAGGGTTATTTCGCACGTTCTATCTCTCGATGCACTTGATTCATCGATTTTGCCCAAGGTTCCAACTGTTGAAGGGGTTTTGATAACGCACTTACCGCGTCTCTCGCCACTTGAATCGTTGGGTAATCTTGATAAGTGATAATAAACCACTTGGTGTCGTTGCGAAGTGTTGGGTAAATACGAACCTTGTTCTCAAGGTCATACTCTTCAATGAAAGATTGGACGTCGTCCAATGAGGTCATCGCACTCAACTGCAAAGTATAAGCTCGCGGAGAGATAGCTTGTAACTCTTCGCGAGAAAATGAGAATGTGATTTTCTGCGTCGGTGGTGTGGACTGGGTTAGGTCTGCTGTTTCATCAGTTGAAGGCTGTGACTCCACTTTGTCTGCATCTGACTGCGAACTCACCGCTGCACCTGTGTTTTCTTCAACAGCAGCATCAATCGTACTGGTATCAGCGCTTTCAGGTTTATCATCAAGCAAGGCATCAACCACATCAGAGGTGATCACAACACGCTGCTGATCTTGTTCGACTTCTCCAACACTCGCGGTATCTTCAACGACAGTCGGTGGCAGAGACGAACTATCATCATCGGCACCTTGGTAACTCATGTCGGTTTCAGCTTCAGAATCAATAGATCCATCAACACCAGTTTGTTCAGTGCCGCTTTCCACTTCAAAGGTTGGAATAGCCGTCTGTTCAATCGGTGCGATAAGAGACTGCGCTTTATCGTCTGGTGTTGGTTGACTGAACATCCACCAATAACCACCACCAATTAAAATCAACAGCAAGGCCACCACAATCGAGATATTGATGGGTGAGCCAATAATTGAGCGAATAATAATCCTTTTTTCCACTTTCAATTCTCCTAAAGCCATTAACTCACCGGGCAGAGGTTGCGCTTTATTAAACGCACGTCGCACGCGAGTTTCAGACTCATCATCAACATATCGAATCACCAGTGATTCAAAGAAATGTTCAGCTTCTGGTTGCGAAAGGTCATCGATCTCAAGATCGATAGGCTTGTGTTGCTGACCGTAACTCAAACGCGTTAATAACGTATCTAAGTGGCCAGGTTGCGAGAACAGAACGATATTAATCGTCCATTGAGGGTTTGATTGAGATTCAAGTACCAACATCCATAATTCTGATACCAGTAGCTCAGACAGTCGGTGGGCGTCATCAATGACAATAAGCACATTACACGTATCTCCATCCAGCAACCTAGCAAGGCTATCAGATAAAGAATCATGTTGATTAAAGAGTGGGTCAGAAACAATCTGACTAAGAATAAGTGCGCGGCGCTGTTGATCGTCTTGGCTTGGGTGACAAAGCAGTAAACACTGATTTTTTTCTGTCGACCATGCTTCAAGATAACGCTGAGCTAACCAAGATCGGCCAGAACCCGTTTTACCAGCAACATTTACAAAGTTTGAACCAAAGTTAGTTAAAAGCTGTAAACGCTCTAGCAACTCAACTTGAGACTCTAACTCCAATACTCTTAAATCATGAGCCAAACTCATTGGGGATCCCTACTGATAAGTTCGATCTGTAAAGCGCTTGAGTTGCCTAGAGTTTAGCTAGGCAACCTCACAACCGAATTTAAAGAGTACGGCAGAAATCAATCGCTTGTTTAATGATGTCTTGAGGTACATCAGCAACCACTTCAGCAGTACCAATACTTGTTGGTAATACCAGACGCAACTGACCAGACAGCACTTTTTTATCGCGCATCATGTGCTTCATAAAGTCTTCAAAAGACATGCTTTCTGGCGTATGGATTGGTAGTTTCGCATTCTTGAGTATAGAAATAATTCGCTCAAGTTGCTGCTGAGAAATCAGTCCCTGTAATTGGGCGGTTTTTGCTGCCATTACAGTGCCTGACGACACAGCTTCACCATGTAGCCAATTACCATAGCCTAGTTCTGCTTCAATCGCATGACCAAATGTATGACCTAGGTTCAATAACGCTCTGATTCCTGACTCTTTTTCATCGATAGCAACCACTTCAGCCTTAATTGCACAACAACGAGCAATCGCGGTAATCAGTGCGTCTTCATCAAGTTGATACAGTTTCTCTAGATTCTGTTCCAACCAGCCAAAAAAGGCTTCATCGTAAATGATGCCGTATTTGATCACCTCAGCCATGCCCGCTGCAAACTCACGCTCTGGAAGCGTTGATAGGCAGTTAGTATCGATGATGACAGATTTTGGTTGGTAAAAAGCGCCGATCATATTCTTGCCAAGGGGATGGTTCACTGCAGTTTTACCACCCACAGAGGAGTCCACTTGAGAAAGAAGGGTCGTCGGGATTTGAATGAAATCAATACCGCGCTGGTAGCAAGAGGCAGCAAAACCGACCAAATCACCGATAACACCACCACCCAAAGCAATCACCACCACATCGCGGCTGTAATTTCCTTCAAGCATGTAGCTCATCACTGAGTTGAACGTTTCAAGTGTTTTGTATTGCTCACCGTCTGGCAACTCTAAAAGAGATGTCTGACAGCCGACTTGATCCAATAGCGATAAAATTTTATCAGCATAAAGAGGCGCTACTGTCACATTACTGATAACAACAACTTTCTGCTTACCTGATAAAAAAGAAAGGTACGCCGGGTCTTCAAATAACCCGGCGCCAATAGAGATAGGGTAGCTACGCTCAGCTAGATTGACCGTAATCCGTTCCATGGGTTTGCTCTCCGAAAAATGAACTTAACGTTCTTCTAGCATTTTTACGATCTGGTTGGCTACCACTTTTGCACTTTGGTCGTCAGTACGAACTGTGTAGTCCGCCACTTCTTCGTATAGTGCGTTGCGAGATACAGCTAGATCTTCTAGCACATCACGCGGGTTGTCTGTTTGAAGTAGAGGGCGTTTCTTGTCGCGGTTAGTGCGAGCAAGTTGCTTTTCAATTGTTGTCTCTAGGTATACAACAATGCCTCGTGCAGATAGACGGTTACGGTTTTCTTTGCTCAGCACTGAACCACCACCTGTCGCAAGAACAATACCTTGTTCTTCTGTCAGATCGTTGATTACAGATTCTTCGCGCTTACGGAAACCATCTTCGCCCTCAACATCAAAAACCCATGCGATGTCTGCGCCAGTGCGCTCTTCGATCACAGTGTCAGAGTCTAGAAACTCCATATGAAGTTGGGAAGCTAGGTGTCTACCAATTGTACTTTTGCCGGCGCCCATTGGGCCAACAAGAAAAATATTGCGTTTCTCAGCCATGTTTTTAGCAGTAATTTACAACGTTAATTCAATGACATCGCCACAAGGTAGGTCAGTACAAGTACTGAAATTAAAAGGCCCGTGGCACCGATTCCTCACAGATAATTCGTGATAAGACCCGAAATTATCAAGGTTAGGTGCCACTAATGCAACTTTATTTTTAATCTAATTGCTCATTACTGAATCACAACTTTAGGTGTAACAAAAATAAGTAGTTCACTTTTGCCTACATTTTCATAGCTACGACGGAACAATGCGCCAAGAACAGGAAGGTCTCCTAACAGTGGAACTTTATCAACTTGGCTGCTCACACTGTGTTGAAAAATACCACCTAACACGACCGTTTCACCATTATTAACAAGTACTTGCGTTCCAATTCTTTGCGTATCAATAGCGACAGCTTCACCGGTGCCGGTTTTCACCACTTGCCCCGGCCTATCTTGAGTCACGCTCAAATCCAATACCAAACGATTGTCGGGTGTGATCTGCGGAGTCACCTTGAGACTCAATACCGCTTTCTTAAATGCGACTGAAGTAGCACCACTTGAAGAAGACTCTAAATAAGGGATTTCAGTACCTTGCTCAATATAAGCGGGTTTTTTATTGGTGGTAATTAAGCGTGGGCTAGAAATAATCTCTGCTTTCGACTCTTGTTGCAGTGCTGACAATTCAAGATCAAGCAAGGTATCAGAACCCAGCTTGGCTACCTGAAACGCAATACTCGACGCGCTCGGGGAAGTTGCTCCTAAATTAACGTTGAGGAAATCGTCAATCGCACTATTCCCACCATTATCGTCATACGGTGTAATTTGCGATGGATGGTTGCCCTCTATCGAGCCGCCAACTTTGAAGCTTCCGTTGGTCGAGGAAACGCCCCAACGCACTCCTAGTTCATCAAGATTACCCTCAGTAACAGTGACAATACGTGCTTCTATCTGAACTTGCTTCACGGGAATGTCTAGCGATTCAATAATACCTCGTATCACCGCAATGTTTTCTTCCAATTCACGGATCAACAGGGAGTTAGTTCGCTCATCAATGGTAATCGAGCCTCGCTCGGACAACATGCTTACCGCCCCTTCCCCACCAATCATGTCGGCAATGTCGGTGGCTTTGGCAAAGTTAATCTTGATGATTTCCGACTTGAGTTCACCTAGCTCTTCTTCCAAACGAGATTTCTCTAGCGCTTGTTGCTCTCTAAGGTCGAGCTCAGCTTTAGGTGCCACCAAGATAACGTTGCCATCAACACGCTTATCCAACCCCTTAACTTGCAAGATAATGTCGAGAACTTGCTGCCAAGGCACACCATCTAAACGTAAAGTCAGATTACCCGTGACTGAATCAGAAACAACGAGATTGAAATCGTTGTAATCAGCAATAAGCTGCAAAACATTACGTACAGGGATATCTTGGAAGTTAATCGATATCACCTTGCCTTCTTTTTCTAAAACATTTTTCTCTATTGTCACTTCATCAATAGTAGGCCTACTGATCATTACCTCAATAAAGCGACCTTTTAAGTTGTATTCATATTGATAGTTACCAGCGATCGTTGCCAACAATCGCGTACTGGGCGTTTCCTTATACACCTCAATACCTTCAACTGAGGTCGCGAAGTCCTTCACATCCAGGAGGTAAAGCTTATCGTCATTCACCTGAGTATTGAGTAACTCGATACTTAAACCTTCCTGAGCACGTTGAACATCCACCACAGCAGTGCTGGTTGCCAATTCGATAATGATGACGGCGTCTTTCTCCTTGTTGACCCTAAAATCAATATTTTCCAATTGATTTGGCAAGCTCTCGGCATAGCTGAACACGCTAACCACCAACATCACAGACACAGCAAAACCTTGTAGAGCCTTGCTCACTAATCCACTTATTCCTTTAATCATATTTACATCTCATATCCACATCATGTGACATTGGTTTACTTCAGAGCGAGCCTAACGTTGCGCTTATGCCAACAACCTAAACCATCTGGAAGAGTTTCATTAATCTGTACATACTGGCTCGTCACCTTAGTAACTCGACCATTGTTTAAGCCAATAAACTGACCTTTTTTCACATTGACCACGTTCCCTTTTGGGGTTTGTACTAACCCTGAAACGCTTGTTCCACTGCCCATTACGCCTCTTAAACGCAGCTTACTCAGCGGGTATTTTTCTAACTTGCCAATACGAGAACGAGCGTTCGGCTGCCAACAGTCTTTCTTCACCAAGGGTTGATTTTGAACCATGGCTTCTTTAGGAAGTTCAAAGGGAGGGCGAAAGGCGTGGCGTTGATAAGTTGCGGCTAAGAACTCCGTTTCTGGGACAAGTTTTTCTACCTCTTTTCTCGCCTTAGCTTCAACTTGCCTCACAAAATCTTCTAACGAATCCTGACTGGCTTTACAGCCTGAAAGCACAAGCAGTAACAATAGGGACAAAAGGACGCTACTGAATTTCATCATTCACCTCCGATTTAAACTGATAGGTGTAAGCTCGAACCCTGAAATGTAGCGTGCTGCTTTCTTGACTGACTCGCTGCCAATTCACATCATCGAAGCTAATAATGCGTGGCAGTTTTGCGATGGCCGCGGAGAAATCGCCAATCTCATGGTAATCACCGGTTAGCTCAATATTGAGGGGTAACCGATAGAGGAATTCCTTGTTCTGCTTTTGACCCCAATCAATGCGCGTAAAGGTCAGCGCATTATCCAAACCAAGTTCATTCACTGAGGCCAACATACTGGCGAGCTCTTTTTGCACGGGCAGCTGCTCTAACAGATAATCGTAACGGCTAGTCAGCTCATCCAACTGACTCTGAAGCTTAGGCAAAGCCGCAACCTTGTTCGCTTTTATCCTTAACGTTACTTTCAAAGTCTGCTCTTGCTGCTTCATCTGCTGCAGTTCATCGTCTAAAGGCAGTACATACAACCAAGTCCCAACACCTTGGATTAATATCATCAGCAACAGAATAACGAGCAGTTGGGGCAACAACGGCCATTCGGTGATCTCATCAGCATCGAGATCTTGCCAGCTAATCCTACTTTTAAGGTTAGCCATGATTTGTCCCCTTCTCTTTTCTGCTCGCGGTTGCGCTCTCTGCGGTTGTGTTTTCTAAAGAAACAGGGCTAAACACAAAAGAGACCTTGAAGGTCTGAAACTCTTTATTGAAGCGCTTTCGGTTATGGATAATAGAGTGCATCTCGACCCTTTTAAGAGAATCAGAACGCTCTAGATTGTCCAACATTGTGGCGAGACGAGCCGTACTGTCGCTGATACCTGCCATCTCAATCTCCTGACCATTCATCTTTATCTTGTCGACATACACGCCCTCAGGAATCAGCTCCGGCATCAAGTTCATAAAGTCAGTGGTCTTATTGCGGCCAAGCTGTAACGACTCCACGACATCAAGTCGAGTCAGAATGGCTTTGTGTTCTTGTTCTGCAACTTTTAACGATTGAATTTGTCGGTCGAGCTCGGCAATGTATTGATTAAGATAATTGAGGCGAGCTTGCTGTTTGGCTTGTTGACCCTGAAAATAGTGACCAACCGCCCATTGCCCTGTAAGTGCAATGATGACGCCAAGAATGACTAGGTGGATAAAACGCTTCTTGTGCTGAGCGCGAATCTCATCACGCCACGGCAACAGGTTAATTTGATGCAACATGCTTCTCTCCTTGCCACTTGAGTCCACTCATCGCCATACCCGCGGCAATGCCGAAATGTTGCCAGTTCATCGGCAGTTGGTGCCGCTTCGCCACCTTGTTCTCAAATAACGATAAAGGATTGAGCGATTCACAACTCATCTGAAAATGGCGCTCTAGATCTTCAACTACCATCGGAATGCTGGCTCCTTCGCCCATCAGCCAGATCCCGGATATCGGCTCAAGTGCATTCACTGAGGAATAGAGTTGCAATTGTCGCTTAAGCTTTTCAACCAAATTAACAATAAACCGATGTGTGTCCTCTGCGTTGCCGAAAGCACCTTCTGTATAACTCGGGCTGTCAGTACCGCGAAGATCTTGAGTACCAAAGGCGATGTCTTTATAGAAAGGTGCTGAATCCTGCGGGATAATGCCTAACGACGTTTGGTCAACTCCCACGTCCACCAGCAACCAGTTACTTTTTTCAGGATAAAGGCGTGAAGCCAACTGCCAAATATTGAGCAGACCATGTGCTTGGGTGTCGATGACAACAGGTTTAAACCCAGCTTTATTTAAAGCATCTGCTCGACTGTCTACAACTTCCTTACGAGTCGCATATATCTGATAGCTACTTGTCGATCCTTTACCAAATCGTTTGTCTTCCAGCTTTACAAAATCTAAACTCAGCTCCTCGATAGGAAAGGGAGATTGATGAGCAAAGGTTTGATAGATAGAAAACTCCTTTTCTCTGTCTTCTAAGTCACTCTCTATTTGCAGTACTTTGCTGATCACCGTGTTATCGGGTACCGAAATGGCGACGTTGCGACAGCCAAAAGGCAGTCCTTTCCTAAGTTCTTTAAGTTTCTTAACAGTTTTCTGATACTCCAAAGTATGGTTAGCTGTAAAAATGTCGTCCGAAATCGGCAGCTCTTTGTATCCCACTAGGGCATACAACTCCCCCACGGGTTTTAGTACCACGGCTTTGATGCTGTGATGATTTATATCTATACCTGTAATTAATGATGAACCCATGTGACCTAGCTCCTGAAGTGCCAAGCATTTCGTTGATTATCTAGGGGTTGTGATTATTAGTTAAATAAGCGTTAATAAACGAAAGCTAAGTTTTTAACCTAGAGTACAAGGGTTTGCTGCTTATCAGCCTTAACTAATCAGGGATTATCCGGTGAAGTTCATAAAGCGATTATTCATATTTACATTGATTTGCATGATTCTTGGAGTCAGTACAATTTTCGGGTTTTACTATTACGTAAAACCAGAGTTGCCTGATGTTGCCACTTTGCGTGACGTAGAACTCCAAACGCCAATGCAAGTCTTCAGTCAAGACGGTAAATTGATCTCTCAATTTGGTGAAAAGCGTCGTAATCCCGTGACTTATGACGAGATTCCTCGCCACCTAGTTGAAGCTTTGATTGCTACCGAAGATAGCCGCTTCTACGAGCACCCAGGTATTGACCCAATCGGTATCACTCGAGCAGCACTCGTGGTTGCTATGTCCGGTTCAGCCAAACAAGGGGCAAGTACCATTACTCAGCAGCTTGCGCGTAACTTCTTCTTATCTAATGAGAAAAAGATCATGCGTAAAATCAAAGAGATCTTCATTGCGATCCACATAGAGCAACTTCTGAGTAAAGAAGAAATCATGGAGCTTTACGTAAACAAGATCTTCCTTGGTCACCGTTCATATGGTTTCGGCGCAGCAGCGCGTGTTTATTTTGGTAAGGATCTTCCTGAGCTCACCTTAAGTGAATTGGCTACGCTTGCGGGCATGCCAAAAGCACCTTCAACTATGAACCCTATTTATTCTGTTGAGCGTGCGACCAACCGTCGTAACGTGGTATTACGTCGTATGCTAGACGAAAAATACATCACTCAATCGGAGTACGATGAAGCTCGCAGTGAAGAACTTATCTCGAAATATCACGGTGCCGAGATTGAACTGAGCGCACCATATGTAGCAGAAGTTGCACGAGCTTGGATGGTTGAACGCTATGGTGAAGCCGCTTACACATCAGGCATGAAGGTTTACACGACCGTTGATTCAAAACTGCAAAAAGCAGCGAACCAAGCCGCGATTAAGAACCTGCTCGGCTACGATGAGCGTCACGGTTACCGTGGTGCTGAAAAAGTATTATGGCAAACGGCGCAATCAACTTGGGATCAAGAACAAATCGTTAAGCACCTTAAGTCTCAACCAACCTATGGTGACTTAGTACCAGCAGTTGTAACTGCTGTTGATTCGAAAAGTGCTCAAGTTTGGGTTAAGAACCAAGGCGAAGGCACTATCGAGTGGCAAGGCATGAACTGGGCACGTAAATTCCTAACGGACAACCGCCAAGGACCAGCGCCTTCTCAAGCGAAGGAGATTTTGGCTGTTGGTGAGCAAGTTTGGGTTCGACATGAAGCAGTAACAGGCGATGAAGTATCTGAAGAGCCTACCGAAGAAACAACAACTGAACCTGAAACACCGGTTGTATGGCGACTAAGCCAAGTGCCAAATGCAAACACCGCGTTTGTTGCCATGAACCCTAACAACGGCGCAGTATTGTCGATGGTGGGTGGCTTTAACTTTGTACACAACAAATTCAACCGTGCGACCCAATCTATTCGTCAGGTGGGTTCTGGTATCAAGCCATTTATCTACTCAGCGGCGATTGAAAAAGGTTTAACACTAGCCTCACTGATCAACGATGCGCCTATTAATCAATGGGATAAGAGCCAAGGTACGGCATGGCGACCAAAGAATTCACCACCGACCTATGTGGGTCCAACTCGTTTACGTATTGGCTTAGCTCAATCTAAAAACGTAATGGCGGTACGTGTACTGCGCGAAGTGGGCTTGGATGATACTCGTAACTACCTAACTCGATTTGGTTTTGATATTGACGAAGTACCGCGCTCTGAAACCATTGCTCTGGGTGCGGGTAGCTTAACGCCAATGAAGGTAGCTCAAGGTTACTCAGTATTTGCGAATGGCGGCTACTACGTTGAACCTTTCTACATCAGCCGCATTGAAACACCATTTGGTGAGACTGAATTCCAAGCGACACCGAAAGTTGTGTGTAAAGACGATTGCCAACAGCCTATGACCTCAGATTCAATGGCTGATGAGTTTGCAGAGCAAGATGTGGATGCCCAAGTACAGTACGCACCTCAAGTGATCACTGAGCAGAACGCGTTCCTTGTTCGTGAAATGATGTACAGCAATATCTGGGGCGGCGGTGACTGGAGTGCAGGCACAGGCTGGAATGGTACAGGTTGGCGTGCTCAACCGCTGAAGCGTCGCGATATTGGCGGAAAAACCGGTACCACCAACGATTCGAAAGATACTTGGTACAGCGGTTACGGCCCAGGCATGGTTGCAACGGTATGGGTTGGCTTTGACAACCACAACCGTAACCTAGGTCGAACCAAAGCGAACTCTAACCTTGGTAAGAATCAAATTACAGGTGCAGAAGCGGGCGCTAAAACAGCAGAGCCGGCATGGGTTGATTTCATGGGCACAGCGTTAGCGGGTGTTCCTGCACAACGTAAAGAGCTTCCAGAAAATATCGTTCGCGTTCGTATCGACCGTGAAACTGGCTTACTGACCAACAAGTTCGATAGCTCATCAATGTTCGAGTATTTCGAGAAAGGCACTGAGCCAACCGAGTACATTACTGAACGTTTCAATGATGACATCTACTCAACGTCATCAGGTGAAGCAGTAGAAGAGCTGTTCTAATTAGGGTTTGTTGAACCAAGTAACATGAACCAACAAAAAGGGTTGATATGAATTCATATCAACCCTTTTTTTATGTCTCTAACCTGATCTATCTACGATTTAAATTAAATGACTAAACAGCTTTATCTAATTGAATTCGGATAGCCTCAGCCAGTTGCTCAAAACGCCCCTTTAGCGGAGAGCCCGGTCGGTAGGCAACAACAATGCGACGTGAAGGTGTTGGATTCACCGCTGGAACGTAACACACACCATCTTTCTGTTTTTCCTTTGGAACCGATAACTGAGGTAACAAGGTAATGCCCGCCCCTGCTGCTACCATGTTACGCAGCGTTTCTAAGCTGGTCGCTTTAAAGCGCTCATCGTCTTTTGCACCCGCAGCAAAACAGAAGCCTAAGGCTTGGTCTCGTAAGCAGTGACCATCGCCCAGTGCAAGTACGGTTTGTCCATTTAACTGCAACATATCGACCGTGTCTTGCTTAGCCCACTCATGATCACATGGCACTGCGACGCTTAACGGTTCGTTATACACATCAATCTCTTTGAACGCCGCCGTTTCATCAACTGCAGCCAATACCAAGCAATCAAGCTTGCCATCTTCAAGTTGACTCACTAGCTGATGGGTCTGCGCTTCATGCAGGTAAAGCTCAAGATCGGGAAAGCTATCTTTAAGATGAGGGATGATCTTAGGTAAAATATAAGGGCCAACGGTCGGAATAAAACCAATGTGCATCGGCCCCGTCATCGCTTCACCGTGTCCACTAGCCATATCCTTAAAAGTCTTTACTTCATTGAGAATACGCTTGGCTTGTTCAACAAGTTGTAACCCTGATTCTGTAAATATGACCTTCCTTGGACTACGCTCGGTTAACTGAAGTCCAATTTCATCTTCTAGTTTGCGTATTTGACCGCTTAGTGTCGGCTGACTGACAAAGCACGCTTCTGCCGCTTTTCGGAAGTGTTTGTGCTCTGCGAGCGCCACCAAGTATTCAAAGTCACGAATGTTCATGATCAGTCTCTTACCTCTGGTTTAATAAGAACAAGGGGTTTCATAGAAACATTTAAAAGAAAAATGCTCTTGATAGAATTTACCTATCAAAACCATAACATCAAACGATTAGAGCTATCAAAGGATTTGTCTAATAATGGGCTCAACGAAACGAAACAGAGCAAAGAAAAACGTTAAGCTCTGATAGAACAAAATTCAAAATACTATTTAAGGAAATCAATATGTTTGCATCTAAAGAAGGTCAATCAATCCCTCAAGTAACATTCCCAACTCGCCAGGGCGATGCATGGGTTAACGTAACGACGGAAGAGCTATTCAAAGACAAGACAGTTATCGTATTCAGCTTACCAGGTGCGTTTACACCGACATGTTCTTCAAGCCACCTGCCTCGTTACAACGAGCTACATTCTGTATTCAAAGAAAACGGTGTTGATGACATTCTATGTGTTTCAGTAAACGACACATTCGTAATGAACGCTTGGAAAGCAGACCAAGAAGCTGAAAAAATCACATTCATCCCAGATGGTAACGGTGATTTCACAGACGGTATGGGTATGCTAGTTGAGAAAAACGACATCGGCTTCGGCAAACGTTCATGGCGCTACAGCATGCTGGTTAAAAACGGCGTGGTAGAAAAAATGTTCATCGAAGAAGACGTACCAGGCGACCCGTTCAAGGTTTCTGATGCAGATACTATGCTTAACTACATTGCTCCTGAGCACAAAGAGCAAGAGTCAATCACAGTATTCACTAAGCCAGGCTGTCCTTTCTGTATGAAAGCGAAGCAGAACCTAATCGACAAAGGTTTGAACTACGAAGAAGTAGTACTAGGTAAAGACGCGACAACAGTAAGCCTACGTGCAATCTCTGGTCGTACAACGGTTCCTCAAGTATTCATCGGTGGCAAACACATCGGTGGTAGCGAAGAACTTGAAGCTTTCCTAGGTTAATGACTTACCATCGATATAAGCTTAATCGTTAAGTTAACTAAGCAATATCAGCTAACCCACCCTCTTGTGGGTTAGCTATTCCAAATACTCTTATCTGAGCTTTGGAAAAGAATATAGCTTGTGACTCGTCCGTCTTTAACTAACCTATAGTTAGTAACAAGAAGCAGTTAGCAATAAAGGCAGAGCGACGAGCTAAACCTAATAAAACAGAATCACAAAACTGACCCGCAATCCTGACTCTTAGAAAATCACCAGAGTTGGAGGGGTTCGTTCAAACTAAATTTAGCTATTGCGAGAAAATTATTATGAAACAAGTCAATGTAGATGTAGCAGTTATCGGGGGCGGTACGGCAGGTTTAGGTTCTTACCGCGCTGCAAAAGCACACACTGACAGTGTTGTGATGATTGAAGGCGGCCCTTACGGTACAACCTGTGCTCGTGTTGGTTGTATGCCATCTAAACTGCTTATTGCAGCGGCTGAAAGTGTACACCAAATTGAGAAAGCTCCGGATTTTGGCGTTCACCCACAAGGTGATATCGTGATTAACGGCCGTGAAGTAATGGACCGAGTGAAGTTTGAACGTGACCGTTTTGTTGGTTTTGTTTTAGAAGGTGTTGATGAAATCCCAGAGCAAGACAAGATCTCTGGCTACGCAAAGTTCTTAGATGACAACACGCTACAAATCGATGACCACACGGTTGTGACGGCTAAGCGTATTGTTATCGCAACAGGTTCTCGCCCTGCCTACCCTGCAGTTTGGAATGAACTTGGCGACCGTCTAATCATTAATGATGACGTATTCAGCTGGGATGATTTACCAGAATCAGTGGCGGTATTTGGCCCGGGCGTTATTGGCCTAGAGCTTGGTCAGTCACTGCACCGCTTGGGTGTAAAAACAAAACTGTTCGGTTTAGGTGGTCAAGTAGGCCCGGTAACCGACCCAGAGATCATGGCTTACGCAGACAAAGCCTTCAATGAAGAATTCTACCTTGATGCAGACGTAAAAATCGAAAGCATGAAACGTATTACTACTGACTCGGGTGAAGATCGCGTCGAGATCCAGTTCATCAATAAAGAAGGTGAACTAGAAACTAACGTCGTTGAATATGTACTTGCAGCAACAGGTCGTCGTCCAAACACTGATAAGCTTGGCCTAGAGAATACCTCTCTAGAACTTGATGAACGTGGTGTTCCTATCGCAGACCACTACACACTACAAACATCGCTACCATCAGTATTTATTGCCGGTGACGCAAGTAACCAACTGCCTCTACTACATGAAGCAGCAGACCAAGCACGTATTGCGGGTGATAACGCAGGTCGCTTCCCAGAGATTCGTGCAGGCCTACGCCGTTCTAAAATCTCAGCGGTATTCTCTGACCCACAAATCGCGATGGTTGGTGAAACTTACAAAGAGATCACCACACGCTTAGGCACATGTGGTTGTTTCGCAACAGGTGAAGTGTCTTTCGAGAACCAAGGTCGTTCACGAGTGATGCTGCGCAACAAAGGTATTCTGCACGTATACGGCGAGCAAGGTACAGGCCGCTTCCTTGGTGCTGAAATGATGGGACCAAACGCAGAACACTTGGCTCACCTATTAGCTTGGGCACACCAGAACAAGATGACGGTTTCTGAAATGCTAGACATGCCGTTCTACCACCCAGTGATTGAAGAAGGTGTGCGAACAGCGCTACGTGACCTCAATGCGAAACTGCACCTAGGTCCAGAGATGGTGAAACACTGTCTAGATTGTGGCCCTGGTTGTTAATCGCAGATCATCAGGAAAGATAGCAGCTTGCTCTATTAACAGAAACTAGATACTAAAAAGGAAAGCCATTGGCTTTCCTTTTTCTTTTGGCTGAACGCATCAGCTAATCAAAGTTAAACTCGTCATTTCAGAACCGAGGGACAAGGTATCTGGAATCTCTTGAAGCCATTGCGTCACTAAAAGCTTTAAGCAATTACTTCTCAGCAGCAATCACAGAGATCTCAACAAGTAGCGCTTCACGAGCCATATCACCCGTTACACATGCGCGAGCTGGAGCGTGACCTTCAGGAACCCATTCATCCCATACTGCGTTCATTTCTTGGAAGTCTTTCATGTCTTTCAAGTAAATCGTTGCTGACAGCATGTGCTCTTTATCGCTGCCCGCTTGCTCAAGTAGGGCTTCCACTTTATCCAGCATCGTTTGTGTTTGTTCTGTGATGTCTTTAGTTGCATCAGCACAAACTTGGCCACATAGGTAGATAGTACCGTTGTGTTTAACAATACGGCTCATGCGTTGCTTCGTTTCTTGGCGCTCAATCATCGACTTTATCTCTCTGTGTCACCGTGATCCAATATCTTGTGACGTGTTATTATCAGGGCAACAAGCATAACGCGAATCAAACCCAAGATGACATGCATTCATTGCAATAAAAGTGAAAAAATCCGTAACAAACTCGGCCGCTGCCAACGTTGTATGAACCAACTGATGGTGTTGTCGATTTTAAGTTGGGGGGTGTGGTGGTTCTTTTTCAAAGAAGACCCAAAAACCATCAATGCCATCGCCTTGATGATGGCCGCTTTCGCGTTCAGTGGGTTGCTGTCGTTACATTGGATAATGAAATTTTTCGTGCTGCCTTTAAGGAACAAAAAGCGTTAACAGAGAGACGTTGCTAGATAAGTGATAACGGCTAGATAAGCGATAAAGGCCAGACGCCCAATTAAATGCCCCTACTTAGCAAGCTCCCATCATTTCCCAAACAGCAGATAGAAAAAAGCCCCAGAACCAATCGATTCTAGGGCTTTCTTAGAAAATTCTAAGAAAAAGCAGTGGTACTTTAATAGACCGGACTTTTCTCAGTTTGTTCCCAAAAAAGATCAGATTTTTGATCTTTTTTTTAGGCGCCATAAAATCAATGCCTTATGCAACATTTACCTTTGCGATGATCTGTTCAACCAAGTTCACTTCCAACGCCACTTCATCACATGCATGTTGGCGAGGACACTGATCACAATCTTTCAGTACCTTCTCAGGCAACAGAGATTTTGATGTCGGTAAAAAGTCATGCTTCATAAAGAACTCTGGGGTACGAGTCAGCACAAACACCTTCTTGATCGCCATTTGTCGCGCTTTATCAACCAAGTGCTGCACAATCGCGGTGCCCTGCCCTTGACCTTGCCAGCCAGCTTCAACACCTAACGAACGGATTTCCGCTAAACCAGAGTCATACACATAGAGTGATGCACAACCCGTCACCTCTCCATGATGCTCTGCGACGGCAAACGAGCCAATATCACGCACCAGTTCATTACGAGAACGAGGCAGGTTTTCACCCATATTCGCCCAGTAGGCCACCATGCCTTCCAACGCTTCAATATCGGTCAGACGAGCAGAACGAACCTTAACGATAGAAGTATCACGCTGTGATAAACGCTTCTCTGCTTGGTCAACCGCGTAAGCCACTTGTTGTGGAGATACACCGCCTAGCGCGCTACGTTTTTCAAGACACGACTCAATGGTCAGGATGTCATACACATCCTCTTCAATCACCTCAGAGAACTCTTTCATCTCCGCGATGGTTAATTCTTCTAATGCGCAGCCTTTAGCAATCGCAGCAACTACCGTCACACCAACAATATGGTGAGCTTCACGGAAAGGAATGCCTTTCGCTACTAAGTAATCAGCCAATTCTGTTGAGTTCGCATAACCTTGCTTCGCTGCTTCAAGTGTACGTTCGCCGTTCACTTTAATGCCATCAAAACAAAGAGCAGCCATTTCCATACAATCATTCCAAGTATCTAAAGCGTCGAACAGACCTTCTTTATCTTCTTGCATGTCTTTGTTGTACGCCAAAGGCAGAGCTTTTACAGTCATCATCATTGCAGCTAATGAACCGTACACACGGCCAGTTTTGCCACGGATTAGCTCTAGCGCATCTGGGTTTTTCTTTTGTGGCATCAGAGATGAACCTGACGTCACTGTATCGGCTAACTCGATGAAGTTTGATTCACCTGAGTTGTAGAAAATCATATCTTCTGCAAGACGTGAAAGGTGAAGCATTGAGATAGATGCAATCGACATCAGCTCCATCACATGGTCACGGTCAGAAACTGAATCTAGAGAGTTACGCGTTGCACGATGGAAACCTAAGTTGTGAGCTAACTCTTCACGGTCCATCGGGTAAGCAGTTCCAGCAAGGGCACCAGAACCCAGCGGACATGTATCTAGACGCTTAATCGCATCATTCAAACGAGAATAATCACGCTCAAGCATTTCAACGTAAGCCAAGCACCAGTGAGCAAAAGTTACCGGCTGAGCACGTTGTAAGTGAGTGTAGCCAGGAAGTACGGTTTCTTGATGCTGAGAAGCGACGTTCACCATTTGGCTTTGTAGGCGATCCAATGCAAGTAGCAGTTGGTTACCTTGCTGACGACACCATAGTTTAAGGTCTGTCGCCACTTGGTCATTACGAGAACGGCCAGTGTGAAGTTTTTTGCCCAAGTCACCGACTTTGCCGATAAGTTGTTGCTCGACCCAGCTGTGAATATCTTCTGCATCAGAACGTAGAATCTGTTCAGGATCTTCCATCACCTCAAGTTTTAGCTCATTCAACGCTAACTCAAGCTTCTGTTGCTCTTCTTCGGTTAATACGTTGACCGACAGTAGAGCTTTAGACCAGGCAATTGAGCCCACAATGTCTTGCTCAGCCAATCGGTAATCAAAACGAAGAGAATCGTTAAAATCTTTAAACCGGGTGTCTGCTGCTTGGGTAAATCTACCGCCCCATAATGCCATTGTGTATCTCCTAATTGCACAGTGCTCACTGTTTTTGCAAATGATAATTCTGATTAAAATTCAGTATTTTTCTGATGGTTTAAACTTACGGCAATTCAAAATGAAAATAAAGTATTAATTCATTATTTTCACATATTTATTCACCAGTGATTTAATCCACTATTTATTTTCAGCGTGATTCGCGAATTATATGCCATTCAATGATAAAAACCGAAGCTGATTTATTAGACTAATAGATAGAAAAAGCCCATTCACTAGTCAATAGTGGATGGGCTTTGCATAATAATGTCTATTTGCTAACCTTCCGTTATTCGTAAAAGGCTAGCTTACTAACTCATGGTTAGGATTACTTTTGACTATTCAGAGCACGGATACGGCTTGATAGCGAGTAAAGACGGATAAAGCCTTCAGCGTGGCTTTGGTCGTAAACTTCATCTTCACCAAAGGTTGCAAACTCTTCTGAGTACAGGCTGTTGTCAGAACGCTTCTGAGTCACCGTTGCATGGCCTTTGTAAAGTTTGATAACCACTTCACCATTTACGTCTTGTGCTAGTTCATCTGTTGCCGCAAGAATTGACTTACATAGCGGAGTGAACCAACGACCGTCGTATACAAGGTGAGAAGCTTTAACACCTAGCTCTTCACGGAATTCGAATGCCGCTTTATCAAGAACCAGTTGCTCTACTGCACGCAGTGCTTCCATCATGATTGTGCCACCTGGAGTTTCGTAACAACCACGAGACTTCATGCCAACAAGACGGTTCTCTACGATATCGATACGACCAACACCGTGCTTCGCACCCTTCTCATTTAGGTAAACCAGTGCGTTGTATGGCGTCATTGTTTCGCCATCAACCGCTACCACTTCACCTTTTTCAACTTTAAGCGTCACAGTTTCAGATTCGTTTGGCGCTTGCTCTGGGTCTACAGTCCAAGCCCAGCAATCTTCATCCGGTGCGTTCCATGTATTTTCTAGCACGCCGCCCTCTGTAGATATATGCCATGCGTTTGCATCACGCGAGTAGATCTTAGTAAGAGAAGCCGTACAAGGGATGTTACGTTCAGCTAAGTAATCTAGACACTCTTCACGGCTCACTAGATCCCATTCACGCCATGGTGCAATTACGTGTAAGTCTGGTGCGAGGGCAGCAAATGCGCCTTCAAAACGAACTTGGTCGTTCCCCTTACCTGTACAGCCGTGACACAGTGCGTCTGCACCGACTTTACGTGCAACCTCAACCTGAGCTTTCGCGATAATTGGACGAGCCATTGAAGTACCTAGTAGGTATTTACCTTCGTAGTAAGCGCCAGTTTTTAGCGTTGGGTAGATGTAATCTGCCACCATCTCTTCTTTAAGGTCAGCGATGTAACACTCAGATGCACCAGAAGCTTTTGCTTTCTCTTCAATACCAATCAGCTCTTCATCGCCTTGGCCTACATCTGCAACAAATGCGATAACTTCGCAATCATAGTTCTCTTTCAACCATGGAATAATTACTGATGTGTCTAGACCGCCAGAGTAGGCTACTACAACTTTCTTTACGTTAACTTTGCTCATTTTCTTTCTCCTAGTTTCCATACTGCACATGGCGGTCAGCGTTGGAAATGACTTCATTATTATGTGTTAAATTTATTTGTCTAAATTCTTTAAGTAGTGACTCGTGGTGAGGTCTACTGAGGTAAAAACTGCGTTCCTATGCTTTTACCTGAAAACAGTTGTGTTAGCTTTTCTGGGTATCGCCAAGTGGCAACTTCGATTGGTCGTCCAAGGTCGTTAGCGGCTTCTAGTGCGGCTTGAACCTTAACGATCATGCCATCGGTAATCACTTTGCCTGTAATAAGGTCATCAGCTTGTTGTTGATTAAGGCTTGGAATCAGGTGACCTTTGCCATCCAACACACCACTTACATCAGAAAGCAGTACCAGTTCAGCATCAAGCGCGCCTGCAACGGCAACCGCAGCTTGGTCGGCATTCACATTCATCAGTTGGCCTTGCTCAGTCAGACCAATTGAGCTAATGATTGGCAGTGCGCCCGCATTAAGAACCGCTTGCAGAATGGTTGAGTCGCCCGGCTCCGCTTTTCCTACCGCGCCCAGTTCAGGGTTCAGTTCGCTGACTTTGCATAAACCACCATCTGCAAGGCTCAAACCAACGGCATTGATACCGTCTTTAATTGCCTGACCTTGAAGTAGTTTGTTGGCCGTGCCCGCTAGCGCGCCAGCGATAACAGGGATCTGATCATAAGGAGTAACACGTAGCCCCTCTTTCTTAACGGTTTCTAGGTTCAACTTATTCATCAAATCATCAACAAGGTAACCACCGCCGTGAACAATCACGATTGGTCGCTGTGCCTGTTGTTGGTAAGCTGAAATCGCACCAAATAACTTGCTAAGTGTTTCACCACAAGATAGCGCAGCGCCACCTAACTTTATGATTAATGGTTGATTATTAAGGCTCATATCTAGATTCCCTTACACTAACGCAGTTAATGGCGCAAAACCATAACGTAAATTTAAACACTGCATCGCTTGGCTAGATGCACCCTTTAATAAGTTATCAATCGCCGAAACAACGATGATGTGCTGACCTTGTACCTTCCAGCCTAAATCGCAGAAAGGTGTCTGTTCTACATCTTGAATTCTTGGCAATGTCTCTTCGAGCAATCTCACAGCTGGCTTACCTTGATAAGCTTGCTCGAAGGCATCTTGTATCTGTTGTTCTGTCACACCGTCAGCCAGTTTCATGGTAATGGTCGCTAAAATGCCACGCTTAAAGTTGCCGAGGTGCGGGGTGAAAATCACATCACATCCTAAATGTGCGGCCATTTCAGGTTGATGACGGTGATTGAAGACGCCGTAAGCTTGCAGGCTCACTTCGCAGAAGCTGTTAACCATGGTCGCCTTGCGGCCTGCACCAGTCACACCGCTGGTTGCATTAATCACTGGCCATTGGTTCTCATCAAGTAGCTTGGCTTCAACCAAAGGCTTAATCGCCAGTTGTGATGCCGTTGGGTAACAACCCGCTACCGCAACAAGCTGAGCTTCTTTGATTTCTTGTTCGTTCCATTCCGCTAAACCGTAAGCCGCTTTGTCTAGCCATTGCTCGTGTTGATGTTCAAAACCGTAAAACTCTTGATAGAAGTTTTCACCTTTAACTCTGAATGCACCCGATAGGTCGAAGACTTGGCAATCGTTCTCTAGAAAAATGGGCGCTAGGTCGTGACTGACTTCGTGTGCCGTTGCTAGAAAAATCACATCAGACTGTTTGGCCACTTCTTCCGGATTTGTTAAAGGTTGTACTGGCATCTCAATCAGGCCAGCTAACTTACCGTGCAGTGCAGCAATAGGTTTGCCCGCATCTACACTATTGGCTGAGACATATAAACCTGATAGCGTTAGCTCAGGGTGTCTGTTTATCATTAGAGCCAGTTCTGCTCCTGTATAGCCGCTTGCACCAATGATCGTGGTTTTCAACATCTCAACACATCCATTCTTGAGGTAAGTTACATTTCAAATTTGACTATTCATACTTAATTTTTAGCTATATTTGATTTCTTATGCATTAAATATGATTTAATATGTGTTTTACCGACTTATGGTTTTCCTGTCAATAGTAGAAGTGAAGATATTATGCAATTACCGAGTTTCCTTGAGGTCTATAAAGGCCTAATTTCCACCGACTCCATTAGCTCAACCGATCCAAGCTGGGATCATGGCAACGAGAAAGTGACCGAAAAAATGGCTCAATGGTTTAAAGACGTAGGTTTTAGCGTTGAGGTCGTGGAAGTCGAACCCGGCAAGCATAATATGGTCGCAAAGATGGGTTCTGGCGAAGGGGGCTTACTGCTTGCAGGACACAGCGATACCGTGCCATTCGATGAAGGGCGTTGGAACTTCGACCCTCACGCATTGACAGAACACAACAACCGCTTCTACGGATTAGGCACCGCCGATATGAAAGGCTTTTTTGCCTTCGTTTATGAAGCTGCGAAGAAAATGGATTGGAGCAAACAGACCAAGCCGCTTTATGTATTAGCAACGTGTGACGAAGAAACCACTATGCTGGGTGCACGTCATTTCACTGAAAATGCGCCGTTTAAACCGGACTACTGCATTATTGGTGAGCCGACCAGCCTAGTGCCTATTCGCGGTCATAAAGGTCACGTCGCTAATGCCGTGCGAGTAACGGGTAAATCAGGTCACTCTTCTGATCCTGCATTAGGCGTTAACGCCATCGAGATCATGCATGAAGTGTTATTTGCTTTAATGCAGTTGCGTGACAAGTTAGTCAAGGAGTACCACCACCCAGGTTTTGCAATTCCAAGTCCTACCCTAAACCTTGGTCATATCCACGGTGGCGACAGTGCGAACCGTATCTGTGGTTGTTGTGAACTGCACTATGATGTTCGTCCTTTACCGGGCATTAGCTTAGATGGCTTGGATAACATGCTGCGTAGCGCACTTAAAGAAGTAGAAGCAAAATGGCCGGGCAGAATTGAGATTACTCCCCTGCATGAGCCGATTCCGGGTTATGAGTGTCAGCACGATCATCCATTTATCGGTGGCATGGAATCGGTGTGTGAAACCGAATCTCAAACTGTGAACTATTGTACTGAAGCACCTTTTCTTCAGGAGTTATGTCCAACCTTAGTGTTAGGCCCAGGCTCAATCGACCAAGCTCACCAACCGGATGAGTTCTTAAGCTTCGATTTTATTGACCCTACAATTGATGTTCTGAGTAAATCGATCCGTAAATATTGTTTCTAGTTATTACTTTCCTTCCGATATTTTCGTATAAAAGCCACCCGAAAAGGTGGCTTTTATTCTGTTATCCCTGACACAGCCCGATCTTGTAATTAAATTTCACTTTTTCCCTAAGTTTTGAAAAATTTACTTCTCCCGCATTTTTAAACCTAATAATTGCAAACTTAGAATGCTTTATTTGACTAGATACAGCACTTTTCGCTAGATTGTGTACTTAACAAGGAACAATGGATGTAATTTTTTTACGAGGCAGGATGACAATGAACGAGAAATACGCCGCTCTCAAGAGTAACGTAAGCATGCTGGGACGCTTGCTAGGTAACACAATCCAAGATGCACATGGTGACGTTATCTTAGAGAAAGTGGAGACTATCCGTAAACTTTCCAAATCCGCCCGCGCAGGCAACAAAGCTGACCGTGACAGCCTAGTTGAAGAAATCAAAAACCTGCCGAACGAACAACTCACTCCTGTTGCTCGTGCATTTAACCAATTTCTCAACCTCACCAACATGGCAGAGCAATACCATACGATCTCTCGCCACTGTGAGGAGCATGTTTGTGAACCAGATGTGCTGCAATCTCTATTTTCCAAATTAAATCAGAATGACATCAGCAAGCTAGACGCGGCTCAAGCCGTTCGCGACCTGAACATTGAACTCGTTCTGACTGCACACCCAACAGAAATCACTCGTCGCACCATGATCAACAAGCTGGTAAAGATCAACGAGTGTCTGTCTAAATTAGAATTAAGCGACCTATCACACAAAGAGCGCGTGAAAACCGAACGCCGCCTAGAGCAACTGATCGCTCAAGGTTGGCACTCGGATGTGATTCGCCAGCAACGCCCAACGCCACTTGATGAAGCTAAGTGGGGCTTTGCGGTTGTCGAAAACTCACTTTGGGAAGCTGTGCCTGATTTCCTACGTGAAATGGATGGTCGATTAAAAGGTTACCTTGGTGAAGGCCTGCCAATTGATGCGCGCCCTGTTCATTTCTCATCTTGGATGGGTGGTGACCGCGATGGTAACCCATTCGTAACGCACACCATCACTAAAGAAGTACTGCGTCTGTCTCGCTGGAAAGCCGCTGATCTATACCTAGGTGACGTGAACGAGTTGATTACCGAACTGTCGATGACCAAGTGTAATGATGCCGTTCGTGAATTGGCTGGCGATGAGCACGAAGCTTACCGTGCAATCCTGAAGAGCCTACGTACTCTGCTCAACAACACGCTAGAAGTGCTTGATGCAAAACTGCACGACGCAGAAGTACCGAAGAAAGAAACTCTCCAGAACATAGACCAACTTTGGACACCGCTTTACGCATGTTACCAATCATTGCACGAATGTGGCATGGGCGTAATCGCAGACGGTTCTCTACTTGATACGCTGCGCCGCCTAAAAGCATTCGGCGTGCATTTGGTTCGTCTCGATGTTCGTCAAGAAAGTACTCGTCACTCAGATGTGCTATCTGAATTGACTCGCTACCTAGGCATTGGTGATTACGACCAATGGAGCGAGCAAGATAAGGTTGCTTTCTTAACCAATGAATTAAGCTCAAAGCGCCCACTGTTACCACGCGACTGGGAGCCATCTGAGCAGGTCAAAGAGGTTTTAGACACCTGTAAGGTCGTTGCGGCTCAACCTCGTGAAGCCTTTGGTGCTTACGTGATCTCTATGGCTCGTACTGCCTCGGATGTATTGGCTGTACATTTGCTTCTACAAGAATGTGGTTGCCCGTACCGCATGGACGTATGTCCATTGTTCGAAACGCTAGACGACTTGAACAACTCAGAAGCCGTAATGAAACAGCTAATGAGCATCGATTTATACCGTGGCTTTATCCAGAACCACCAAATGGTGATGATCGGATATTCTGACTCAGCTAAAGATGCCGGTGTAATGTCTGCAGGCTGGGCGCAATACGATGCAATGGACAAGCTAGTTAAGGCTTGTGAAGAAGAAGGCATTGAACTGACTCTATTCCACGGTCGTGGTGGTACGGTTGGTCGTGGTGGTGCGCCAGCGCACGCAGCTCTTCTTTCTCAGCCACCTAAAAGCTTGAAAGGCGGCTTACGTGTAACTGAACAAGGCGAAATGATCCGCTTTAAACTTGGCTTGCCAGATGTTGCAGTTAATAGCTTCAACCTATACGCAAGTGCGATTCTAGAAGCGAACCTTCTGCCACCACCAGAGCCAAAACAAGAATGGCGCGACCTAATGGAAGTGCTGTCTGAAGTATCTTGCGAAGCTTACCGCAACGTCGTTCGTGGTGAAGAGAAGTTTGTTCCTTACTTCCGCCAAGCGACGCCAGAGCTAGAGTTAGGCAAGTTACCTCTAGGTTCTCGTCCTGCGAAACGTAACCCGAACGGCGGCGTAGAAAGCCTACGTGCGATCCCATGGATCTTCTCATGGAGCCAAAACCGTTTGGTACTTCCTGCATGGTTAGGCGCTGGTGAAGCGATTCAATACTCTGTCGATCAAGGCCATCAAGCGCTACTTGAAGAGATGTGTCGTGAATGGCCATTCTTCTCGACTCGTCTAGGTATGTTGGAAATGGTGTACTCGAAGTGCAACATGGAAATCGCTAAGTACTACGACCAGCGACTTGTTGACGAAGAGCTATTACCTCTGGGTGAGTTACTGCGTGAACAGCTGCAAAAAGACATCAAAGCGGTGCTGAATGTAGAAAATAACGAGAACTTGATGCAAAGCGACCCTTGGGGACTTGAGTCAATTCGTCTACGTAACATCTATGTTGAGCCACTAAACATGCTTCAAGCGGAACTGCTTTACCGTACTCGTAAGTGTGAAACACCACCAGCAGAGCTAGAAGAAGCGCTAATGGTGACGATTGCAGGTATTGCAGCAGGTATGCGAAACACTGGTTGATTAGTGATTCCATCTACAAAGGAAACAAAAGGTCGCCATTGGCGGCCTTTTTATTTTGCCAAATGACCACTAGTGAGTATTTTGTCAGTTTTTTGGGTTATTTTGTCCATGTATTCTACTTTATGCTTATTATTTAGATATACTACTGCTCCGCTGCAGAAACACTCCAAAATAATAATCTGCGGCACTCGACCAATAAACTGGTCAACCTAGGTGATAAACGGCTTTGTAAGGTGACATAACCAACGATTAAGTTGGTGCTACTTGAACATAACCAATATAACGTGCCATAGAAGCACACTTGTTGTTCAAGTATTTGTTTACTGTTTACCATTTGGATTTCAGACATGTCATTACCACACGTAATTTTAACCGTTTTAAGTACACGCGATGCTACTGGTTACGATATCACAAAAGAATTCTCCGCAAGCATTGGTTACTTCTGGAAAGCTAGCCACCAACAAGTTTACCGCGAGCTAAATAAAATGGCTCAGAACGACCAGGTAACTTGCGTACTTGAGCCTCAAGAAGGCAAACCTGATCGTAAAGTTTACTCTATCACCGATGCTGGCCGTGGCGCGCTAGGTGAATGGTTTGAACAACCAACTGCACACCCAACCGTTCGTGACGAGTTCTCAGCTAAGTTAATCGCTTGTGCTGTACAACCTTCTGATGCGTACCGTGTACAACTTGCTGAACTAGTAGAAGAGTCTCGCAAACTGGTTTCTCACTACAAAGAAATCGAAGCGGCTTACTACGCAACGCCATCTACACTAGACAAGCAAGCACGCCTAGAGCGTCTAACGCTTCGTCGTAACCTACTGATCCGTGAAGCATGGATTGTATGGGCTGACGAAGTACTGCTTGAACTTGGCGCTCTTGCTTAAGTTAAGCTAGAAGCTAGAAGCTAGAAGCTAGAAGCTAGAAGCTAGAAGCTAGAAAAGCAAAAGGCTTGAACTCTTAGAGTCCAAGCCTTTTTTGTATCTATAGGGTTTGAAATGTTACTACCAGAAGCTTTTACAAGCGCTTGGGCTTTACTTCCTAGACTTTACTTAAAGCGCAGCGACTTGTGGACGAACACCTAATGTGTGGCAAAGTGCATAAGTCATTTCTGCACGGTTTAGCGTGTAAAAGTGGAAATCTTTCACACCTTCACGGCTTAGCGTACGAACCATATCGATCGCTTGACTAGCACCAACTAACTGACGAGTTGTTGGATCATCATCCAACCCTTCGAACTGCTTCGCCATCCAACCTGGTACTTTTACGTTATTCATCGCAGCAAAACGAGACGCTTGCTTGAAGTTAGAAACCGGCAAGATACCCGGTACAATCTCTACGTCAACGCCAGCCGCCACACAACGGTCACGAAAACGTAAGTAGCTTTCGACATCGAAGAAGAACTGAGTGATTGCACGGTTTGCACCCGCATCCACTTTACGTTTTAGGTTAATAAGATCAGATTGAGCGCTTTTTGCTTCAGGGTGAACCTCAGGGAATGCCGCTACTGATATATCAAAGTCGTGACGAGATTTAAGCAGCTCGACTAAATCAGACGCATACATATCTGGCGCACCACCGCCTGCTGGAATATCACCACGCAACGCAACAATACTTTCAATGCCATTTGCCCAGTAATCGTCGGCAATTTGAATAAGCTCTTCGCGGCTAGCATCAATACACGTTAAATGTGGCGCAGCAACTAAGCCTGTTTGGTTCTTAATTTCTTTAATGATTGAGTGGGTACGATCACGCTCACCCGAGTTTGCACCATAGGTTACTGATACAAATTTAGGTTGAAGTGTTTTAAGACGGTGAACAGAATTCCACAGGGTCTCTTCCATCTTCTCACTGCTTGGTGGGAAAAATTCAAATGACACATTGATGTTGTCAGAAAGCTCTGCAATATTCTGATTTAAAGCGTCGATATGACTTGCGTGTGTGTATCCCATCTTACTCTCCCTGTGGCAAAAGCAACCACTAAATAATCTCAAATCCCTAGCGACGTTTAGACGTCTATATGTCTCCAGAATGAATTGAATACGATTTAATGTCAACAGATCCATTATGAATTTTTTTCAAGTAGATAGTGAGAAAAGCTCAAGCCGATAGGTGGGTCGCAAAGAAGAAATAATGTAGAAAAAAGACTGAAAACACATCGTGCTTTCAGCCTTATTTATCTTAGTGGATAGTATGATATTTACGCATTTAAACAATTAATCTGAGTATTAAAGCAATTGATCTGACTATTAAGCCAATCGCTCTAAGTATTAAGCCAACCGCTCTCAGTATTAAAACAGGCTAGACATTCTGTTTAAATCAGACTGAATTGCACCAGCTGTTACTTCACGACCAGCACCCGGGCCACGAATAACCAATGGATTATCTTTGTACCATTTGCTCTCAATCGCAAAGATGTTGTCGCAAGGCAGTAAGTTCGCCAGAGCGTGTTCTTTAGATAACGCTTCAACGCCTACCGTTGCCTTACCATTCTTCTCTAAACGCGCTACGTAACGAAGGACCTTCTGTTGAGACTGCGCTTTCTCTAAACGCTCGGCCAACTCTTCACTCAGTACAGAAGCTTTATCAAAGAAGTCATCCACTGACAGATCTTGTAATTCTTCAGGTACCAATGATTCTACTTTGACGTTTTCAGGCTCAATATCTAAACCCGATTCACGCGCCAGAATCACTAGCTTACGCATCACGTCTGAGCCATCGAGGTCAGCGCGAGGATCCGGTTCCGTCAGGCCTTGCTGCCACGCTAAGTCAACCAACTCGCTGAATGACACCGTGCCATCAAACTGTTGGAATAACCAAGATAGAGTGCCCGAGAAGATACCTGACAGAGCGATAATATCGTCACCGCTTTCACGCAAGTCACGTACTGTGTGATTAATCGGTAAGCCGGCACCCACTGTCGCATTGTACAGCCAATGACGGCTGATCTTAGCGAAAGCATCTTGTACCTGATGGTAATACTCGCTTGATGCAGAGCCTGCCACCTTGTTAGCTGAGATCAGGTGGATACCTTGTTGTGCAATTTGCAGGTACTTTGCTGCAAGCACCGGGCTTGCAGTGACATCGAGTACTACAGCTTCATCGTAACCCTGAATAGAACCTAAACGCTCTAACCAGTCGTTACCATTGTTGGCAATCGCTTCATCATCAAAACGCTTGCTCACAGAAGTCGCATCAATGCCTTGATCGTCGAACCAATAGGTTTGGCTATCAACCACTGCAACCAATTCAAAGTTCATTCCACGGCGCTTTTCAAGTTCCGCTTTTTGTTCAGCAAACAGGCTTAACCAACTTGAGCCAATGTTGCCCTTACCACACAAGGCAATCGCAACACGCTTCTGAGCTTGGAACAGTTGAGAGTGAATGCCTTTCACTAGGCTTGATGTTTCACTCTTACGAATCACAGCCACCAAGCTTAAGCCAGAGTTTGCTTCTGAGATAAACTCAACCGGCGAGCTCTTGAGCTGCTGGTAGAAACCGTAGCAATGGTTCGGGTTCTTAGTCACACCCGCACCCACTGCAGCAATCAGAGAAAAACCTTCTTTCAGTTTAATCTCAGCTTCAATCGCGTGGTCTTGTAGATATTCTAATGCACCACCAGCGATCTCTTCCGTGTAAGCAAGGCGCAAGCAGTGTTGATCGGGTTCTAATTCATAAGCAAGCGGCTCTAATTGAGCACGCTTAAGCCCTTCAAGGACTTCACTCTCCAGACGGTCGAAATCATGGCCGTGACCAAAAGTCAGTTGCACGATAAGAACTTCATCCAAAGAAGTAATGATTTTTGCACCACGCCCCGATGCTAGTACTCGCTCTATCTGTGTAGAGCCCGCCTCCGGCTGGTAGCTGCAGCGCAAGCTGAGATCCATAGCACTTTGAGCCACAGGCTGTAGCGTTCGGCTATGGAGCACTGGAGCCGCCAGACGAGCGAGTTCACTGGCTTCATCAAGGCGAAGCAGAGGTAATAAACACGCATCCGAAACCAAACGAGGGTCTGCGCTGTATACGCCCGCCACATCACTCCAGATTGTCACGCGTTCAACTTCAGCCAGAGCACCAATCACGGTTGCAGAGTAATCCGAACCGTTACGACCAAGCAGTACTGTTTCACCTTCGCAGTTCTGAGCCATAAAGCCCGTAATCACCACTCGGCAATGCGTATGCTGAGCCAAAACTTCTTTAATCAGAGGATAAGAACGCGCGCGATCCACTTCGGGTTGAGCACCCGCTTCTGCACGTAAAAAGGCACGCGCATCTTGAGCAACTGCTTGTAAGTCATGTTGGCACAACAGAGCGGCTAACAAACGTGAAGACCAAACCTCACCGTGTCCTAACACCTGTGCTTTTTGCGATTCGCTTAGAGGAGCAGTTAGCTCACCTAAAGCAGTAAATTCTTGTTGAATAGTGGCCGTTAGCTGAGCCGCAGACTCACCTTCAAGCAGCGCTTCAATCAGCTCAAGCTGGAACTGACGAAGGGTTTGTAGACATTCATGCGCAACACGACCATCTTTGTCGAGCGCTTCAACAAACTCAATCAAGCGGTTAGTTGTTTTACCCGCAGCCGATACCACGACCAAGTCAGTAGCTGACGAGTATTCTCTAAGAATATTGACCACGCGTTGGTAACACTCAGGGTTCGCTAAACTGCTGCCACCAAATTTATGTAGCTGGCGAAAGGTTGTCATTATTAAACCTCCCCTTCTGCGATAAAGCCTTGTGTTTTTTCAAACGCTTGCTTGAGATCATCAATCAAGTCTTCTGCATCTTCAAGGCCAACAGAAAGGCGCAGTAATTGTTGAGAAACACCCGCTTCTGCTAAGGCTTCTTCGCCCATAGCACGGTGAGTCATCGACGCTGGGTGACAAATCAGGCTTTCAACACCGCCCAATGATTCAGCCAAAGAAAATAGCTCTAATTTATCCACAAAATATTTAAGTGCTTCAAAAGATCCCGAAAATTCAAAGCTCAGCATGGAACCAAAGCCCAACTGCTGTTTCTTCGCGATCTCGTGACCCGGATGTTCAGGAAGGCTTGGGTGGTAAATCGTACCCACCAGATCTTGTTGTTGCAGAGCCGTCAGAATTTCACGTGAGCTCTCTTCGTGAACGCGCATACGTGCACCTAGCGTACGAATACCACGTAGCGTCATGTAGCTATCAAATGGTGTGCCGGTTGCACCAATACAGTTACCCCACCATGCTAGCTCTTCAGCGTGCTCTTCAGTTTTAGTGACCACAACGCCGCCAATAACATCTGAGTGTCCGTTGATGTATTTAGTGGTTGAGTGGATAACAAAATCCGCACCCAGCTCTAAAGGCTTTTGGAACACAGGCGTCAAAAACGTGTTGTCGACAGCAACCAGAGCACCTACTTCTTTCGCTTTACGGCAAGTTTCTGCAATATCAACCACACGAACCAATGGATTCGATGGCGTTTCGATTAAGATCAACTTTGGCTTAAGCGCGATCGCCGCATCCAGTGCAGCTTGATCCGATTGATCAACAAACAGAACTTTGAAGTCACCTTTGAGCGAGCGTGTGTTAAACAGACGGTAAGTACCGCCATAGCAGTCGTGCGGTGCAATAATAAGATCATCGCCACCTAAGAAAGCGGATACCCATAAGTTAAGTGCCGACGTACCACAGTTAGTGACAACCGCGCCTTTACCAGACTCAAGCTCAAATAGTGCCGTTTCTAATAGACCGCGATTTGGGTTACCAGAGCGGGTATAATCATACTTTGGCACTTCACCAAAAGCGGGAAACCCATAGTTAGTCGAAAGATAAATAGGTGGGACAACGGCATGGTGTTGCGTGTCTGACTCGATGCCAGTACGTACTGCGATGGTTGCTGGCTTCCGGCTGCTCATAGGTGCTTCCTTACAAGTTTTGCGTCTGATAATCACAGCTGCTTGTCGGCATTTTGTGGCTGTGTTAGATATATGTTACTCACTTTACTTTCATAAACGTGAGACGTCAACACTTCCGGACGTCTATATGTCTTTGCTTATGGCAGTAAATCCCGCTAAAATCAGCACTATTAATTTATTCTAACAACTAAAGTGATGAAGGTACGCAATGGCCGACTGGAATGGTGAATACATAAGCCCATATGCTGAGCATGGAAAGAAAAGCGAACAAGTAAAGAAAATTACAGTTTCTATCCCTCTAAAAGTGTTAAAGGTTCTTACTGACGAGCGCACTCGCCGCCAGATCAATAACCTACGCCATGCAACAAACAGTGAGCTACTGTGCGAAGCCTTTCTACATGCGTACACAGGCCAACCACTGCCAACGGATGAAGACCTTCGTAAAGATCGTCCAGACGACATCCCGACTGAAGTCAAAAAACTGATGACAGAGATGGGCATCGAGTTCGAAGCGTTTGACGAAGAATAAAAACAACTCAGTCACCGCCTTCATTATTGATTCGCTATAGCTGAACCCTATTTGTCACATCACCCACTACGTTATCTGTAGCTGCGCTGTGAATGATAGACATAAAAAAAACCGACTCCTATGAGTCGGTTTTTTATTATTCTTTTTCGCTCAATAGAGCAACAGCTATTAAGCTATTAAGCTATTAAGCTATTAAGCCATTAAGCCATTAAGCCATATAGTTAGCAGGAATCTCAATTCGAGCAACGCCAGACTCAACAGCCGCTTCAGCAACTGCTTTTGCAACGCGAGGAAGCAGACGCGGGTCCATTGGCTTAGGAATGATGTAACCCTTACCGAACTCCAGTGCAGTCTCGCCCGCAGCTGCCAGTACTTCAGCTGGAACTTCTTCTTTTGCTAGTTCACGAATCGCTTTAACCGCCGCTAGCTTCATTTCGTCATTGATTTCGCTCGCACGCACGTCTAGTGCACCACGGAAAATGAATGGGAAACAAAGTACGTTGTTTACTTGGTTAGGGTAATCACTACGGCCAGTACCCATGATTAGGTCAGAACGAACTTCATGTGCAAGCTCAGGCTTGATCTCTGGATCTGGGTTTGAACATGCAAACACAACAGGCTTATCAGCCATCAGCGTAAGTGCCTTAGCTGGTAGCAGATTAGGACCCGATACACCCAAGAACAGGTCAGCGCCTTCGATAACATCTTCAAGCGTGCGCTTGTCGGTGTTATTTGCGAACAGCTCTTTGTATTCATTCAAGTCATCACGACGAGTGTGGATCACACCTTTACGGTCAAGCATGTAGATCTTCTCACGCTGAGCGCCACACTTAATCAGTAGCTCCATACAAGCGACCGCTGCTGCGCCAGCACCTAAACAAACGATCTTACACTCTTCCAGTTTCTTACCTTGAAGCTCGATCGCGTTAAGCATACCCGCTGCCGTTACAATCGCAGTACCGTGTTGATCATCATGGAAAACAGGTACATCACAACGCTCAATCAGGCGACGCTCGATTTCAAAACAGTCTGGTGCTTTGATGTCTTCTAGGTTAATACCACCAAATGTATCTGCGATATTCGCAACCGTATCAACGAACTCATCGATTGTGCGGTGTTTTACTTCAATATCGATAGAATCTAAACCAGCAAAACGCTTAAACAGTAGCGCTTTACCTTCCATAACTGGTTTAGAAGCAATAGGACCAAGGTTACCTAAGCCAAGAATTGCAGTGCCGTTAGAGATAACTGCAACCATGTTGCCTTTACCTGTGTACTTATAAACGTTATCGACATTCTGTGCGATCTCGCGAACAGGCTCAGCTACGCCAGGGCTGTATGCCAGTGCTAGGTCTTCTGCAGAGTTTGCAGGCTTCGTCAGTTCTACGGCAATTTTGCCTGGAATTGGGAACTCATGATAATCAAGAGCTTGCTGACGGAATTGTTCTTGAGGCGATAATTCTTGAGGGGATTGATCTTGGCGGCTGTCTTCAGACATAGGTGTAGGTTCCTAGGATATTATTATTTGGGGGATCTTGTTCATGTTAATGGATGTACTTCAAAGTTCCTAGGTGGTTGAAGCATCTGTATCATTAAAAAACGAGATTTCACTACTAATAAGACCAGTGGGCAGTTGAAATTACTGTCGCCTGCTCAACTTTAGAGCGAATTTCGAGGAAGGAGTGTTGGGGTAAGTGATGAAATAAAATTTACGCCAGTAACCTAGATCTAATAATGAAATACAATTCAGTATTTTTTCAAATTTCAGGCAACAAAAAAGGACACCGAAGTGTCCTTTTTATGTCTAAATAGCGAGAATTACTTCTTGCTAGAAAGAGCACCGAAACGCTTGTTGAAGCGATCAACACGGCCGCCTGTATCTACGATACGTTGCTTACCAGTGTAAAACGGGTGACATTTGTCACATACGTCTAGGTGGATTGATTCTTTTGCTAGCGTTGAGTTGAACTCAAATGTGTTGCCGCAAGAACAAGTTGCAGAAACTGCTTTGTATTCTGGGTGGATACCAACTTTCATGGGAAAACCTCAATTAGGCCGCGTCGCCATCCGATTCTAAGCCGGACACCACACGTAGTTAAAAAATAAATAAAGACACCGCTGTATCACTAAACCGCGATAAAGCCATACCTTTAAGGCGCAGTATAGTAATGAATCTGTGAGGTAGGATCAACTGATTTGATACATTTTTCACCAACACCGTCCTTAAACCTTCTATTAAGCGTTATTTTCTGGCTCCAGTAGCATTCAAGCCTCAAGTAAGCTCTGTCATCTAAACTGCTCCTCGAATTTAACGCCCTTATCCATTAGACTGTTCGCTCTCGTCAACTCAGATAAAGCCGTCCCTTTATGCGTCCAATGATTGCCCGTGTGGCACTGCCTGTTCCACTCGACAAGCAGTTCGATTACAAGATTCCTAGCCACCTATTTCCGATTATTGGCGGTCGAGTCTCTGTGCCTTTTGGACGACAAACCTTAACAGGCATTGTTACGGCTCTGGTTAACGAATCTGAATTCGAGTTAGACAAACTCAAGCCCATTAAAGCCTTACTAGACAACCAACCCGTTTGGCCGGAATCGGTCTACTCACTCTTGGTATGGTGCAGCCAGTTCTATCAGTATCCACTAGGTGAAACCTTGGCCAACGCACTACCAAGCGCCTTACGAAAGGGCAAAGCGGCCGATTTCGCGACGCTTGTTGAATGGCAACTGACCCCGTCAGGTAGAGATCAACTGATGCAGGGCTTTGGCCGTGCCGTCAAACAAGCCAAAGTAATGCACATGCTTGAGCACGGCCCAGTTCCCCATCAAGAATTCATTGATGAAGAAGTGGGCAGCGCGGTACTTAAGACGTTGGAAGAGAAAGGCTGGATTGAATCGGTAGAGAAAAAGCCAAAATGTCAGCCGTGGCCGGTTGATCTTGAAAACGACCAAGACAAACCTAAGCTCAATGAAGAACAGGCTATAGCAATAGCGACAGTAAATAGTCAAACCGACTTTGGTTGCTTCTTGCTAGAGGGTGTAACTGGCTCAGGTAAGACCGAAGTCTACCTGAATATGATCAAGCCGATTCTCGACCAAGGTAAACAATCGTTAGTGTTAGTGCCCGAGATCGGTCTAACCCCTCAAACGATTAACCGCTTTAAGCGACGCTTTAATGTTCCAGTTGAGGTTATCCATTCTGGTTTAAACGATTCTGAGCGACTGAATGCTTGGTTATCGGCGCGTGATAAAATAGCGGGCATTGTGATCGGTACTCGTTCAGCTCTGTTCACACCGTTCGCGGATCTGGGCATTATCATTGTCGATGAAGAGCACGACGCCTCTTATAAGCAGCAAGATAGCCTGCGCTACCACGCTCGTGATGTTGCCATCATGCGTGCCCATAAAGCGCAGATTCCGGTTGTGTTAGGCTCGGCGACTCCGGCCTTTGAAACGCTGCACAACGCTCAGATCGGTAAATACAGCTACCTTACCCTCACCTCTCGCGCTGGTGTCGCACTGCCGACCACCAATAAAGTGTTGGATGTGAAAGGGGAATATCTGGAAAGTGGCTTATCTGCATCGTTAATTGCAGAAATGCAAAGACACTTAAAAGCGGGCAACCAAGTGATGCTGTTTCTCAATCGCCGTGGGTTCTCCCCAGCATTGATGTGTCACGACTGTGGTTGGACAGCTGAATGTAAACGCTGCGATGCTTACTACACCTATCACCAATACAGCAATGAAATGCGCTGCCACCATTGTGGCTCGCAGCAGCATATCGTGCACAATTGCCAAGGCTGTGGTTCGGCTAACTTAGTGACGGTGGGTGTCGGCACTGAACAACTTGAAACGCAACTTGGTCAACTGTTCCCTGAATACAAAACCATTCGTATTGACCGCGATAGCACCCGTCGTAAGGGCAGCCTCGAAAGCGCGTTAGAATCGATTCGTAAGGGTGAATACCAAATATTGATCGGGACACAGATGCTTGCCAAAGGGCACCACTTCCCTGACGTGACACTTGTGGCGTTATTGGACGTTGATGCCTCTTTATATAGTAGTGACTTCCGCGCCTCTGAAAGACTGGCTCAATTGTTTACTCAAGTCGCCGGTCGAGCAGGACGAGCCAGTAAGCCGGGGGAAGTTATCTTACAAACTCACCATCCAGAACACGGCTTATTACAGGCATTACTGCACAAAAACTACAACCACTTTGCTCAGACTGCATTGGCAGAGCGTAAACAAGCGATGTTGCCGCCTTATACCTTCATGACTCTGTTTAGAGCGGAAGCTAATGACACTCGCTTAGTGGAAGAATTTTTGCGTCAAGTGCGCCACACATTGGAATCGCATCCGTTATTTGACCAATATTGTATGGTGCTAGGGCCAACCCCTGCACCACTAGCCAAACGAGCAGGTAAATCTCGCTGGCAGCTTATTTTACAAACACAGACTCGCTCGTTGATGCAAAAGCTATTAATGAGCGCCAAGCCAGTAATCAATATGTTACCCGCTGCGAAAAAAGTCCGTTGGTCACTCGATATTGAGCCGCAAGATCTGAGCTAAACCCACTTGGGTTAAAACTAATGATAAGTTTGTTCACAAATATTTCATATTTCTCGTGAGCAACTTCACACTAGTCATGTGATTTTTGTTAATCTAGCCGTAACTTTACATGGGTGAAACGAATAAAATATTGCAATAAAAAAAGTGTTAGCAACACTTTCACAATATCTATTCGATTACATTTATTATTCATGCCTTAGATACTTAGGCAGCAAAGGAATTAAAAAGAGGGTTTAATTTATGGCGACAATGAAGGATGTTGCCCAGCTAGCAGGCGTTTCAACAGCTACGGTATCACGTGCATTGATGAACCCTGAAAAAGTCTCGGTTTCTACTCGTAAGCGAGTTGAGACAGCAGTACTTGAAGCTGGATACTCACCCAATACATTAGCTAGAAACTTACGTCGCAACGAATCAAAAACCATCATCACTATTGTTCCTGATATCTGTGACCCGTATTTCGCAGAGATCATTCGTGGTATCGAAGATGCCGCAGTAGAAAATGACTACCTCGTTTTACTGGGTGATAGCGGCCAACAGAAGAAGCGTGAGTCTTCATTTGTTAACTTAGTATTCACCAAACAAGCTGACGGCATGCTACTACTTGGCACCGACCACCCGTTTGATGTCAGTAAGCCTGAACAAAAAAATTTACCGCCGATGGTGATGGCGTGTGAGTTTGCCCCTGAGCTTGAACTCCCTACCGTACACATCGATAACCTGACCTCAGCATTTGAAGCGGTGAATTACCTAGCTCAGTTAGGCCATAAACGTATTGCTCAAATCTCAGGGCCCATATCGGCAACCCTGTGTAAATTCCGACAACAAGGCTACCAACAAGCGCTACGTCGTGCAGGGGTATCAATGAATCCTGCCTACAGCACTGTCGGTGACTTTACCTTTGAAGCGGGCGCTCAAGCAGTTCGTCAATTACTCGCTCTTCCTGAACAACCTACAGCGATCTTCTGTCATAACGATGCGATGGCCATCGGCGCGATTCAAGAAGCGAAAAAATTAGGCTTACGCGTTCCTCAAGACCTATCGATTGTCGGCTTTGATGACATCCAATTCGCTCAATACTGCGATCCACCGCTAACCACTATTTCTCAGCCTCGTTATGAGATTGGACGCCAAGCAATGTTGATGATGCTCGACGTACTTAAAGGCAACGATGTACAAGCGGGGTCGCGTCTGCTTGAAGCCAAATTAGTCGTTCGAGGTAGTACAGCGCCGCCTCGAATCTAATCTGAAGAAATATCCTTATAATTCTGCGGCACATTTTGATGTGCCGCTTCCATTTCTGCACTGTTATCCTCGCTCAATCTGGATTACCATGAGAGCAGAATCAGCAACTATTGAATTGTCTTGTGGCTAATAGAGATTATGTAAAGCGCGGTCGTGGCACAAAAAAACCGACCAAGAAACAAGCCCCTCGCCGTAAACCATGGCGTAGTGGTCTTTTGGCGATCCTCCTTGCCGGTGGTTTTGGTTACGGCCTTTACCTATTGAGTAATGATCCTGAGCCGCCAGCACCGACTCCAGTGGTAACCAAACCAAAGCCTAAGCCGAAACCAGCAAAAGTAATTCCGCCACCTCCAGAGGAGAAGTGGGATTACGTTGAAACCTTGCCAAGTCGTGAGATTGAAGTAAAAGCCAAAGAGCAACAGATCTCGAAGATCCCTTACATAATGCAATGTGGCGCGTACAAAACCTCAAGCCAAGCTGAAGCACGTAAGTTGGATATTGCTTTCCAAGGTATCTCGAGTTCAATCCGTAAAAAGGATGGAAGTAGCTGGTACCGTGTGGTTCTAGGGCCATATAAATTGAAGCGTGATGCAGAGCGAGATCGCCATAAACTACAGCGAGCGAAAATCGAACCTTGTGCTATTTGGAAAGACACCGAGTAGTTATAGATTTAGCCGCAGAAGCAGAAGCAGAAGCAGAAAAACCAAACACCGAAAGCCTCCCATTGTGGAGGTTTTCTTTTATCTACACCCTTTAGCCAAATTTCCTTACAACTTCCGCCGATAAGTTGCGCGACATCACTCGACCTTCCTTGAATTATCCGAGCACCATCCTCATATACTTTTTATACCCAAAGATAAGAAATATTAAGAGGCCCTACTCGTGACTACCATTGTATCTGTACGTCGTAATAATAAAGTCGTCATCGCGGGTGATGGACAAGTATCTCTAGGCAACACCGTAATGAAGGGCAATGCCCGTAAAGTACGTCGCCTATACAACAACAAAGTACTGGCCGGTTTTGCTGGCGGTACGGCAGATGCTTTCACGCTATTCGAAAAATTTGAAAGCAAGCTGCAAATGCACCAAGGCCACCTAACCAAAGCTGCCGTTGAGCTGGCGAAGGATTGGCGTAGCGACCGTGCTCTACGTAAATTAGAAGCACTGCTAGCAGTAGCGGATGAAACTGCTTCATTGATCATCACAGGTAACGGTGACGTCGTTCAACCAGAAAACGACCTGATTGCGATCGGTTCGGGCGGTAACTTCGCTCAAGCAGCAGCCACTGCACTATTAGAAAATACAGATTTAGATGCGCGTGAAATCGCAGAAAAGTCGCTGAACATTGCGGGCGATATCTGTGTATTCACCAACCATCACCACACTATTGAAGAACTAGAAAGCACCGTTGAACTGCCAAAGCCAGAGTAACGACCGCTTCCATCAATAACGTTGTATTCAACAGTGATTAAAGAATTAAGGAAAAACCATGTCTGAGATGACTCCTCGCGAAATTGTTCACGAACTCAATCGCCACATTATCGGCCAAGACAACGCTAAGCGCTCAGTGGCTATCGCCCTTCGTAACCGCTGGCGTCGTATGCAGCTTGAAGAAAGTCTGCGTGTTGAAGTATCACCAAAAAACATCCTGATGATCGGCCCAACCGGTGTCGGTAAAACTGAAATTGCTCGCCGTCTTGCGAAACTAGCAAACGCGCCTTTCATCAAGGTAGAAGCGACTAAGTTCACTGAAGTGGGCTACGTAGGTAAAGAAGTTGAAACCATCATCCGTGATCTAACGGACGTTGCGATTAAGATGACACATCAACAAGCGATGGAAAAAGTACAATACCGCGCTGAAGAACAAGCTGAAGAACGTATTCTTGATGCCCTTCTACCACCAGCGCGTGATGCTTGGGGTCAGAACGAGCAATCAACTGAAGACACAACCTCTTCAAACACTCGCCAGATTTTCCGCAAGAAACTGCGTGAAGGTAAGCTAGACGACAAAGAGATTGAAGTTGATGTAGCGGCGCCACAAATGGGTGTTGAAATCATGTCACCTCCAGGCATGGAAGAGATGACTAACCAGCTACAAGGCATGTTCCAAAATCTCGCTGGCGACACCAAGAAAAAGCGTAAGATGAAAATCAAAGACGCATTCAAAGCACTAACGGAAGAAGAAGCTGCGAAGCTTGTGAACCAAGAAGAGCTAAAAGAGAGCGCGATCTTCAATGCTGAAAACAACGGCATCGTATTCATCGATGAGATCGACAAAATCTGTAAGCGTGGCGACAGCTCAGGCCCAGACGTATCTCGTGAAGGCGTTCAGCGTGACCTGCTTCCTCTTATCGAAGGCAGTACAGTATCGACTAAGCACGGTATGGTTAAAACTGACCACATTTTGTTTATCACATCAGGTGCATTCCAAGTGGCTAAGCCATCAGACCTAATCCCTGAACTGCAAGGTCGTCTACCAATCCGTGTTGAACTTGAAGCGCTTTCTGCACATGACTTCAAGCGTATTCTGACTGAGCCAAAAGCATCATTGACAGAGCAGTACATTGCTCTGATGAAAACAGAAGATGTCGGCATTGAGTTTACTGAAGATGGCATCAACCAGATTGCTGACGCAGCATGGCGTGTCAACGAAACCACTGAAAACATCGGTGCGCGTCGTCTACACACGGTAATGGAACGCCTAATGGATGAGATTTCATTCGACGCAACAGACCGAGCAGGCAGCAAATTAGTAATTGATGAAGCTTATGTAATATCTAAGCTTGGCGAGCTCGTAGAAGACGAAGACCTAAGTCGCTTCATCCTGTAGCACAGGAAACTCCAACTTATTGCTCTATCTCAAAGAAATAGCAGCTAATAAGCGAATTCAAGGCCCACTTTCGAGTGGGCTTTTTATTACCCGAAAAATGGGCGTATACTCAAATCACAGTATGAAACGAAGACTTACAAAGAATTAGACCTACGATGAAACAATCTCTACTGATTTGGCTTGATGCCGCACGCCCAAAAACTCTGCCTCTCGCACTTGTCTCTATTCTTACAGGAAGTAGTTTAGCGTTCGCTGGTGGTCATTTTTCTTTATCAATAGCCCTGCTGGCATTTTTAACCGCCACTCTATTACAGATTCTGTCGAACTTAGCCAATGACTATGGCGACGCGGTAAAAGGCACAGACAACGAAAACCGTCTAGGGCCAACACGTGCAATGCAATCTGGCGCGGTGACCGCGAAAACCATGAAGCAAGCGATCATCCTCAACATCATATTTACCATGCTCGCTGGGCTGATTCTTATCTTTCATGCCTTAACCTCGATTGAGAGTATCTTATCTTTCATTGCGTTAGGCGTATTAGCCATTGTTGCAGCCATCGCTTACACCGTCGGCAATAAACCTTATGGTTATATTGGCCTTGGCGACTTATCGGTATTTATCTTCTTCGGTTTGTTAGGCGTTTCAGGGACTTATTTCTTACACACTGGCCATGTTGAACCAAGCCTATTCCTTCCGGCATTGGGCTGCGGCTTGATGGCGGTTGCGGTACTCAATATCAACAACATGCGTGATATCGAAAACGACAGCGAATGTGGCAAACGCACCATGGCGGTTCGCCTAGGGCAGCGCAAAGCCAAACACTATCATTTTGCACTGCTTGGGCTCGCCCTTGCCTCTTTCGCTATCTACCTACTGATTCAAGAAAAACCGGTCTGGATCAGCCTGCCGTTTTTACTGAGCATTATTATTGTTTATAAGCACGGTAAGGCCGTTTGGGAAACCGAAAAGCCAGCACAGATTGCACCAATGATGCCCGTGATAGTGAAATGTTCACTGGTCACTAACCTATTGTTTGCAGGGGTTGTCGTAGCTCAAACTCTATTGAGTTAAATGAGACTAATCATTGCAAAGGGATCAAGCACCGATATACTCAAAGTAAGCTCATTGTTCAAAAGGTATACTAATGGAATACAACACTTCAGCACTGTGCGACATATATTTGGATCAAGTTGATGTCGTGGAGCCAATGTTCAGCAACTTCGGTGGACGTGCATCCTTCGCAGGACAGATCACGACATTAAAGTGTTTTGAAGACAATGCTTTAATTCGCTCCGTATTAGAACAAGATGGTTTGGGACGTGTGTTGTTAATCGATGGTGGCGGCTCACTGCGTAAAGCGCTGATCGATGCTGAGATTGCCCTACTTGCTGAAGACAATGAGTGGGAAGGTATTGTGGTTTACGGCTGCGTACGCGAAGTCGATGAGCTAGAAGACATGAATCTTGGTATTCAGGCTTTAGCCTCTATTCCTGTGGGTGCAAGCCAAGAAGGTGTCGGCGAATTGGATGTACCTGTGAACTTTGGCAGCGTGACCTTCTTACCGGAAGATTACCTCTATGCAGACAACACTGGCATTATTCTTTCGGCAGAGCCTTTGGATGTAGAACTCGATCTGGATGTTGAAGAAGAAGAGGCCGAGTAACTCACTCAGCTTCAAATAATAAAACAAGCCATAGAACACAAAGCATAAGAATACAAACGAAAACGCCCGCTACTGAGTAGCGGGCGTTTTTTTAAATCTGAAGAGTCGATTACTCTACGTCATCCATTTTACCAAGAAGGTTACGGATGCGATCTTGCCATGCTGAATGCTCTTCCTGCATTTGCTGAGTTTTTTGCTCTAGCTCGTGACGGCTTGCTTTAAGCTCACCAGCTTCTGTTGCTAGTGCTTGTTTCTCTTCTTTAAGCTCTTCCACTTCCATTTGAAGAAGTGCAATTGTATCTACTGCTGTTTGAATTTTTGCTTCTAGCTGCTCTAGTACTTCAAAAGACATTCTGGCCTACCTTTAAGTTATCCGTTTGATGGTGAAGGTTCACTCCACTTATTTCCCCATTCTACTCAGCAGAGCAAGGATAAACACTCAATATATTCGATATTTTGCGCCATTCGATGAAAAAAACAGCGCTTTTTACCGAATATTGACGTGAGTGATTACCGCCACAAGGGCAAACCGATTATTTTGATGAATAATAACTGTTTTCCACTGCGAATTGATCGAGAGCAATCTCCAAAAAACAAAAAAGCAAACGTTTCCTTGGGGATATGGTAAAATTCGCCGCGAAATTTCTATTCCCCCTTTGATAATTTTGGAGTCCGCATGAAACGCGATTTAGCAATGTCATTCTCTCGTGTCACAGAAGGTGCAGCACTAGCTGGTTACAAGTGGCTTGGTCGTGGCGATAAAAACGCTGCAGATGGCGCTGCTGTAGAAGTAATGCGTAGCCTACTAAACAAAACCGAAATTAGCGGTGAGATTGTTATCGGCGAAGGTGAAATCGATGATGCACCTATGCTATATATCGGTGAAAACGTCGGTGTGGGCGGCGATGCTGTCGATATCGCCGTAGACCCAATTGAAGGGACTCGCATGACAGCTATGGGTCAATCAAATGCATTGGCGGTATTGGCTGCGGGCGAAAAAGGCAGCTTCCTTAAAGCACCTGACATGTACATGGAAAAATTGGTTGTTGGCCCTGGCGCTAAAGGCGTAATTGACCTAGAGCTGCCACTAACAGAAAACCTAGAAAACATCGCTAAAGCACTAGGTAAAACACTCGATACACTAGTAGTAACCACACTGGCTAAACCACGTCATGATCAAGTGATTGCTGACATGCAGGCGATGGGCGTTCGTGTATTCGCAGTGCCAGATGGTGATGTTGCTGCTTCTATCCTAACGTGTATGCCAGACAGCGAAGTAGACGTAATGTACTGCATCGGCGGCGCGCCTGAAGGTGTCGTTTCGGCTGCGGTTATTCGCGCACTCGACGGTGACATGCACGCTCGTCTTCTTCCTCGTCATGAAGTAAAAGGCGATACAGAAGAGAACCGCAAGCACGGTGAGCTTGAACTAGAGCGTTGTGCAGAAATGGGCGTAACGGCGGGCATCGTCTTGAAAATGGAAGACATGGCACGCAGCGATAATGTTGTATTCTCGGCAACAGGTATTACTAAGGGTGATCTTCTAGAGGGCATCACTCGCACAGGCAATATCGCAACCACAGAAACTCTGCTTATCCGTGGTCGCTGTCGTACGATTCGCCGCATCAAATCTATCCACTACCTAGAGCGTAAAGACCCAGAAGTAATCGGTCACATCCTGTAGACCTAAACTAGCTCTAACAGAAACGTTCCAAGGCTGATACCAAGTATCAGCCTTTTGTTTTATTAGTGCACCAGAATCTCACCATTTGCTGTCGCTAGAGTAAAACGCTGTCTATATAGTAAATCCCCATCAATATAGTAAATGGTTTGCTTTATAAACACCTTGCCTCATAATAGTAAGGTTGATGAGGTAGGGATAGTATGAAAACAAGCGACAAAATCTTACAGACCATTAAGCGTCAAGGCGCGGTAACCGCGAAACAACTGTCAGAAGAGTTTGGCATGACGACAATGGGTGCAAGGCAACATCTGCAAAGCCTGGAAGATGACGGTATTCTTGCGTTTCATGATGTGAAAGTAAAAGTGGGTCGCCCGACTCGCCACTGGTCCCTGACTCAACAAGGCCATAGCCAGTTTTCAGACCGACACGGTGAACTCACTATTCAAGTAATTGATGCCGTAGAAAATCTATTCGGTAAAGAGGGGTTGGCTAAGGTTGCTGCCGAGCGAGAACAACATACTCTGAAGCAGTATCAATCTGCACTGTCTGGCTGTGATTCGCTCATGAGTAAGCTTGAAAAACTCACACAGCTTCGTGAAGACGAAGGCTACATGGCTGAACTTCAAGAGCATGATGAGCACTACATCTTAATTGAGAACCACTGCCCCATCTGCAAAGCAGCAACTCGTTGCCCTAGCCTATGCCAATCTGAGCTCAATGTTTTCACTGAACTGCTCAAAAATGAGTGTCATGTAAGCCGCACTGAACACATTATTTCCGGCGAGAGACGCTGTACTTACACCTTAACGCCCACGCCTTTATCGTAATACCAAGCGCTAAGGGCTAGTCCCAACCCACCGATTCCGTCTCAATATTGAGAAAATGAGAATAGATTAAAATTTGTACAAATTTATTTCTTAAGCTTAAAGCATATGAAACACGCTTAATGCTAAGGAAGGAATCATGGCACAGCCACAGCCAAATCAAAAACTGCCCCCCTTTGATGAACTGGTCCAACTCGCCAAAAGCGATCCGAAAGCATTCAATCAATTCAAACATGAGATGTGCGAACAGATGATTTGTTCGGCCTCAGAAACTATGCAAGACAGGCTACGCGCTCAGCAAAGTCACATCGATTTGGTGGTCGGTCGCTGTAAAAACCCACATCATGTTAATGTCGTGCTCATGCAAGAGCTCCGCTGTCAGGTCTGTAAATTCCAAGAGGCACTCGAAGGTCGCTGTAGTTTTGAAGAACCTAAACCTGAAAATGTCGTGCCTTTCAGGCCGAATACTGAACCCAAAATGTACTAAAAGTAGAAAAGTAGAAAAGTATCAAAAAGAAAAAAGGGAGCGCAATGCTCCCTTTTTACTGATGAATCATCCAATCTTTAAACTGGATCTTCACCGTAATCATTACGGCCTTCTGTGCCTTTCAACAAACCACACTCAATCAGAATCCATAAGCCACACACTAACGCTGCAACGGTCGCAACCATATGGATTGGCGATACCGGCTCAGTGGTCGTCGCAGCCATTGGCGAAGCCAAACGACCCAGTACTAGGGGCACATTTAGTAGTAACCAGTAATTCGACTTATTGCGGTCGTGCCAGCGCTTAGCGGTGACCGCAAGATCTGGGATCACTAGCAGCAATAGGAATACTGGCAGTAGGATGTAAGAGTAAGCAGGGAACAACACAGAGATACCAGAAGCAAAACCAGTAATCGCTATGTAGTAGAAAATATTCCAAATCCAGTAAGTCTTACGACCAATTCTCCCTTTGAAAGAGAGCAGTAAATCTTTCATCGACATCTTAAAACACTCAAAAATTAATACGCTACCAAAAAGTTAGCAGCAAATAGTTAGTGAATCACTTTTAGTTAGTTGATTATTTTTAGCTAGTTAATCACTTTCTGAAAGCAACTTTTATCCATATCCCGTATGTTGACCGTTAGGCTACGGATATGGCTTGCCTGTTCTTGTAAGGTTTGCATTAACAAACGCGACAATTCTCTTTTCTGTTCTTCAGTACGTCCAGAAAGTAACTCGAAGCTAATATGAACAAAATCTACATTGTCCTCTTCATCACCGACCAACCAGTTATGACAGCGTAGTGAACGAGACTTCACAGAAGGTACATCAAACAAACCACAGTTTAATGTAACTTGATGAAGGTCTTCCAGTAAACCTTGGATATTCACTCGCTCATCCACTGAATTTGAGTACTCTAGAACTAGATTCGGCATTATTACTTCCTATTGTTAACGCAATCGTTTGTCCCTTAATAGCAACTAACGATGAAAAATCCGAGAAGTTAGCTATTATTCTGTCTGCCGGATCACTGATATTTGCTCAAAATCTACTCTGACCATTGAGTAAGATCCAAGAAAGTCATGACCACAGTCATGATCTGTTGATATTATTCTGTTATATTATTTCGTAATAAAGTTTACTTTTTTACATTCGATTTATTTAAATACTTTGGAGATATTCCTATGCGTCATCCTGTAGTTATGGGTAACTGGAAACTAAACGGCAGCAAAGAAATGGTTGTTGATCTACTAAACGGTCTTAACGCTGAACTTGAAGGCGTAACAGGCGTAGACGTAGCAGTTGCTCCACCAGCACTTTTCGTTGATCTTGCTGAGCGTACGCTTACTGAAGCGGGCAGCGCTATCATCCTAGGTGCTCAAAACTCTGACCTAAACAACAGCGGTGCATTCACTGGCGACATGTCTCCAGCAATGCTTAAAGAGTTCGGCGCATCTCACATCATCATCGGTCACTCTGAGCGTCGTGAATACCACGCTGAGTCTGACGAATTCGTTGCTAAGAAATTCGCATTCCTAAAAGAGAACGGCCTAACTCCAGTTCTTTGTATCGGTGAATCTGAAGCACAAAACGAAGCAGGCGAAACTGTTGCTGTATGTGCTCGTCAACTTGACGCTGTTATCAACACTCAAGGTGTTGAAGCTCTTGAAGGCGCTATCATCGCTTACGAACCAATCTGGGCTATCGGTACTGGTAAAGCAGCTACAGCTGAAGATGCACAACGCATCCACGCTCAAATCCGTGCACACATCGCAGAGAAATCTGAAGACGTTGCTAAGAAAGTTGTTATCCAATACGGCGGTTCTGTTAAGCCAGAAAACGCAGCAGCTTACTTCGCACAACCAGACATCGATGGTGCTCTAGTTGGCGGCGCAGCACTTGACGCGAAAAGCTTCGCAGCTATCGCTAAAGCAGCAGCTGAAGCAGCAGCTGAAGCAAAAGCTTAATTTAAACTTCACCGTTTAGATTAGATGAAAGGTCAACTTAGGTTGGCCTTTTTTGTGCCTGCCGTTTGTAAAAACTCAAACGACAGGCACAAAAAAACCGCTGAACAATCAGCGGTTTTTAATATTTTTTAAGCGAACGCTAAGCTTGGCTTAGAATAACTCTTCTGCAACGCGGAACAACTCAGAACGGTCTGGGTTCTGCATGTTCTCGATACAGTCGATGATATCGTGGTGAACAAGAGCTTCTTTCTCGATACCAACACAACGACCACCTTGACCTTCTTGAAGAAGGTGAACAGCGTAGTTGCCCATACGAGAAGCCAGTACACGGTCAAATGCAGTAGGACGACCACCACGTTGAATGTGACCAAGAACGGTTGCGCGAGTCTCACGACCTGTTGCCGTTTCAATCTCTTTAGCCAATTCGTTCGCGTCCATCATTAGTTCAGTTAGAGCGATAATTGCGTGCTTCTTGCCTTTCGCAATACCATCTTGGATATTGCTGATTAGCTGATCTTTATCTAGGCCAGTCTCAGGTGTAATGATGTACTCACAACCACCCGCGATTGCTGACATAAGCGTAAGGTCACCACAGTGACGGCCCATGATTTCAACAATAGAAATACGTTGGTGAGAAGAAGACGTATCACGTAGACGGTCGATTGAATCGATAACAGTGTTAAGCGCAGTTAGGTAACCGATAGTGTAATCAGTACCCGCGATATCATTATCGATTGTGCCTGGAAGACCGATACATGGGTAACCCATCTCAGTCAGTTTCTTAGCACCCATGTAAGAACCGTCACCACCGATAACAACAAGTGCTTCGATACCGTGCTTCTTAAGGTTCTCGATGCCTTTCTCACGAACAGCCACGTCTTTGAACTCAGGGAAACGTGCAGAACCTAAGAAAGTACCACCACGGTTGATCACGTCAGATACGCTTGAACGGTCAAGCTTTTCGATACGGTCTTCCACAAGGCCTTGGTAGCCGTCGTAAATGCCGTAAACTTCAATGCCAACTGATAGCGCAGTACGAACTACACCGCGAACTGCTGCGTTCATGCCTGGAGCGTCACCACCACTGGTCAAAACACCGATCTTCTTAATCATGCTCACCCTCGATTTTTGGGAATCTATTATTCAATTCTTGTTCTTGCTGATTGTATATCAACAAGATTTTAAATCTATATTTGTACGTTATGTTACATTTCCTCAACAGGAATAGCACTTAAATCACGTAAAATTATGTAACATTTCTACTTCTGTAAGAGTATTACAGTTTTACTCAATAACTTTGTTGATTCACATCAGAATCAACATTAATTGTTACTAAGGTGATTTTTGTATCACCTTTGAGTTAGCAATTTTTACTCACTTTAGTTCAAAAGCCATTCACTTGCCATTTGCTGCCTAATTTTTAGACGCATTACCATGAGTGAAATTTCTGCTGCTTCTCTGGGCCAAATACGACCGAATATGGATCTTGATGAATTAATACATCAGCACCAGGGAACACTGAAATAAGCTTGTCCTCTACTTCGTCAGAAATGCGGTGTGCTTCAATCAGTGGGATATTATCTTCGAGTTCTAAATGCAATTGAATGAAACGAACAGGCCCAGAACGGCGCGTTCTTAGTTGATGTACACCCAGTACCCCTTCCACACTCAACGATGCCTCTTTAATTTGCTTGAGCTCTTCATCGGGTAGCTTGTGATCAAGTAGAGATTGCACCGCTTCCATCGCCATTTGGTAAGCACTGTAAAGAATGTAGATGCCGATACCAATCGCGAATACCGAGTCTGCTTGACCGATACCAAACCAGCTCAGTGCTAGCGCCAGCATAATCGCCGCATTCATATAGAGGTCAGATTGATAATGCAGTGAGTCAGCCGCAATTGCTTGGCTACCCGTTTTGCTCACAACATGCTTTTGGAATCGAACCAAACCGAAGGTCATGACCATTGCGAACAAGCTGACGTAGATACCAATTTCAGGAGAGTTCAGTTCATGCGGTCGGAAGAAACGTTCAATACCGTTAAGAATAAGGAAACAAGCCGAACCAGAAATAAACATCGCTTGTGCTAATGCAGCAAGAGATTCGGCCTTGCCATGACCAAAGGTATGTTCTTTATCAGCTGGCTGCAGAGAGTAACGAACCACCACAAGGTTGACGACAGAAGCGGCGATATCCAACAGTGAGTCAACAACAGAAGCTAATAAACTGACTGAGCCTGTCATCCACCACGCCGCAACCTTCACAACCAATAATATGGAGGCAATGATGGTGGCTGCCCAAGCGGCGAGCGTAACTAAACGTGCGTATTCTTGTTTCATAAATTGGCTATAAAGTGACTGATAGCACAAAGTATAACCCGCAAAACACCGATTGAATATGACAGCTAGGATCTAATACATTCATTTTAAAGATCAAAAAAAGCGGCACTAGGCCGCTTCTTTTTAAACACTTTCAATCAATCTAGCTTTTTCAAACCATGAATTACTTATCTTTGTTCATGCGTTTTTCCATTTTGTCCGCACATTTAGCCATGCGATCTTGCTGGATTTCTTTCAGTTGAGTCTTCTGTTCAGGTGTTAGTACGCTCATCATTTGATGTTGCTTCTTCAGCATGGTTAAACGACGCTCTGTTTGCTTCTCTACCATTTGGCTTGCTAGGTCGTTTGCCGCCGCTTCATCAAAGGCATCGGCTAGAACTAAATCTTGAACTTTCTCGTGGTGCGCTTTCATCTGCGCCATCTTGTCCGCTTTATTACCTGAATGTTTTGCTTTCATCTCAGCACGGTTCGCTTCACGTATCTCTTTTAGCTCTGCTTTTTGATCATCCGTCAGATCCAGTTGACGCATCACTTTTTTGTCAAAGCCGCCACACTTGCCGTGCATGCCTTTGTGGTCACCTTTATCGCCACCGCCATATGCGAACGCGCTTGCTGTACCTAACATAAGTGGAAGTGCCGCAGCTACTAGTACAAGTTTCTTAGTCATTTTCATAATTTTTGCCTCAATTCGGTATAATCTGTCATGTGTTGCGTTTGTTTTCAGCGCTTAGATATAGATTAGTCTTCCCCTCGTAAAGCGACGTTTAGAAAGCGTAAAGAATCGTAAAGAGTGAAAGTTGACGAATAATTAGCAGTATTATTAACCTATAAACAACTGATTAAGGCTTCCCAATGGCGAACATTCTTCTTATTGATGACGACACCGAGCTAACCGGCTTACTTAAAGACATACTGAGCTTTGAGGGATTCACTGTTTCCGAAGCCAACGACGGCTATGCGGGGTTGGAAGCTATCAATGATGAGATAGATTTGATTCTTTTGGACGTGATGATGCCGCGCCTTAACGGTATGGAAACGCTAAAAAAACTAAGAGAAAATTGGGAAACGCCAGTACTGATGCTGACAGCTAAAGGTGAAGAGATCGACCGTGTTATTGGCCTTGAGCTTGGCGCAGATGATTACTTGCCAAAGCCTTTCAGTGACCGAGAGCTGCTCGCTCGTATTCGTGCCATCTTACGTAGAACGCAGATCAACACCGCTCCTAAAGCAGCCAGTGATAAGATTCAATATCAAGACATTGAAGTATTTCCAGGTAAACAAGAAGCTTATTGTAATGGCCAGCTTATCGATCTTACCACCACCGAGTTCGCTTTGCTGAGTCACCTAATCCAGAACCCAGGGCAAGTGATCACCAAGGAAGCGTTGAGTTTGGATGTTCTGGGTAAAAGGCTTGCAGCATTTGACCGTGCGATAGACATGCACATATCCAACCTGCGTAAAAAAATTCCAGAACGCAGTGACGGTAAATCTCGCATCAAAACCTTACGAGGCCGTGGTTACTTATTGGTAGAGGAAGATTAATGCGTATCCCTAAAATCACCAGCTTATATGGACGTATCTTTGCTATCTTTTGGTTCACCATGTTACTGGTGCTTTTGTCGGTACTGTCACTTCCCCATTTAGACCCGCGAGTGGCGCGCGATGTGCCTGCCGATCATCTCGATAAACTCGAACGTATCGCTAAATTCACAGAAAAGCGCTACGCCAAAGAATCTAACCTGGGAAAAATAGTGTTCCAACTTGAGGCACCGCGTAGCCGCAAGGATTCTCGTGCTCGTATTTACCTAACCGACCTTGAAGGCGCAGTCCTTACATCGAAAAGACACTCAAATTACAAACTTAAAGCGATTCGTAATTTTGTTACCTCGATAGATAACCCTGAATTACCCAAGCAAAAGTTATACGGACATTACATGGTAGCAGGGCCAGTGCCGATTACACTCGCAGGTGAAGAACTGTTGATGTACGCCGGAGTAAAGTGGAATCAACCTCCTCCATTTTTGCTGCGCTTATTTGATAGACCTTTACAGCTCTTGCTTGCGGTAATGCTAGCAAGTACCCCACTGCTATTATGGTTAGCTTGGGCATTGAGCCAACCTGCTCGTAGACTTGAACGCGCAGCGCAACGTGTGGCGAAAGGTCAGTTTGAGGTCGATCCCACACTCGAAAAAGGCACCTCAGAATTCAGACAAGCGGGTGAGAGCTTTAACCAGATGGTCGAAGCGGTTAATCAGATGATTTCGGGGCAACAACGCCTACTTTCTGATATCTCACACGAGCTACGATCGCCATTGACCCGCCTACGCATGGCGAATGCACTGGCGATTCGTAAACAAGGTGAGAGCCAAGAGTTAGAACGTATCGATATGGAAGCTCAGCGATTAGAGCAAATGATCAGTGAACTACTGACGCTATCACGCATGCAGGTCGACAGCCACATTACTCGTGAGGTTCAACCTATTTCGAGCTTATGGGAAGAGATCTTAAAAGATGCAGAATTTGAAGCTGAACAGATGGGTAAATTACTGACGTTTTCGGAGATCCCAGAGCGTTCTATTTCGGGTAACCCTAAGCTACTGATGAGTGCCTTGGACAATATTACGCGCAATGCTATCTACTACGGTAAAGACCAAGTCGATGTGCAATTCGATGTTGTCCAAGATCGGCTAACGATTTGCGTCAATGATAATGGCGATGGTGTGCCTGATGACGAACTGGATTCAATCTTTAGGCCTTTCTACCGCGTTTCTACCGCTCGAGATCGTAATTCCGGCGGCACAGGGCTTGGCCTAACCATTACAGAGAGTGCGATTCGTCAACACAGCGGAACCATCACTGCAAGCCGTAGCCAGCTCGGCGGATTACAACTTAAAATCACCCTGCCTATCCTGCCAGTGTAATACCCCTACAAAGATCACAGTTGATAATGATTTCTATTATCACTATGGTAAGTCCTCTAATTAAGGAGGATTTACCATGTCACACTCTTTTCCTGCTCTACCCTACGCCTACGACGCCCTAGAACCTTACATTGACGCTAAGACGATGGAAGTGCATTACAGCAAGCACCATAGAACCTACTACGATAAGTTTGTTGCGGCGATTTCTGGCAGTGAACTTGAGCTGCAATCTCTGACCGAGATCTTCGCTAACATCTCTCAGCACAGCCCTGCCGTTCGCAACAATGGCGGCGGTTACTACAACCATATTTTATATTGGAACTGCATGGCTCAAGATGGCGGGGGTGAACCGGCAGGTAAACTTGGCGACGCGATCCAAAGTACTTTCGGAGATTTCGAGACGTTCCAAGATCAGTTCGCTCAAGCTGCAATCAATACCTTCGGTTCAGGCTTTGCTTGGTTGGTAGTAGAAGAAGGACAACTGAAAATCATCTCGACCTCAAACCAAGACAACCCGTGGATGGATACCATCGCCAGCAACGGTGAGCCGATTCTTGCACTGGATGTCTGGGAACACGCCTACTACATCAGCTACCAAAACCGTCGCCCTGATTACATCAACGCATGGTGGAACGTGGTGAATTGGAATGCGGTTTCTGAAAACTACGCACAAGCACTCACGAATAAAGCGTAAGCCAATGGTGGTGAACTGTACTCACTCAGCTTGCCACCGTATACTCTGGCTATCTTTGATTATTCTTGTGAACCAACATGTTTGATATCGCTCTATACGAACCTGAAATTGCGCCCAATACGGGTAACATCATCCGCCTATGTGCTAACTGCGGAGCAAACCTGCACCTGATTGAGCCGCTTGGCTTTGATTTTGAAGAGAAGAAAGTTCGTCGTGCTGGCTTGGATTATCACGACCTAGCGCGTGTTAAGCGTCACAAGAACCTAGAAGCCTTTCTTGAGTATCTAGAGAATGAACGCGAGGGTGACTTCCGCATCTTTGCTTGCACGACAAAGACCACAGGTCACCACGTGGATACGAAATTCCAACAAGGTGATGTGTTGATGTTTGGCCCTGAGACACGTGGCCTGCCTGCAGAGTTCATCGAAAGCATGCCAATGGAACAACGCATTCGTATTCCAATGATGCCAGATGCGCGTAGCCTCAACCTATCTAACGCGGTTGCTATTATTGCATTCGAAGCGTGGCGACAAATGGGCTTTGAAGGCGCGGTATAACCGAAAGCTCCCCCCCTGCTAGCAATAAAAAAGGCTCTTACCATTATCACTTTCTTGCGAAGGATAAAGGTAAGAGCCTTTTCTGTTTTTCCCTCTATATAAAGAAGAGATAAAAACAAAGAAGAGAAAAAACGGATTAGTTTAAGCGGTTACGATCGTTGTCATCGTCTTTCTTCTCAAATTCACCCTCAAAGGTGTTGCCGTCTTTTGATTGGTCAGAGGGATCGCGATTGAATGGGTCTTGTCCAAATGGACTCTGACCAAAACCAGCCTGTCCACCCGCATGGAAACCGCCAGACATATTGGTCACCACCATTTTTTCCATCATTTTCTTAGCAATCATCGCTCTTGGTGCTGGTAGCAATACCAACATACCGAGTGCGTCCGTCATAAAGCCAGGAGTCAGCAGCAATACACCAGCAACCGCAAGCATCACGCCTTCAAGAATCTGTTGTGCTGGCATTTCGCCTTGGTGTAATCGACCTTGCACAGACATAAGTGTTTGAATGCCTTGGCTACGAACAAGCGATGCACCAACAAATGCAGTAATCAAAACCAACGCAATAGTTGGCCACAATCCTAAGAAGCCACCAACTTGAATAAATAGCCCAATCTCAATGATGGGTACGAAGATAAATAGTAATAATAAGATAGGAAACACACGCCCTCCTTTGTTACATCCAGTTTACGCTGAAAGCCCTATCAATCTCAAATTTATCCTGTAAATAAGCGTGTTTATTGACCGAGAATAACTTTGCAAAATATTGACGAAACAAAACCGAAAAAGGTGATCAACTTAATATTTTTATGCGCTAAGTACAGTATCATGTGCCACATAAGTCAGGACGGATTTATCAGCCCAATATTCTAGCGAACGGAGTATTTGCACACAGAATAGGCTAATAACTAACTATATAATCAGAATAATTCTCTAAGGATCCTGTTATGGCTAATCTATCAGAAGCTCAAGTTGAAGCTCCTCAAGCTACTCGTCTCGAAGAAGATCTACTAGGTCAACGTCATGTTCCGGCTGATGCTTACTACGGCATCCACACTCTACGCGCAGTTGAAAACTTCAACATCTCAAATGTAACGATCTCAGATGTACCTGAATTCGTTCGCGGTATGGTGATGACAAAGAAAGCAGCGGCTTTAGCAAACAAAGAGTTAGGTGTAATCCCAAGCGAAGTAGCTAAATACATCATCGAAGCTTGTGACCTCATTCTAGACACTGGTAAGTGCATGGATCAGTTCCCATCGGATGTATTCCAAGGTGGTGCTGGTACTTCTGTAAACATGAATGCTAACGAAGTTGTGGCAAACGTGGCACTTGAACTTATGGGCAAAGAAAAAGGCCAATATGAGTTCATCAACCCGAATGACCATGTAAACCGCAGCCAATCAACAAACTGTGCTTACCCTACGGGTTTCCGTATCTCTGTGTACAACAGCGTTCGTAAACTGATTGACGCTATCGAATACCTAAAAGGCGCATTCGAGCTTAAGAGCCAAGAATTCAACACAATCCTGAAGATGGGTCGTACTCAACTTCAAGATGCAGTACCTATGACGGTTGGCCAAGAGTTCCACGCTTGGGCTGTAACCATCAATGAAGAAATCAAAAACCTAGAATACACTTCAAAGCTTCTTCTTGAAGTTAACCTAGGCGCAACGGCTATCGGTACTGGTCTGAACGCAGCACCGGGTTACCAAGGCCTAGCAGTGAAACACCTAGCAGAAGTAACGGGCTTAGAGTGTGTAGCGGCTGAAGATCTTATCGAAGCAACATCTGACTGTGGCGCATACGTAATGACGCACGGTGCACTTAAGCGCCTAGCGGTTAAACTGTCTAAGATTTGTAACGACTTACGTCTTCTTTCTTCAGGCCCACGCACTGGCTTTAACGAACTAAACCTACCTGAACTGCAAGCAGGCTCTTCAATCATGCCAGCTAAAGTAAACCCAGTAGTGCCTGAAGTAGTAAACCAAGTTTGCTTTAAAGTTTTAGGTAACGACAACACGGTTTCTTTCGCTGCAGAAGGCGGTCAGCTTCAACTGAACGTAATGGAACCTGTTATCGCACAAAGCATGTTTGAGTCTCTAGACATTCTAACAAACGCATGTGTGAACCTACGCGACAAGTGTGTAGACGGCATTACTGTGAACAAAGAAGTGTGTGAATCTCACGTATTTAACTCTATCGGTATCGTCACTTACCTAAACCCATACATTGGCCACCACGAGGGTGATGTTGTTGGTAAGATCTGTGCAGAAACAGGTAAAAGTGTTCGTGATGTGGTTCTAGAGCGCGGGTTATTAACCGAAGAAGAACTTGATGACATTTTCTCTGTTGAAAATTTGATGCATCCTCAGTATAAAGCAAAACGCTACGAATAACGTTAGCGAAAAAGGGCTCCAAAGGGAGCCCTTTTTTAGGCTCCAATACGGTTAACCATGTTAATTTTGTGGATTTCTATTGGTTGCACTTTTGCGAAATAGAATCTAAACCATAGAACTATTATGTGAACATTCCAGCGGCGAATGTTCACATAATAAAATCTAAAATGAGGTGTTACTTATGATTGCAGTAGAACTATTTGTCGTCCTGCTCTTTATCTTTTTGGGGGCCAGAATTGGCGGTATCGGTATTGGTTTTGCCGGTGGTGCTGGTGTTATTGCCCTTTCACTGATTCTTGGCGTTCCGACAAGCCAGTCTTTCATCCCGATCGACGTAATCTTGATCATCATGTCGGTTATCACCGCAATTGCTGCTATGCAGGTTGCTGGCGGTATGGACTGGTTGGTACAAATTGCAGAAAACTTTTTGCGTAAACACCCTGAACGCATCACCTTTTACGCGCCGATTGTGACCTTTGTAATGACACTAATGGCCGGTACTGGTCACACAGCATTCTCTACGCTTCCTGTAATCGCAGAAGTAGCGAAAGGCCAAGGTGTTCGTCCTTCTCGTCCACTGTCTATCGCAGTTGTAGCCTCTCAAATTGCTATCACAGCTTCGCCAATCTCGGCTGCCGTTGTCGCTTTCGCAGCAATGCTGGCACCCTTTGGTGTTGATTACCTAACGCTATTGATGGTTTGTATCCCAACAACCTTCATCGCTTGTATGGTTGGTGCGGTTGTTGCTAACTACATGGGTAGCGAACTGAAAGACGATCCTGTTTACCAAGAACGTCTAGAGAAAGGTCTAATCAAACTGGCGACAGAAGAGAAACGTGAAATTCTACCAACAGCGAAGAGAGCAACGTACATCTTCCTAGCAGCGATTGGTTTCGTGGTTTGCTACGCAGCGGCTATCTCTAGCTCTGTTGGCCTAATTGAAAACCCAGCGCTTGGTCGTAACGAAGCGATCATGTCTGTGATGCTAGCAGCAGCAGCGGCTATCGTGATGTTCACTAAGATTGATGCTGCGAAGATTTCTTCAGCGCCAACATTCCGCTCTGGTATGACAGCGTGTGTTTGTGTACTTGGTGTAGCTTGGTTAGGTTCAACGTTTGTAAACGCACACGTTGCTGAGATCAAAGACGTAGCAGGTGCTCTACTGGCTGACTACCCATGGATGCTGGCTCTTGTTTTGTTCTTCGCTTCTATGCTGCTTTACTCTCAAGGCGCAACAACAGTTGCACTAATGCCTGCAGCTCTAGCGATTGGCGTAGCACCACTAACAGCCGTGGCTTCTTTTGCTGCAGTAAGTGCACTGTTCGTACTTCCAACTTACCCTACGCTACTGGCAGCGGTTGAGATGGATGACACAGGCTCAACGCGTATTGGTAAGTACGTATTTAATCACCCATTCTTCATTCCTGGTGTGGTAACAATCAGTACAGCGGTTGCACTCGGCTTCGCATTTGGCGGCCTATTCATCTAGTAATCACTAATGTTCTAAACTAAAAAAGGAAGCTTCGGCTTCCTTTTTTGTTTTCTGCTCAATGTGTTATTTGATACACGTCAAATAACCGTTATAAAATTCAAAAACCAACTAAAAATAAAGTTTGAATAAAATTCCAGGATTATTCAGGCCATTAATTAGGAATGCCTACCCAGTCAATCTCCCTTTGATTTACCGTCATCCCCATCGAATATTAATCCAAGCTAACTAACCAAAAAACCTTGCCAATTTTCTGCCATTTTTCAGCCCTTTCATTAGCCATTATTTTTGTGAACAGCACCAAACTTAAATACTGACGTAAGGAATAAAATAACCGCAGCTAAATTAAATCTAACTTCATTTGGATTGGTAAATATAAAAACAACCTTAATTTAAAGTCAGCAACTTTATATCGTTGAGTGCTTTATAAGTGTCCGTGTATTTACAATCTATAAATCATTAGTCGCTAATTCACATCACTTCTATTTAAGATGATGTAAGGAGATAGCCATGACAACTCAAACGATACCAAGCGAGAAAAAAAAGGGCGGCTTCTTTGCCAACTTTAAATTTCCTTCTGCCTACACCATTCTATTTATTCTGATTGCGTTCGTCGCGCTGCTTACCTGGATTGTTCCAGCAGGCCAATACGACCGTGCAATGAATGAAGAGCTAGGCCGAGAAGTACCCGTAACCGGAACCTATCAAGCGGTAGAAGGTAACCCTCAAGGCGTGATTGATGTACTGCTAGCGCCTATTGATGGCTTCTACGACCACAATAGCTATGAAGCCGCGGCTATCGACGTTTCGCTGTTCATCTTAATCATTGGTGGCTTCTTAGGACTAGTAACCAAAACAGGTGCCATTGATGCTGGCATCGAGCGCGTTACCGCCCGCTTAGAAGGGCGAGAAGAGTTGATGATACCGATACTGATGGCACTGTTTGCCGCTGGCGGTACCGTCTACGGCATGGCGGAAGAATCACTGCCATTCTATACATTACTAGTGCCAGTAATGATGGCAGCTCGCTTTGACCCTCTAGTTGCGGCTGCGACGGTATTGCTTGGCGCAGGGATTGGGGTGCTAGGCTCTACCATTAACCCATTCGCGACCGTTATTGCTGCCAACGCCTCTGGTATTCCATTTACCGACGGTATCGCGCTGCGTATTGGAATGCTGATTATTGGTTGGGGTATCTGTGTCGCCTACGTCATGCGCTACGCAAGAATGGTACAAGCCGATCCAACAACATCGATTGTTTACGACAAATACGAAGAGAACAAAGCGCACTTCCTTGGCAACGCAAGTGGTGAAAAACTGGAGTTCACCGCGACTCGCAAACTGATCCTGGCCATTTTTGGTGGCTCTTTCGCTGTGATGATTTACGGTGTATCCGTTGCTGGATGGTGGATGGCAGAGATCTCCGCGATGTTCTTAGCTGCGACTATTATTGTCGGTATTGTGTCTCGCATGAGCGAGGAAGAGTTCACAACTAGCTTCATTGACGGTGCTCGAGACCTACTGGGCGTTGCGCTTATCATAGGTATCGCACGTGGTATCGTAGTCGTAATGGACCGCGGTATGATCACCGACACTATTCTTTTCTCAGCAGAACAAATGGTGACTGGCCTTTCTTCAGTTGTCTTCATTAACGTGATGTTCTTCTTAGAAATTCTACTGTCATTCTTAGTACCTTCGACCTCTGGTCTAGCAGTGCTGACTATGCCAATCATGGCGCCATTAGCCGATTTTGCTGGCGTAGGTCGTGACCTTGTTATCACCGCTTACCAATCTGCATCTGGCTTGGTCAACTTAATCACTCCAACCTCTGCAGTGGTAATGGGCGGCTTGGCGATTGCTCGTGTCCCTTACGTGCGCTGGGTTAAATGGGTGATGCCATTAATCGGAATCTTGATGGTGTTCTGCATCGTTGTACTAAGTATTGGTGCGCTTATCTAAAACCTACACACCAGCTTCTCGTTCAAAGCCGCTTTCTTAGCGGCTTTTTTATTGCTATCTCCCTCAGAACCAGTCCCCAAAACAACCTAACGAGCTGCACACACTCTATTTAAAGCCTCTCTATAGCCAACCTCATCAGCCAACCTTAAACAACCCAAGGACACCTTCGACAAAGCGTAAATCAACGTTTTAATATTGATGTTAAGGCTAATAAAAAATAATCCATTCCTCTCCATTATGCTTATAAAGATATTTAGTCATTTATTAACGTTAATTATATTTAAAGTTATTCACCTTGTAATAACCAAAGGGAAAATAAAAGCTATTTTTATAGAAAACTGGCTTAAAAAAACCAATTTTAAAGTGTGACCACAACAGCTTTATTCGCATTTACTTTGTTAATAAATAATTAATTTCACATCCAAAATTAAATATCTAAATAGAAACTTTGCATACTTCCAAGCTAAGTACATTCTTATCAATAAAACTATTATGCATATAATCCCTAACAATTTTGATTCTAGGCAGGCTCATCAAAAAAGCGTGCATAAAGTTCCCTAACAGCTAACTATTTAGAATGTAATCGTCATGACTAAAAGTGCATAAAGTTTGTTAAAACCCTTAATTTTAAAGGGCTGCGGGATAAAAAACGATTTGTGATAGAGCTCTAAGAATACCTGACTAGCAGGCGTAATATTAATTCCAGACAAGAGATATGAATAAAAAATTCATTATTCTCCACTGAAAATAAATAATTACTCTTAGCGATAAAAGTAATTCAAATATATAAGAGAGAGACGATCATGAGTAAGTTCTATGTAGGTTCTGAAATAGGTCAATTGCGCCGCGTTCTAGTTCACCGCCCAAGACGCGCACTGACTCACCTAACACCCTCTAACTGTCACGATTTACTATTTGATGACGTACTGGCTGTTGAGCGCGCAGGTAAAGAGCATGACGCATTTACTAAAACGCTACGTGATCAGGGTGTTGAAGTTCTTCTTCTTACTGACCTACTAGCAGACACACTAGCAGTGCCAGAAGCGAAAGACTGGCTACTAAGCTGCCAGGTATCTGATTACCGTTTGGGTAAAACATTCGCCAATGACGTGCGCTGCTACTTGGGCGACTTACCAAACTTAGAGCTAGCAAAAATCCTAACGGGCGGTCTGTCTTACGCTGAAATGCCAATGAAATCATCTTCAATGATGCAAGGCATGCACGCCCCAACTGACTTCATTATCGAACCTCTACCAAACCACCTATTTACTCGTGACACATCTTGCTGGGTATACGGTGGCGTATCTATCAACCCGATGGCGAAACCTGCTCGTCAACGTGAAACAAACCACGTTCGCGCTATTTACCGCTGGCACCCAACATTCGCAGGCGAAGACTTCATTAAATACTTCGGTGATGAAGAAAACATCAACTACGACAACTCAACAATCGAAGGTGGTGACGTTCTTGTTCTCGGCCGTGGCGCGGTTCTTATCGGTATGTCTGAGCGTACAACAGCACAAGGTGTTGAACACTTAGCGTCTAGCCTATTCAAACACGGTCAAGCGACACAAGTTATCGCAATGCAGCTACCAAAACACCGTTCTTGCATGCACTTAGACACCGTGATGACTCACATGAACGAAGATACGTTCTCTGTTTACCCTGAAGTGGTAAGTAAAGACGTGCAGTGCTGGAACCTAACTGGCGATGAGTCAGGCGCAGTGAAAGTGAAGGAAGAAGGCTACTTCGTAACAGCTATCGAAAAAGCACTTGGCGTAGACAAGCTAAACCTAATCACAACGGGTGGCGACAACTTCCATGCAGAACGTGAACAGTGGAACGATGCAAACAACGTTCTAACGGTTAAACCTGGCGTCGTTATTGGCTACGAAGGCAACACATACACCAACGAAAAATACGACAAAGCAGGCATCACGGTTCTTCCGATTCCAGGAGACGAACTTGGTCGCGGTCGCGGTGGTGCACGCTGCATGAGCTGCCCAATTGAGCGTGATGGTATCTAATCACTAAGACGAAACGGCCAAGTTGAACGATCTTAAATAATCTCAACTTGGCCAAAATGAGAGAACACAATTATGACTAAGCAAACTGTTGTTGTTGCACTCGGCGGTAATGCCCTACTTCGTCGCGGTGAGCCGTTAGAAGCCGATGTTCAACGCCGTAATATTGAAACGGCTGTTAAAACCATCTCTGAAATCGCGAAAGTGTACAACGTGGTTCTAGTGCACGGTAATGGTCCACAAGTTGGCTTACTTGCTCTGCAAGGTTTGGAGTACAAAAAAGTAAACCCGTATCCATTGGATGTATTGGGCAGTGAGACTCAAGGCATGATCGGCTACATGCTAATGCAAGAGTTCAAAAACTACCTGCCTGACCGCAACATCTCATGCATGTTGACGCAAATGACCGTTGATCCAAACGATCCTGCATTCGCAGATCCAACTAAGCCAATTGGCCCGATCTACGAAGAAGCAGAAGCACGTGAGTTAGCGGAGAAATTCCACTGGATCGTCAAACCAGACGGGCAACATTTCCGTCGAGTAGTGCCAAGCCCACGCCCTACTGGCATTGTTGAACACGAAGCGATCACTCAACTTATCGATGCAGGTCACCTCGTAATTTGCACTGGCGGTGGTGGCATCCCAGTGAAAAAAGAAAATGGCAAATTAGTCGGCGTTGAAGCGGTTATCGACAAAGACATGTCAGCGGCTTTCTTGGCGAAACAATTGGATGCGGATGCACTACTTATTCTGACCGATGCTGACGCTGTTTATCTTGATTGGGGCAAACCGACTCAACACGCACTGCGCAGTACTACACCAAGTGAATTGGCGAAGTTTACATTTGATGCAGGCTCAATGGGGCCAAAAATTGAAGCATCGTGCGAGTTCATTCAGCAAGGCGGCAAAGTAGTGGGTATCGGCGCACTCGAAGATGGTTTGCAAATCCTGCAAGGCCAAGCGGGCACCAATATCACCAAAGGTTAATGCACTAGCGAGCTTTATCATCTTGAAAAACTTAAAGCTTGAGAAGCTTAAGTCTTGAAAGCTTTTAAATCTTGCGAAAACAGAATCAAACGAAACAAACAAAACCGAACAACTTTAACTAAAAATTGAATCGCGCTTTCTTGAATTTTATTTCCCTGTAACAAGGAAGCGCCTAAATCTAAGAAGGAATACATCATGGCTTTTAACCTACGCAATCGTAACTTCCTAAAACTACTAGATTTCACTCCACGCGAAATTCAACACTTGTTAGATCTTTCTATGGAGCTAAAAAAAGCGAAGTACAACGGTTACGAACAGCCAACACTGACTGGCAAAAACATTGCGCTTATCTTTGAAAAAACCTCAACTCGTACTCGCTGTGCATTCGAAGTAGCAGCATTCGACCAAGGTGCTCGAGTTTCTTACTTAGGCCCATCTGGCTCTCAAATTGGCCACAAAGAATCAATGAAAGACACCGCTCGCGTTCTAGGCCGTATGTACGATGGCATCGAATACCGCGGCTTTGGTCAAGAAATCGTTGAAGAGCTAGGCGCTTACGCTGGCGTTCCTGTATGGAATGGCCTGACTGACGAATTCCACCCAACACAAATCCTAGCTGACTTCCTAACTATGACGGAATACGGCCGTGGCAAGCAACTGCATGAAATCAAGTTTGCTTACCTAGGTGATGCTCGCAATAACATGGGTAACTCTCTAATGGTTGGCGCTGCGAAAATGGGCATGGACATTCGCCTTGTTGCTCCAAAACAATTCTGGCCAGAAGAAGAGCTATTAGCTCAATGTCGTGAAATCGCAGAACACACTGGCGGCAAAATCACGCTAACAGAAGATGTTCAAGAAGGCGTGCAAGGTTGTGACTTCCTATATACCGACGTTTGGGTATCAATGGGCGAAGCGAAAGAAGCATGGGCTGAGCGTATCAACCTAATGATGCCTTACCAAGTCAACATGGACATGATCAAAGCAACAGGCAACCCACATGTGAAATTCATGCACTGCCTACCTGCTTTCCACGGCGAAGATACAACTGTCGGCAAACAGCTTGCTGCTGAATATCCGCAGCTTAAAGATGGCGTAGAAGTGACGGATGAAGTGGTTGAGTCTGAATACTCTATCGTGTTCGATGAAGCAGAAAACCGCATGCACACCATCAAAGCAGTAATGGTTGCGACATTAGGCAGCTAATTACCTAAGAAACTAAACAGTTAAGACTTTAAAAATTAAGAAGCTAGGCACTCACTTGTTCGAAATACGTTGATAAGTTAAGTGCAATGACAGGGAAATGCGGGTGGCGTTCTTGGGATTTTGACCTTGAATAAAACTCGCATTTTTTTTCATGCGATTGAAGAGATAATTTCCTGGAAAACCCTGTAAGTCTTAGCCCCAACAAAGACTTAAATGGGAGTTCAAAATGGACGTAATCTCGCATAAAAATCCATTAAATGAATACTTTACAGAAAGTATTGCATGGCCTTTTTATCTGAGTATAATCCTCCGCAATTTGTCTTAAGAGAGCAAAAAATGAACCGCAATTTTTTCGCACATGATTGTCAGCCAATACGCCTTAGAACGGCGTTGGTGTCATTTTTATTTTGCTCTATTGATCATTTCGAAGCCTCCTATTTTTAGGGGGCTTTTTTTTGTCCGCAATTTGACTGTATGCATAGAAAAAGGAAGACCCGTTATGGCGCATTCGTTATTTAACAAGCACATCATCTCCATTCCAGAGCTATCTCGTGATGAACTGGAGCTTATCGTCGATACTGCAGCAAGACTCAAAGCAGAACCAAACCCTGAGCTGCTGAAAAATAAAGTCGTTGCGAGCTGCTTCTTTGAGCCTTCAACTCGAACTCGCCTCTCATTTGAAACCGCAGTTCAACGCCTTGGCGGCACAGTCATCGGCTTTGATAATGGCGGCAACACATCGCTGGCGAAAAAAGGCGAAACACTTGCCGATTCCGTTCAAGTTATTTCATCTTACGTGGATGCCTTTGTGATGCGTCACCCACAAGAAGGCGCAGCACGTTTGGCCTCTGAATTTTCTAACGGTGTGCCAATTGTGAATGGTGGCGACGGTGCAAACCAACACCCAACGCAAACCTTATTGGATCTGTTCTCGATTTACGAAACGCAAGGCACGCTCGATAACCTCAATGTGGCTTTCGTCGGCGACCTAAAATATGGCCGTACCGTACACTCTTTGACGCAAGCACTATCAAAATTCAATAACGTGCGTTTCTTCTTTATCGCGCCAGAAGTGTTAGCGATGCCTGATTACATCTGTGAAGAATTGGAAGAGATGGGCATCCAATACAGCACCCACAGCAGCATTGAAGAAGTGGTGCCTGAATTGGACGTCCTGTACATGACTCGCGTACAGAAAGAGCGCTTTGATGCGTCAGAATACGCGCACATGAAGTCGGCTTACATTCTAACGGCCGATACCTTGAAAGATGCACGCCAGAACATGAAGGTGCTTCACCCATTACCACGCGTCGATGAAATCACAACCGACGTAGATAAAACGCCACACGCTTATTACTTTGAACAAGCTGAAAACGGTGTATACGCTCGCGAAGCCCTATTGGCCCTAGTTCTTAACGACACTTTATAAGCAGGAGAAACAGTCATGGTTAAACAAACTCAGCTACAAGTAGAAGCGATCCGTAACGGCAGCGTGATTGACCACATCCCTGCTCATCTTGGTATCAAAATCCTTAAACTGTTTAAGCTACACAAAACAGAACAACGCATCACCATGGGATTGAATCTGCCATCATCTGCGCTTGGTCATAAAGATCTGATCAAGATTGAGAACATCTTTCTGACCAAGGAACAAGCCAACCAATTGGCTCTGTATGCGCCGCAAGCGACGGTAAATCAGATTGAAGAGTACAAGGTGGTTAATAAGCTAACATTAGTACTGCCAGACCAAATCAACAGTGTGTTCTCTTGCCCGAATAGCAACTGTATTTCGCACGGTGAACCCGTTGAAAGTAGCTTTAAAGTGCAGCTAAAACACGAAAACGTCCAACTAAAATGTCACTATTGTGAAAAAGTATTCTCCCGCGAGATCATGAGTGAAATCCGCTAGCCCTTAGCGCTCTTACCTTCGTAAAAGAAACCGCTCAAACTACATGGATATTTATTCCTAACCCGGAATAAATATCCACTTACCTAAAGAATAAAACTCCACAAAAAAAGCAAATAACCAGAATTTTTTTTGGTGATCACCTTCAAAAAGATAACTATTCTTTAGTGGTAGACTGGATGAATAGAAGATCATACATCACGCATACCCTTCCTATTTATTTCGGGATTCATCGGTAAGCCCTAATTAACAATCGTACTCTACGGCTTTGGGAGTGCGTTCTGCGCTATGGACAAGCGATATCAACACGTTGACCTTAAGGAGTTGTTCATGAACCAAATCACTGAGCACGATTGCTTGTATTCAGCTGAAGATAAAACACTGACCGCAGCGTGCAAACGCTTACTACAACAGCAAAGCTTCTCGACCCAGAACCAGCTGCGAGAGAAACTCGTCGACATTGGTTATACAGGCATTAGCCAGTCGACTGTGTCTCGTATTTTGTCACAACTCGGTGTTGTCAAAATCCAGAATGCCTGTGGTAAAAAGGTTTACTGCATCACGGTTGAAAGCGCGCCTGTGCGTGTCGATGCGTCAATCTCATCACAAATCGAATTAATTACTCACAACCAAGCGATGGTGATCGTAAAAACAAACCCTGGTTGCGCACAGTTGGTCGCAAGATTAGTCGATATCGACCCACATACCGAGATTATCGGTACGGTTGGCGGCAATGACACCGTGCTAATTATTCCGAAAGACACCACGAATATAGATGCTTGCGAACAAGTAGTAAGAGCACGCTTAGGAGTGGCTTAAATGTCTTATTGGCAAAAGCTGACAACTCATGTTGAGCGACTGACACTCTCTCGACTGCCCCAGAAAATAGCCCACCCGCCTTAGGGGATATTTGTTTACCGATGAAACTAATCACAAACTATTACGGTCTGATTGAGTTAAGATACCTTCAACTCCATTTTGATGACTAAATAGTATGCGACGACTTGCCACATTACTTTTTGTTTGTGTTTCCCTGTTCACCCAGCCTGCGTGGGCGCTTTTTGGAAACGACAACGCCGAGCCAAGCTTCGGAGGCAATAACAACGGTTTTGTCCCTGTAGACCAAGCTTTCCCTTTCAATTACTACCAGCAAGACGGCAAGGTCCTTCTCGACTGGCAAGTAAAAGAGGGCTACTACCTCTATCAACATAGCCTCTCGTTCACTGGCCAAAATCTCACTATCGGCAATGTTGAAATGGAAAATGGCCAACCACACCAAGATGAATTCTTCGGTGAGGTGAGCATCTATACTCAGCCGTTATTCGTGCAAGTTCCTCTACAGAGTTACCAAAATGGCTCACAGCTGATCGTTAAGTATCAAGGCTGTGCAGATGCTGGTTTCTGTTACCCACCAGAGATCCGAGTAATCGACATTGAACCGTTTACTGCGACGAGTTCTGGGGATATGAAAAGCAGTGATGTGCAAAACAGTGGTGCTTTACAAGGTTCTTCTGATGCTGCTGGTGAAGCTGACAATTCAGTACAAGCCTCTTCTCCTACCGCTGACGCAGCAAGCAATATCACTCAACAAACCAATGCTCCCGTTTCAAAAGAAGCAGGCTTAGCCGATAAGCTGGGTGACAGTTGGTGGACGCCACTATTATTCTTAGCTCTCGGTGTTGGCTTAGCCTTTACGCCGTGTGTTCTGCCTATGTACCCAATCCTAACCGGTATCGTATTAGGCGGCGGCAAGCTCAGCCAAGGTCGTGCGCTGATGCTGTCCTTCATCTACGTGCAAGGCATGGCGCTGACCTACACCTTATTGGGTTTAGTGGTTGCTTCAGCTGGCATGCAGTTCCAAGCTGCGATGCAACACCCTTACGTATTAATCGCGCTGAGTGTTCTGTTCGTGACGTTGGCGATGTCGATGTTCGGCGTTTATAACCTACAACTGCCAAGCAGTATCCAAACTTGGCTTAATAACCAAAGCAACAAACAACAAGGTGGTAATACCTTGGGCGTGTTCGCAATGGGCGCTATCTCTGGCTTGGTGTGTTCACCTTGTACCACAGCGCCACTGTCAGGCGCGTTATTGTATGTGGCTCAAAGTGGCGACCTATTAACCGGAGCGATCGCTCTGTATGCGTTAGCGATGGGTATGGGTATTCCGCTGATCTTGGTTGCGGTGTTTGGTAATAAGCTACTACCAAAAGCAGGCAGCTGGATGGACAAGGTGAAGATCGTATTCGGCTTTATCTTGCTGGCAGCGCCTATCTTCCTGCTAGAGCGAATTATTCCTGAATTGTGGGCAACGGTACTTTGGTCTGGTCTTGGGTTCATCGCCTTTGGTTGGCTTTACCACAGCAAGAATGCACTGCCATTCGGTGGTTGGAAACAGAGCGCTGTAGGTATCATCGCGATGCTTGGCCTGTTCGCATCAGCTCAACCTGCACTCAATTACTGGTTCGCAGAAAAGAGCGTTGTGGTTGAGCAACAAATCCAATTTGCCCGCGTCAACACGGTTGAAGAGTTAGAAATCCAGCTCATCGAAGCCAAGAAACTCGGCAAACCAGTGATGCTCGATTTCTACGCCGATTGGTGTGTGGCATGTAAAGAGTTTGAGAAGTACACCTTCCACCAAGCAGATGTTGAGAACAAGCTTTCTGATTTCGTCCTGCTTCAGGCTGACGTAACGAGAAACATGCCTCAAGACATTGAACTGCTTAAACAATTGCAGGTACTCGGGTTGCCAACCATAGAGTTCTGGGATGGCGAGGGTAACCATGTTCCAAATGCTCGTGTGACGGGCTTTATGCCTGCCGATGTATTCTTAAAACACATGCAAGACCACCAGCTATAGCGACGACATTCGTCTAAATACAAGCACTAACGAAAGCCGCACTGCCCCTCCGTAACGAGATGGCAGTGCGGCTTTTTTGTTATTCAGAGTAACGCTTTCTTATTCTGGGGATAAAAGTCGATATGGTTCAGACTTTTAATGTATAAATATTGTCCACATACTCAATCAGGATGATAATAAATATTAACTAAATTGTTAAAAGTATGAACGTCATGGACTCGACCTATACCATCATCATTGCTGATGACCACCCTCTCTTTCGCAACGCCCTGTTTCAGTCAGTTCATATGGCTATCAGTGGTGCGAACCTGCTTGAGGCTGATTCCCTCGATGCCTTACTGACTCTGCTAAAAAAAGAAGATGAACCAGACCTGTTGCTTCTCGACCTTAAAATGCCGGGAGCAAACGGGATGTCTGGCCTAATTCAACTGCGTGCTGAATACCCAGATTTACCGATTGTGGTGATCTCAGCCAGCGAGGATGCCAGCGTTGTCACTCAAGTGAAGAGCCATGGTGCCTTTGGCTTCATTCCTAAGTCGAGTGATATGCGTGAATTGGTCAGTGCACTGAATCAAGTGCTGAATGGCGACCCGTTCTTCCCTGAAGGGCTTATCACCAACAATGCAGCCTGTAGCGACCTTGCGGAAAAGCTTTCCACATTGACGCCTCAGCAATACAAGGTGTTAGGGATGCTTTCAGACGGCCTGCTGAACAAGCAAATCGCGTATGAATTGAATGTTTCGGAAGCGACCATCAAGGCACATATGACAGCCATCTTCCGTAAACTGGATGTGAAAAACCGAACTCAAGCAGTTATCTTGCTACAAGAAGTCCACAACTAAGCTTCGCTTATATCCTCTTCTAAAGTCGTCTTTGGTAAACATAAACCCAACCTGACGACTTTATGATCATCTATCTCTGCAACCACCCAAGTAATGTCATGCCACACAAAACTATCGCCTAATACCGGGTGGGCACCAAGCTCTCGCTCAGCCAATTGTTTTAGCGTCATTTCTCGCTCTTCTTCCGAGCCCAGTTCAATACCATAACAATCACTGACCGCTGCAACCGATAGTTCAACATCCAAGAAGAAATCACCAAAGAATCGGGCGGCCTCTTCAGCTAGAGGAGCCTCACTGAATAGCGCACTTAAGCTATCTAGGTCTTTATCTTGACCAAGCACACAGAGAATATCGTTCGCCTCTAACACAGTGCTGCCCGATGGGTGAAGCAAAGCATCTTTTCTAAACAGTGCCGTAATTCGCGTCCCTTCAGGCATAGACAAACGCTTAAGCGGTTCACCAACACACCACTTTTCCTCTTTCAACTTGTAGACAAACATCTCCCACTCACTGGTCGGATAAATCTCCATGCCGGTACGAGAAATTGGGGTTGGTGTGGGTGGTAAGGTCACCTGAGCCAACCTCGCAACTTTCATCAAGCTACCGCCCTGAACAATCAGCGAAACCATAACCACGAAGAAGGCGATGTTGAAGTAAAGTTGGGCATTTGGCAGGCCAGCCATCATCGGAAAAACCGCCAAAATGATCGGCACTGCACCACGTAAACCGACCCAAGAGACAAACCAGCGCTCCTTGGTGGTAAAGCTTCTGAACGGCAGTAAACCCAACCAAACAGACAACGGGCGAGCAAACAAGATCATACCGAAAGCCAATGCTAACGCAGGAAGTGCAATGTCCATCAATGTCGATGGTGTAACCAATAGCCCCAGCACCAAGAACATCACGATCTGGCTTAGCCACGTCATGCCATCAAGAACATTAAGGATAGAGTGTCGAGAGCGAGTTGGACGATTACCAATAAACAGGCCGACTAGGTAAATCGATAAGATGCCACTACCACCAAGCATGTTAGAGAACGCAAACAGAGCCACGCCCCCGCTGAGCACCAGAATCGAGTAAAGGCCATCGGCCAGCTGCACTCGGTTAATTAGACTCCATAGAACCCAACCGCCACCAATACCAACAAGGGTGCCGATACCAAACTGCATCGCGAAGCTTTTGAGTAGGAAGTTCATTCCCATCTCGGCATCTGGGGTGCCCAGTAGCGCAATTAAAGTCACTGTCAGGAAAACAGCCATTGGGTCATTGGTACCGGATTCGATCTCTAGGGTTGAACCAACACGTTCATTGAGGCTCTGCCCTTTCAACAAAGAAAATACCGCAGCGGCATCAGTCGAACCCACAATCGCACCAACTAAGATACCCTGCATCAATGACAGATCGAACAGCCAAGCCGCCATTAAGCCCGTTAGGGTTGCAGTACATGCGACACCTATCGTCGCCAGCGAGAGCGACGGCCAAAAAGCGACCTTGAAGCTCGCGACCTTGGTTCGCATACCACCATCAAGCAGGATCACAGCCAGCGCAAGGTTACTCACCAAGTAGGTCAGCGAGTAATCATTGAAATTAATGCCACCGGGGCCATCTTCGCCCGCCAACATACCAACGAACAAAAAGATTAAAAGAATCGGAACGCCCAATCGAGAGGACACTTGTGAGAAAAGTACACTGATGGCGATGAGTACGGCACCAGTCAAAAATAAGTGATTAATGGTTATTGCGTCCAATTCGTTCCCCCAAAGAATAAAACTCGAGCTTTAAGCCTGTTGATCTTTTGCCACTAGCTTGTTGATCTTCTGCCGTTAAGCAAGTCACGGCCGGTGAAAGTACCGTAGTTACTATAACAAACTTATGTTTCGCTTCGTGTCATAGGCAGGACTAAATACCGTTTCTCAGTCATTTAGTTGTTAAATTTTATGACTCGCACTCTAATTCATCCCTTTTTGTTAGACCTTTGGCTAATTTAACATCATTGCAACATCACGTTTTTCTATGGTTCTGTCTCCTAGCTCCCATATTTCAGTACATTAGCGCTAATAGCGTCCCGACTAAAGTTGCACAGATCCCTTGACTTATCCTTGCTACATTCTAAATCGTAACATTACGTTAACACGGCAATTTCTACAGAAACGGTTTCTACGAAAACGGAATTAAAGGAGAAGGCAATGGCGTTCGAATCTACGGAACATGCTCAAGCCTACTGGAAGGAAAACTTGGGAATAATGGGAACACTGCTCGCAGTCTGGTTTGTGGTGTCTTATGGCGCTGGCATCTTATTTGTGGATGTCCTAAATACCATTCAATTTGGCGGATTTAAGCTAGGTTTTTGGTTCGCTCAGCAAGGTTCAATTTATACCTTCGTGGCGTTGATATTTATTTACGTTGTTCGCATGAATAAGCTGGACAAAAAATACAACGTACAGGAAGACTAGAGGCTAGAACATGGATATTCAAACTTGGACGTTTATTCTCGTCGGTATTACTTTCGCAGTCTATATCGGCATCGCAATCTGGGCTCGCGCTGGAACAACGAGTGAATTCTACGTTGCTGGCGGCGGCGTACACCCAGTAGCAAACGGCATGGCAACAGCCGCTGACTGGATGTCGGCAGCATCATTCATCTCAATGGCAGGTATCATATCATTCGTTGGTTACGACGGTGCGGTTTACCTAATGGGTTGGACAGGTGGTTATGTACTACTTGCGCTATGTTTAGCACCTTACCTACGTAAGTTCGGTCAGTTTACGGTTCCTGATTTCATCGGTGAACGTTACTACTCGAAAACAGCACGTATGGTAGCGGTATTCTGTGCAATCTTCGTATCATTTACGTACGTTGCAGGCCAGATGCGTGGTGTTGGCGTTGTATTCTCTCGTTTCCTAGAAGTTGATATTAACCTAGGCATCATCATTGGTATGGGTATTGTGTTCTTCTACGCAGTGCTTGGTGGCATGAAAGGCATCACTTATACGCAGGTAGCTCAATTCTGTGTCCTCATTTTCGCCTTCCTTGTTCCAGCAATCTTTACCTCAATCATGATGACAGGTAACCCACTTCCACAAGTTGGTATGGGCTCGACTCTATCAGGTACAGATGTATACCTACTTGATAAACTGGATGGACTAACCGAAGAGCTCGGATTTACCGCCTATACCGAAGGTAACAAGAGCATGGTAGATGTATTCTTCATCTGTGCAGCTCTAATGGTCGGTACTGCGGGTCTTCCACACGTAATCATTCGTTTCTTCACGGTACCAAAAGTACGTGATGCTCGTATCTCAGCGGGTTGGGCACTACTGTTCATCTCATTGCTATACACAACAGCGCCAGGCGTTGCAGCCTTCGCTCGTGTAAACATGATCGAAACGATTAACGGCCCAGACATGCAAGGTGTCGCAGCAGCAGAAGCACCAAGCTGGTACAAAAACTGGGAAAGCACTGGCCTAGTTGGTTGGGAAGATAAGAACGGCGATGGCAAAATGTTCTACTCGGGCGATGAACGCAACGAGATGAAGATTAACCGTGACATCATCGTACTGGCCTCTCCAGAACTAGCAAAACTACCAAACTGGGTTGTCGCACTGCTTGCAGCCGGTGGCTTAGCCGCAGCACTATCAACAGCCGCAGGCCTGCTATTGGTCATCTCAACGTCGATTTCACATGACTTGTTGAAGAAAGGCTTTAGACCAAACATGACCGACAAGCAGGAGCTGTTAGCCGCTCGTTTAGCTGCCATGATCGCGATTGTAGGTGCAGGTTACTTGGGTATTAACCCGCCAGGCTTCGTAGCTCAGGTAGTAGCGTTTGCCTTCGGCTTAGCCGCAGCATCCTTCTTCCCTGCCATCATCCTAGGTATCTTCTACAAGAAGATGAACAAGGAAGGCGCAATTGCAGGTATGTTGTCAGGTATTGCCTTCACAGCAAGCTACATCATCTACTTCAAGTTCATTAACCCAGCAGCAAGCACACCGGAAAACTGGTGGTTTGGTATCAGCCCAGAAGGCATCGGTACGCTAGGTATGTGTCTAAACTTCGTAGTATCAATTGCTGTAAACAAAGTAACTGCTGAAGTGCCACAAGATGTACAAGAGATGGTTGAGAACATCCGTTACCCGAAAGGTGCTGGTGAAGCTCACGACCACTAAGCACGACCACGAAACAAAGATGTTTAGCAAAAAATAATCAGTACTTACATTGTAGGGATTAGGTACTGACTCCAGAAAGCCGATACTTATGTATCGGCTTTTTCTTTTCCTACTCACTTTATAAAAAGAGAAACAAAGGGTTGTTTTTAAAATCTCACTTGATAATAATTATCATTAACATTCATTAATGAGATGCAGATGATGAAAGAGCAGCAGGTTCTTTATTCGAGGTTTTACAAAGCACAAGATCGCTTTGCTTCATTAGAGCAAGTTCAAGGCCATGAGCCGTTTGTGATTCGAGACTACATCGAGTGTGCACTAACGCTTTCCGCTTACTATGAAAAGCATGCCGCCCAAGAAAACATCTTGTTGTGCGAGCTGTACCTGCGCCAAGTTTTCTTCCATTTGATAGAAGCGATTGAGTCTCCAGAACGCAGTTTCGCCTTTCGTCATATCTGCCTAGACTCTATTCACTCACCACTATTTTATTTGAAACGCCACTACTGCCAGCAGCCTCAAGGCCAAGCGCGTTTTTTGAATCTCAGCCAAACACTACAACAAGTCCAAGCCCCACTTGGCTAACAAGGATAGAAGATGACCCTACAATTTCGGATTGAAAAAGACAGCATGGGGGAAGTTAAAGTCCCTGCTGATGCGCTATATCAAGCACAAACTCAACGTGCCGTGGATAACTTCGCGTTTAGTTCGCACAAGATGCCAGCCAGTTTCATTCAAGCACTGGCGCTGATTAAGCAGGCCGCCGCCGATACCAACGCTCAGTTAGGTTTATTAGAAGGTGATATTGCCAACGCGATAGCCGAAGCTAGCCAAGAGATCATTGAGGGTAAACACCTCGAGCAATTCCCTATTGATGTTTACCAAACCGGTTCTGGTACAAGCTCCAACATGAATGCCAACGAAGTGATTGCGACACTCGCTTCAAGAAGCCTGCAAGGAGACGTGAACCCGAATGATCACGTAAACATGGGACAAAGCAGTAACGATGTCGTGCCAACAGCAATCCAAGTCAGTGTCGCTTTGATGGCAGAAAATAAGCTGCTGCCTGCGCTTACCCACCTTTCTGTGGCGCTTACCGTAAAACAGCATGAACTTGCTGAGGTAGTCAAAACTGGCCGTACTCATCTAATGGATGCAATGCCGATTACCTTTGCTCAAGAGCTTGGTGGTTGGAAATATCAGATTGAACATGCCAAGCAAGCGATAGAAAGCAGCTTGCCAGCAGTCAAGGCGCTTGCTCAAGGTGGTACAGCGGTAGGTACCGGGATTAATGCCGACCCACGCTTTGCCGATAAGTTTGCAAGCAACCTGTCTCAATCGACAAAGATCAGTTTTACTTCGAGTGAAAACTTCTTTTTTGACCTCAGCAGCCAAGACGCGATCGTTGCACTGTCAGGTCAGCTCAAAACTGCAGCAGTAGCGATCATGAAGATCTCAAACGATCTTCGTTGGATGAATTCAGGGCCGTTGGCTGGCTTAGGGGAAATTGAGTTGCAGGCTCTACAGCCGGGTTCGTCTATCATGCCTGGCAAGGTAAACCCTGTAATTCCAGAAGCTGCAGCCATGGCGGCGGCTCAAGTAATAGGTAATGACACCACCATTACGATTGCAGGCCAATCGGGTAACTTCCAATTGAATGTGATGCTGCCCGTTATTGCTCATAACGTATTAGAAAGTATAGAGTTGTTAGCAAACAGTTCAGTCGCACTGGCTGATAAAGCGATTTCCACCTTCACGGTACGCCAAGACAACCTCGATTTGGCACTGTCAAAGAATCCAATTCTGGTGACCGCACTTAACCCTGTGATTGGCTACCTAAAAGCAGCGGACATCGCCAAGAAAGCCTACAAAGAGGGCTTACCAATTCTGGATGTTGCCGAAAGAGAAACGGATCTCAGCCGAGAAGAACTTAGCAAGCTACTTGATCCAACCGCACTGACGCAGGGTGGTATTGCGGGCTAGTTAGTTAAAAAGCGAATAGGCATTAACGATCCTTACTGAAACAAAAAAGGCCTCATCCGAGGCCTTTTTTACATCCGTTCATTAATTAGGAATTCGAGCTGATTATTCCTAATTAACTCACCCGATTTAGAACCGCTCTGAGTTTTAGCGGCTTGACGGGTTTAGCGATAAAGCTGAAGCTATTGGCTTTTATTGCTGCCAACATGTCATCGGTTCTATCTGCACTGATAATGACCCCTTCAAAAGAATCTCCAAGGCGTAAACGACACTGCTGCAATACTTCGAGCCCCGTTCTGCCATTATCTAAACGGTAATCAGAGAAAATCACATCCGGCTGCCAATCATCATCGAGACACTTCAAACTTTCGACTAAGTCGACGGCGGTCTTAACCTCACAACCCCAGCGCCCTATCAAGTTCTCCATACCGACCAAAATTTCTCGCTCATTGTCGACACACAGTATTTTCAGGTGCTCGATGTCGCTTGTCGCCATTGGCGTCGAAGCTTGTACAACCGGAGCCACCTGCTCTGCTCTCGCTAAGGTGATGGAAAAGACGCTGCCTTCTCCCGGCCATGAACGCATCGATATTTGATGACCAAGCACATGAGCAATCCCTTTCGAGATAGCCAACCCTAATCCCAACCCTTGATCGGCACGAACTTGGCTGCCACGCGTAAACTCTTCGAAGATCTCTTGTTGCTTGTCTTCATCGATACCGGTTCCGTTATCCCACACATCAATTCGTACCTGACCATTGACTCGTCTCGCACCGAGTACCACTTTTCCTTCAGGGTTATAGCGAAACGCATTCGTTAAAAAGTTCTGAATCACTCGTCTTAATAACTTAGGGTCAGAATGAATAAACAGTGACGATGGAATCATCTGAAACTGTATTTTTTGCTGTGTCGCTAAAGCGCTAAATTCCGCATTCAAATTGGTCAGTACATCATGCACGGCAATCGCATGAACGTTGGTTTCTAATTTTCCTGACTCCAATCGCGAAATATCCAGTAAGTCGCCAATCAGATCTTCAGCCGCACCCAACGCACTTTCGATATGAGAAGAAAGCTGCTTCTCCTCTTGTTCTTTTGCGACCTCAGATAGCGAAGAAGCAAACAAGCGAGCAGCATTTAATGGCTGCATCAAATCGTGACTAACAGCCGCAAGAAAACGACTCTTAGATTGTGATTCTTGGTCAGATATTTGCGTCGCCTTTACCAAACGATGGTTAAGCTTCTCGAGCTCTTGAGTTCGTTCATGGACTCTCGATTCCAAGCTTTCATTGGCATCTTTTAGCGCTTGCTCTGCTTGTCGGAATACCGTGATGTCGGTAAAGCTCATGACGAAGCCACCACTTGGCATTGGGTTACCTTGCACCTCAATCACTCGACCATCAGGACGAATACGAGATGAGGTGTGTCGCGTGCCTTGCTCAAGGTGATAAACACGACGGCGAACGTGATCTTCTGGGTCGCCTGGGCCACATAAACCTTGCTCTGCATTGTGACGAATTACATCTGAAATGGGTCGACCCACCTGAATCAAGCCTGCAGGGAACTCAAACAGTTCTAAGTAACGTTGATTCCACGCCACCAGCCTCATTTGTTTGTCAATTACTGCAATGCCTTGACCAATATGTTCAATCGCACCTTGCAGTAAACCACGGCTGAAATCGTACAGTTCAGAGGCTTCATCAACGATGGTCGCAACTTCCTCAAGCTGCATATTTCTGCCCTGCAAGGCCGAAGTAAGTACTAACTTAGCTGAAGATGCACCGAATACACCAGCGAGCACACGTTCTGCATGTCGAATAAGGCTTGCGGGCGCTTGTTGGTTAGGAAGTAGCGGCTGCCCGTGCTGTTGCCAATAACTCTGTAAGGCACTTTTCGCACGCTTACGCCCCACAAAACGAGACGCCAGCATCTCTAATTCAGCGACCGTCACACGGCTCTGATAGAGGCTGATGTTCTCATTTTCTGGCAGTGGTGTGCCAATAAAAGCAGCCGATTGTAAACGCTCACTTAGGCTTGGTCTGGTCACCATCGAAACCACGGCATAACACAAAGTATTCAGCAAAATACTCAGCACAATCCCCCAGTTTGAACTGCTGATCTCCCAACTGTTGAACAACTCTGGTGGCGTGATAATCCACAGTAAAAGGTTACTTTCACTATCGCCCGCCAGCATGCTGGTTTGGCTCATCAGGGTGATCAGCCAAATCAACGAGCCCACCATTAAGCCGACATAGACCCCCTTGCGGTTGCCCGGACGCCAGTACAAACCACCAATAAGTGCTGGCGCGAATTGAGCAATCGCCGCAAAGGAAAGAAAGCCAATCGCCGACAGTGAGTGAATGGTATCGAGCGCTTGATAGAACAGCCAAGCACCCAATAACAGAAGTAAAATCAACCCGCGTCGAATCACCAGCAACATGCCAGAAAAATGTCGATGGGTTCTTTGAGTTAGGCGCATACGGCGCAGCAGCAATGGCATTACTAAATCATTTGATACCATGATCGCTAATGCGATGGTCGAAACAATCACCATTCCACTCGCCGCTGAAGTACCTCCGAGGAAAGCTAACAAAGCAATGTGATTCGCCCCTTCTGCCATTGGTACACTGATCACGTAAGTATCAGCTGGCATATCAGTAAGCAACCCCTGTCCTGCCCAAGCAATTGGCAGCACAAACAGGCCCATTAAAATCAGATAAAGTGGAAACAACCAGCGAGCGGTATGCAAATCTTGAGGACGTTCGTTCTCAACCACCATGGTGTGAAATTGGCGCGGCAGACAGACAATCGCCAACATAGTCAAAACGGTATGAATAATTAAGGTCGGAATATTGGGCGATTCGTAGGTGGAAGCCGCCACATCAAACAAGTCAATTTTGTCACTGCTCATCGCCAGGTAGATAATAAACAGGCCAACAATCAGGAATGCCGCTAGCTTAACAATTGACTCAAACGCCACCGCCATCATCATGCCACGGTGATGCTCTGTGTTATCGATGTGCCGAGTACCAAACAGCATGGTAAAAATGGCCAAAGCACCGACCACAAACCAAGAGACGTGATAATCCTGATAACCGAAATCAGACGCTAGGTTTGGCGCAACAATATCTAGCCCCATCGTAATACCACGCAGCTGTAGCGCGATATAAGGAAGAATACCGACCACGGCAATCACGGTGACGGCAACAGCCAAGCCCTGAGATTTTCCATAACGAGCCGCGATAAAGTCGGCAATTGAAGTGATGTGTTCACGCTTTGCAATCAGGATCAACCGCGCCAAGATCCGCCACCCGAGTGTAAAGACCAGAATGGGGGCGAGATAGATGGGTAAAAAGGACCATGGGTTATTGCTCGCCTGTCCGACCGTTCCATAGAAAGTCCAAGAGGTACAATACACTGCAATCGAAAGACTATAGATCCATGGGCGCCAACGCGATAGCCAACGAACCTGCCTGTCTCCATACCAAGCGATCAGAAATAACACGCCCAAATAGGCTAAAGAGACTGGAATTACTATCCATCCTTGCATTAAAAACCCTTTTTCATCCATAAAAAAACCTCTCCATAAGGGAGAGGTTTCATTTAACTAAGGATGGGTCATTAACTCAATCGAATCGCTTAAATTCTGTGCTTCAGACTCTAATTATCAGCATTTGCTGTTAGATTCTAATTGTTCCGAACCTGATTGATTAATCTCAACCACTGAACTTCTCTCGTCCAACTTAATGAACAGAGCAAGAGCACCCATCGCGGCCATACCCCAGAAGATGTTTGCCCCCCAAAGCTCATAGCCCCAACCACTTAAGGTCGTCATTAGTGCGATAACAGCCCCCAATGGGATCGCGTTATACAGAGCTTGCAGCGCGACCATTTTATTCTGTTCTTCTGATTGAATGTATTGAATGGCTGCGATGTGCGCCATAGCAAACGTCACACCATGCAGCATTTGCACCATAACCAAGGCGAAAATCGCCGTTGTTGATGCGGTAATCCCCCAACGAGCCATCACACCGATTGCAGCTACCACGAATAGAGTACGCATTGACCAGCCAGAGAATAAGCGCTTACTGAGAGCAAACACAGCCACCTCAGCAACAACGCCTAGGCTCCATAAATAACCAATAATCGCTTCTGAGTGACCGGCTTCTTTCCAGTAAATCGCACTAAAACTGTAGTAAGCCGCATGGCTACCTTGCAGCAACGCCATCAAGGCCAAAAATTTAACCACAGACGACTCACGCAGTAACTCACCTAATTTTGGTCGCACTGCTTGTTTCTCAGATTGCGTTACTGGCATCACGTTAGGGTTTCTCATCGCCAACACTAACGACAACAGCACACCAACAAGCGCTGTATACAAAATCATATCAGTGCCGAACTGTGCGACTAAATAACCCACCACGGTTGAACCCGCAATAAAAGCAATCGAACCCCATAAACGAGTGCGTCCATAGTCAAGCATCTTAAGACGACTGTAATAGTTAGCCATTGCGTCAGAAAGAGGGATAACCGGCCCACAACACAGGTTAAACAATACTGTTGCCAACAGCATCAATAGAAAACTGCCTCCAGTAAAGAAGTGGAAACCAACAAATAACAAGGAGGCGAAGCTCAACCAGCGCAGAGCGGGCAAAAGATTCTCTACGTTATGGATGCGCGGCGTAATCACAAGGTTAGCAACACAGCGAGTCGCAAAACCAATACCAATCAATACACCGATGTCCCCTGCAGAAACGCCTTGGTCTTCAAACCACAACGCCCAAAATGGCAAGTACACACCATACGCAAAAAAGAAACCAAGAAAATACTGAGATATCCATCCGTAAGGAGAGGGGCTAAACATAAATAACCTATAAAGTGTGCGGAAAAAGGCGGCTCCAATTATGCCTATCTAGAGTAGGATGAAAAAGGGAATTATTACTGGGATAGCATTCCTATATTCAATTAGCCTAGATATCACTTATCACTTATCACTTATCACTTATCACCAAGCTATATCACGTTCATCGATATCTAGTCTGCATTTAGACTAAAGTCGTCTGGAGCTTCGCTGGTATTTTGTCAGACTGATTAAAGACTCCCACTTCTTGTGATGCTTATGCCTGAAAAATTTAATATGCAGCACCCACCCTTCGATAGCCTGTCCGATACGGAACAATTGAAGCTTCGCTCTTCATTAGACGTGGTGTATTACCGCTCTCAAGAAGTGATACTGGAAGCAGATAGGCCGAGCAGACACCTGCATATCCTGATCAAAGGAGCCGTTGAAGAGCGCGCGAGCAGTGATGGTGAGATTTACGCACATTACGCCAATGACGATATTTTTGATGTGCGCAGCCAGTTTGAACCTCACACCAAACATCAATATATCGCACTCGAAGACACCTTAAGCTACCTACTGCCTACCGATGTTTTTCTCGATCTTTATCACGCCAATGGTCAATTTGCCGCCTACTTTGATAGTAACCTATCAACACGGAAAGCTCTGATTGAGGCCGCTCAGCAGCAACAAAACCTTGCCGAGTTTATATTGACCAAAGTGGATGACTCTATTTATCACCCACCACTGATTCTTGAGCCAGGGCAACCCATCAACCAAGTCACTCAAATCCTAAAAGAGCAAGGCTTAGACTCGGCGCTGGTGCATTTAGACGACAAAGGCATAAAAGATTTTGGTTCAGGCTCCTTACCGTATGGGATCGTCACACGAACCAATTTATTGCACGCTGTAATGCTCGATAACTTCCCACAGGACGCGCCCGTTGGCGAGATTGCAACATTTCCAGTGATGCACGTAAACCAAGGGGATTTCTTATTTAATGCCATGATTACCATGACCAGAAACCGGGTAAAAAGGTTGATGGTTTGTGACGGTCTAGATGCTGTCGGCATGGTGGATATGACACAAATCCTCAGTGCATTCTCCACTCACTCTCACGTGCTCACTTTGCGTATTGCGCGATCCACCAGCATTGAAGAGCTCGCATTAGCCTCCAACAAACAACGTCAACTGGTCGAAAGCCTACTCAGTAACGGCATTCGCACGCGCTTCATCATGGAGCTAATTTCAGCCGTTAATGAACAGATAATAGAGAAAGCGTTTGAGTTGGTTATCCCACCCGCACTGCATAATCATTGCTGCCTCATCGTGTTGGGCTCCGAAGGCCGTGGAGAACAAATCCTCAAAACCGATCAAGACAACGCGCTAATAATTCAAGATGGCTTGGAGTGGCACCAATGCCAGAGTGCCATGAACGACCTCACTCACACATTGCAGCAATTGGGCTATCCACTATGTCCGGGCAACGTGATGGTCAACAACCCCAAATGGGTGCATTCAGAACAAGAGTGGAAACAAACCCTCACCCGTTGGGTAAAAAAAGCCACGCCAGATACCGTGATGAATATCGCGATCATGGCGGATGCACACGCCGTTGCGGGTAATAGAGAGTTATTAAAACCCGTAAAGCAGCACCTAAGTGATTTGATGCTCGGACAAGAATTGATTCTGACTGAATTCTGCCGACCGGCTCTGAACTTCTCAGTACCCCTCACCCTGTTTGGCAATGTTAAACAATCCAAGTCAGGGCTCGATATCAAACAAGGCGGTATTTTCCCTATCGTGCATGGTGTGAGGGCACTCTGTCTTGAGCATGGTGTCACGGTAAACAACACCTTCGAACGCATTGAACAGTTGGTCTGTAAGAAAGTGCTTGAGCAAAGTACCGCCGATAACCTTAGTGAAGCACTCAAACAGTTCTTTAAGTGGCGCTTAGCCCAAAGACTTTCTCAGCAGCACAGTAGCAACAAGATTAACGTCAAATTGATGGAGCGAGCAGACAGAGACTTACTTCGCCATAGCTTGCATGTGGTCAAAAAATTCAAGCAATGGCTTGGCTACCACTATCAGATACGGGATTAGGCGATTGAACGATGAATAGATTGGTTCGTTATTACTGGCATCATAAACTCAAAGGCTCTACTTATCAGCCTCTGTTTACTGCGCCTGCTAATCACGAATACGTATCTCTCGATTGTGAAACCACCAGCCTCGACCCCAATCAGGCAGAATTAGTCACCATTGCCGCAACCAAGATCATCGGCAACCGAATCATTACCAGCCAACCTTTTGAAGTCCGATTGCGCGCCCCTCAATCGCTCGATTGCAATTCAATAAAAATCCACCGTATTCGCCATCAAGATCTAAAGCACGGCATCGAAGAAAAACAGGCTTTAATCGAGCTACTGAACTTCATTGGAAATCGTCCTTTAGTCGGCTATCACATCCGCTATGATAAAAAAATCCTCGATCGCGCCTGTTTAAAACAGCTTGGATTTCCACTGCCTAACCGATTAGTCGAAGTAAGCCAACTTTATCAAGACAAGCTCGAAAGGCAGCTGCCCAATGCCTATTTTGATCTCAGTATGGACGCCATCTGTCGCCAGCTCGATTTACCTATCCCCGTCAATAAACATGATGCATTACAAGACGCTATCTCCGCAGCCCTGATCTTTGTTCGCCTGAAACATGGTGATCTGCCCCGTTTCAACTCTTCTTATTCTTAATTCAACCACTGGCGCTTCACATAGAGAGCAACATCTCAAAAATGAACTTAACTCGCTATTTTGTAAGTGAAAAGCAGCGTCTCATCCTAAAGTCTAATTGTGGAAATCGCCGTCCTAGTCGAGAGTGATAACACAAAGATGGTTCTGTAATAGACCTAGAAACTGAACACAAAGGAAGTTGCCAGTTCATTAGGAATGTAGGCACAAGGAGAGATGCAATGAGTGAAGCCCACGTTTATCCGGTAAAAGAAAATATTAAATCAACCACACACGCGGATAATGACACTTACCTAGCCATGTACCAGCAATCTGTTTCTGACCCTGAAGGCTTTTGGGGTGAACACGGAAAAATCGTTGATTGGATTAAACCTTTCACACAGGTAAAAAATACCTCTTTCGACCCTGGCCACATTGATATTCGCTGGTTTGAAGATGGCACGCTTAACGTTTCGGCTAACTGTATCGACCGCCACCTTGCTGAACGCGGCGATGAAGTCGCTATTATCTGGGAAGGCGATGACCCGGCAGATGACAAAACTCTAACTTTTAATGAACTACACAAAGAAGTGTGCCTGTTTTCGAATGCTCTGAAAGAGCAAGGCGTGCGCAAAGGCGATGTGGTTTGTTTATACATGCCAATGGTTCCTGAAGCTGCAGTAGCCATGCTGGCGTGTACCCGTATAGGTGCGGTTCACACAGTAGTATTTGGTGGTTTCTCACCAGAAGCACTGTCTGGTCGTATTATCGATTCAAATTCTAAAGTCGTTATCACTGCCGATGAAGGCGTGCGTGGCGGCCGTGCTGTTCCACTGAAGAAAAATGTCGATGAAGCACTGACGAATCCTGAAGTGAAGAACATCGAAAAGGTTGTAGTATTCAAACGTACTGGCGGCGATGTTGCATGGCACGAACACCGCGATGTGTGGTGGCACGATGCTATTGCTAATGTATCTGCAGATTGTCCTCCAGAAGAGATGAACGCAGAAGACCCACTATTCATCCTTTATACGTCAGGCTCAACAGGCAAACCTAAGGGTGTTATGCACACCACCGGTGGTTACCTTGTTTATGCAGCAATGACCTTCAAATACGTATTCGATTACCAAGAAGGCGAAACTTTCTGGTGTACAGCCGATGTGGGTTGGATTACCGGTCACACATACCTTGTTTACGGACCGCTTGCCAATGGTGCAAAAACCATTCTGTTTGAAGGCGTGCCGAACTACCCGAACACAAGCCGCATGAGTGAAGTGGTCGATAAGCACCAAGTTAATATTCTTTATACGGCGCCAACAGCTATTCGTGCATTGATGGCGAAAGGCAATGAAGCCGTTGAAGGCACGTCTCGTGACAGCCTAAGAATCATGGGCTCAGTGGGTGAACCTATCAACCCAGAGGCGTGGGAGTGGTACTACAAAACAATCGGTAATGAGCAGTCTCCAATTGTTGATACATGGTGGCAAACAGAAACGGGCGGAATCTTGATTGCACCGCTACCAGGCGCAACAGACCTAAAACCGGGTTCAGCGACGCGTCCATTCTTCGGTGTACAACCCGCGCTGGTTGATAACATGGGTAACATCATTGAGGGTGCAACAGACGGCAACCTAGTGATTCTTGACTCTTGGCCAGGCCAGATGCGTACCGTTCACGGCGATCATGACCGTTTCGAACAAACTTACTTCTCGACCTTTAAAGGCATGTACTTCACCAGTGATGGTGCTCGTCGTGATGAAGACGGTTACTACTGGATTACTGGCCGTGTTGATGACGTTCTGAACGTATCAGGTCACCGTATGGGTACCGCTGAGATTGAATCGGCTCTAGTCGCATTTGATAAGATCGCAGAGGCTGCGATTGTAGGTATCCCTCATGATATTAAAGGCCAAGCGATTTACGCTTACATCACGTTGAATGATGGTGAATTCCCAACCGCAGAGCTTCATAAAGAAGTGAAAGACTGGGTACGCAAAGAGATAGGCCCAATCGCAACGCCAGATGTACTGCACTGGACCGACTCATTACCAAAAACTCGTTCAGGTAAAATCATGCGTCGTATCCTGCGTAAGATTGCCACTGGCGATACTGGCAACCTAGGCGATACGTCGACACTGGCAGACCCAAGCGTGGTCGATAAGCTGATTGCAGAGAAAGCGGAACTGGCATAAGCAACCCGTTACATTACGTAATTACTGTTTAAAACAGCGCCTTTCTAAACCGTCACCTATGTGGCGGTTTTTTTATGGCTGATCTTGATCTCAAATATCCTCGACAAAATTAAGGCTAAGGCGCTTTTTTGTTAAGTTGGTAACAATCTCACACTCTCTCAATAGGAGATTAGACCAGTAAATTGCTGCGATTTGCGCTGAATTAGCTATAATCTGGTTCTAATTTTTAAATTTGGGTTTTTCTTACTGGAAATTATCCCCAAATTTTCAATAAAATGGCAACATTCACGTTCGTAAACACGATAAAGGAAGATAGCCCCACAATGTCTACAAAGTTTCGCATTCTAGTTTTAAATGGACCAAACCTTAATCTGTTAGGCCTTAGAGAACCTGCACACTACGGTTCTCAAACACTTGACCAGATTATTAGCTCATTGACCGAGCAAGCGAAAACACACGATGTTGAGCTATCTCACTTACAGTCAAATCGTGAGTATGAGCTGATTGAAGCTATCCATAGTGCTTATCAAAATGTTGATTTCATTATTATCAACCCAGCGGCCTTTACACATACCAGTGTGGCGTTGCGTGATGCACTACTTGGTGTTGCTATCCCATTTATTGAGGTTCACCTATCGAATGTTCACGCACGTGAACCATTCCGTCACCACTCTTACCTGTCTGATAAAGCAGAAGGTGTGATTTGTGGCTTAGGTGCCCAAGGTTATCAATTTGCTTTGACAGCTGCGCTCAACAAGCTCAACGCAAAGTAAATAAAAACAACGAACTATTACTAACCTACTCAGTCAAAGAGTAAGTTCAATCAACAGATAAAGAGAAAGAAACAATGGATATTCGCAAAATCAAGAAGCTAATCGAATTGGTTGAAGAGTCTGGTATTTCTGAGCTAGAGATCTCTGAAGGTGAAGAGTCAGTACGAATCAGTCGTAACAGCCCTGTATCTGCAGCGCCTATTCAATATGCAGCAGCTCCAGCTCCTGTAGCCGCAGCAGCACCTGCGGCGGCACCTGTAGCTGCAGAAGCGGCAGCTCCTGCGGTTCCTGCTGGTCACCAAGTTCTTTCTCCAATGGTTGGTACTTTCTACGGCGCTCCAAGCCCAGATGCAAAACCGTTCGTTAAAGTGGGTCAATCTGTAACTGCTGGCGAAACACTATGTATCGTTGAAGCAATGAAAATGATGAACCAAATCGAAGCTGATAAATCTGGTGTTGTAACGGCTATCCTAGTTGAAGACGGTCAACCAGTAGAATTCGACCAAGCTCTAGTAATTATCGAATAATAGAGAGCACTCATTATGTTAGATAAATTAGTAATCGCGAACCGTGGTGAAATTGCACTGCGTATTCTGCGAGCATGTAAAGAACTTGGCATCAAAACGGTAGCAGTTCACTCAACCGCTGACCGCGATCTTAAGCACGTACTGCTTGCTGACGAAACCATTTGTATCGGTCCAGCTCGTGGTATCGATAGCTACCTGAACATCCCTCGTATCATCAGCGCTGCTGAAGTAACGGGTGCAGTTGCTATTCACCCAGGCTACGGCTTCCTATCTGAAAATGCAGATTTTGCAGAACAGGTAGAGCGCAGTGGTTTTATCTTCGTTGGCCCTAAAGCTGAAACCATTCGCATGATGGGTGACAAAGTGTCAGCTATCACGTCAATGAAAAAAGCGGGTGTACCTTGTGTACCAGGTTCTGACGGCCCTCTTGACGACGACGAAGCGAAAAACAAAGCGCACGCTAAGCGCATTGGTTTCCCTGTAATCATCAAGGCTTCTGGCGGCGGCGGCGGTCGTGGTATGCGTGTTGTTCGTACTGAAAAAGAACTAACAGAAGCTATCGCAATGACTCGTGCTGAAGCAAAAGCATGTTTCAATAACGACATGGTTTACATGGAAAAATTCCTAGAAAACCCACGTCACATTGAAGTACAAGTGCTTGCCGATGGTCAAGGTAATGCTATCCACCTAGGTGAGCGTGACTGTTCAATGCAGCGTCGTCACCAGAAAGTTGTGGAAGAAGCACCAGCTCCAGGTATCACTGAAGAAATGCGTAAATACATCGGCGACCGTTGTACTCGTGCATGTCTTGAGATTGGTTACCGCGGCGCAGGTACATTTGAATTCCTATACGAGAACGGTGAGTTCTACTTCATTGAAATGAACACTCGCATCCAGGTTGAGCACACGATTACTGAAATGGTAACGGGTATCGATCTAGTGAAAGAGCAACTTCGCATTGCTGCTGGTCAGCCTCTATCATTCACACAGGATGATATTAAGCTGCGCGGCCACTCAATCGAATGTCGTATCAATGCAGAAGATCCCGTACGTTTCCTACCGTCTCCGGGTAAGATCACGCGCTTCCATGCTCCAGGTGGTATGGGCGTACGTTGGGAGTCTCACATCTACACGGGTTACACAGTGCCACCACACTACGATTCAATGATTGGCAAGCTGATCACTTACGGTGAAAACCGTGATGTTGCTATCGCTCGTATGAAGAACGCATTGGGTGAAATGATTGTTGAAGGTATTAACGTTAATACTGAGCTTCAACTGTCTATTATGAACGACGAAAACTTCCAACACGGTGGGGCAAACATCCACTACCTTGAGAAGAAGCTTGGTCTACAATAGACGCTAGCCTTCCGTAATTCGTTCTCTGTAGAACAGTAATAAATGCTCACTTCGGTGAGCATTTTTGTTTGTAAATACTCGCAATAATCAATTCATCATCCCCATTATATTCCGTGGGGTTTTGGTGAATTTGCTCATATTTTCTGCTAGACTCGCCATCCAATTTTTCTCATATAGAAGATGCAGCCATGCCTTGGATTCAAATCAAGCTTAATGCTACCAATGAAAATGCCGAACAAATCGGCGACATGTTAATGGAAGAGACTGGTGCTCTTTCTGTAACTTTCCTGGATGCACAAGATACCCCTGTATTTGAGCCTCTGCCGGGCGAAACTCGCCTTTGGGGTGATACTGACATTCTCGCGCTTTACGACGCTGAGACTGACACTGGTGTCGTTCTAGCGCAGATTAAAGCAAGCAACATGTTCCCTGCAGACTTTGCTCACAAAGTAGAGCAAATTGAAGACAAGGATTGGGAACGTGAATGGATGGACAACTTCCACCCAATGAAGTTTGGTGAGCGTTTATGGATCTGTCCTAGCTGGCGCGATATCCCTGAACCTGACGCTGTAAACGTAATGCTGGATCCCGGTCTTGCATTTGGTACAGGTACTCACCCGACAACGGCATTGTGTCTTGAGTGGCTTGAAGGCTTAGACCTTACAGGCAAAACCGTGATCGATTTCGGTTGTGGTTCAGGCATCCTAGCGATCGCTGCGATCAAACTTGGCGCGGCAAAAGTTATCGGGATCGACATTGATCCTCAAGCCCTGCTTGCATCAAAAGACAACGCACAACGCAATGGCGTGGCAGAGCAACTAGAAGTGTTCTTACCACAAGATCAACCGGAAGGTTTACTTGCTGACGTTGTTGTTGCCAACATCCTTGCAGGTCCACTACGCGAGCTTTCTGGCATCATTAAAGGTCTAGTAAAGCCAAATGGTGTACTAGCAATGTCGGGTGTTTTAGATACACAAGCGGAAGATGTTGCAACTTATTATCGTGATGAGCTTCACATTGATCCGATCATTGAACAACAAGAATGGTGTCGAATCTCTGGTCGCAAGCAAGGCTAGGTAAGACTTTGGGCGCTAATTGATTGAAATTTAAACGAATTACAAAAACAAATTGTAAATGCTCAAATATTAGTCTTTTCACGCAGCGAAAAAATGCGTAAAATGCGCGCCCTTGCTGGTACAGAACTGTGATGACATTTTTGAAAATCGGAAATTATCAACTTAAGAACAATCTAATCGTCGCTCCTATGGCTGGCGTAACGGATAGACCATTCCGTGAGTTGTGTCTTCGTTACGGTGCGGGGATGGCAGTCAGTGAAATGATGTCCTCCAATCCGAAAGTTTGGAAAACGTCAAAATCTCAGCAGCGTATGGTACATGAAGGCGAATCGGGCATTCGTTCAGTACAAATCGCTGGTGCAGATCCACAGCTTATGGCCGAGGCTGCTCAATTCAATGTTGCTAACGGTGCGCAAATCATCGATATCAATATGGGTTGCCCAGCAAAAAAAGTGAATAAGAAGCTTGCGGGCTCAGCCCTGCTTCAGCATCCAGAACTCATTGAAGATATTCTGAAGGCTGTGGTAAATGCTGTCGACGTTCCAGTAACGTTGAAAACGCGCACAGGCTGGGATACAGACAATAGAAACTGTGTCCAAATCGCGAAAATAGCCGAAGACTGCGGCATACAAGCTCTTGCCCTTCACGGGAGAACTCGCGCTTGTATGTACAAAGGTGAGGCAGAATACAAACACATTAAAGCAGCGAAACAAGCAGTATCTATTCCGGTTATCGCTAACGGTGATATCGATAGTCCGGAAAAAGCGAAGTTTGTGCTGGAGTACACCGGCGCTGATGCTTTAATGATAGGTCGACCTGCCCAAGGGCGTCCTTGGATTTTTAACGAAATCCTACACTATTTGGAAAACGGCACCACGATGGACCCACTCCCGATTTCGGAAGTGAAAGACATCATGCTTGGTCATGTGCTCGCTCTACATGAATTTTATGGAGAGTTTTTAGGCCCTCGCATCGCTCGTAAGCATGTGGGTTGGTATCTAAAAGAGCATGAACAAGCGAGTGAGTTTCGCCGTACCTTCAACGCATTCGAAGCAGGTGATCTGCAGCTTGAAGCGCTAGAAGGTTTTTTTGATAACGTTGCACCATAATTACGAGAAGAGCTAGACCGAATATGTTCGAACAAAATCTGACTTCAGAAGCATTGACAGTAACTACAGTTACATCACAAGACCAAATCACGCAGAAGCCACTACGTGACTCAGTTAAAGCATCATTGAAAAATTACCTTGCTCAATTAAACGGTCAAGAAGTCAGCGAGTTATACGAATTAGTATTAGCTGAAGTTGAACAGCCACTACTAGACACTATCATGCAGTACACTCGCGGTAACCAAACTCGCGCAGCAACCATGATGGGTATTAACCGCGGTACTCTTCGCAAGAAACTTAAAAAATACGGCATGAACTAATCGTTCTTTCGTAATTTATTGAATTAGAAGCCGAGCTCTTTATTGAACTCGGCTTTTTTTTGTTTATATGGCAACAAGCGAACAATTATCAATCAATTAATGAGATGTAACGATTGATAACGTAATCACTACCGATATAATGACCCATTAATCTAATCGTCTGGAAGCTACATGCTTGATATGAAAAGGGAAGAATGGCTTAGCACACTGATCCGTGAACTGCCTGATCGTCATCTTCTGTTGGATACATCCGGACGTATTGTTGAAAACTTTGACAATCCAAATCACCACACAGTTTCAGAACTGTTGCCTCCCTCGGTTGAAAAGCAGCTATTAGAGGCGGCAAAGCAAGCTTATTCCAGTCGCGAAATTCAATACATTCAATACTCTCTTGCGCCCTGTCAGCAACTTCAGCTTTCTATTGAACAACTTTTCGCTCAAGGTGAAGAATCAGACGATCGATATTTTGAATCGACATTAAAGCCATTGTATCTCTCGCCAGAAAAGCAATACGTGCTGTGGCAAGAGCGAGATATTACTAAAGCACAGCAACGTGAAGCTGAGCTGATAGAACTCGCTGAAATCGATGAGCTAACTGGGATTTTAAATAGACGAGCCTTTTTACTTGGGTTGGAAAAAGAGTTCAGTCAACCGCCTAAGCAAAGCTTAACTTGTTTGATGATAGACATAGACCACTTCAAAGAAATCAATGATCAAGTTGGCCACCTCTCTGGTGATGAGGTAATCGTTCAAGTCGCGAGTTTATGCCAACAGTCAATAGACTGCGATGATTATCTAGGTCGCTTGGGTGGCGAAGAATTCGGTGTCATTCTCACACACACCAGTGCCATTGAAGCTTATTACGTTGCAGAGACGATTCGTAAAACAATTGAATCAACACCATGCACCGTAGACGGCCACATCATCTACCCAACAGTCAGCATCGGTGTTGCTGAATACACACCACATCTTAAAACCATAAAAGAACTATTGGCTCAAGCTGATAGAGCCATGTACTCTTCAAAGCAGACTGGCCGCAACCAAGTCACGCTTTACCATAATAACCTACCCACTTTAAAAATTGACGCTCAACTAAGAGCCAAAATACTGCAAGCTTCCTAGGGTTATCAACCGTAGTAAACCTCTCTCCCTAACGGGGGACCTTCTCAGCTATTTACCATCAGCAGCACAGCATGAGCTTTGTTTATCTTCGCTCGCCAAAGCACCTAAGATAGAACAATGGCTCGCATCGTCATCTACATGACCGCAGCAAGCATCATTAATCTTCTTTAATGCCGTGCGTATTCTGCCAAGTTCACTGATTTTTTCATCAATAAGTGTCAGCTTTGCCGTTGTGATGGCTTTCACTTCCGAGCAACTGTGCTGCGTTGCTTCCAAGCGAATCTCGAGCAATTCCTTAATTTCATCTAAACTCAGCCCTAACGCTTTAGATTTAAGAATAAAGGTCACCTGTTTTTGATTGTTTTCATCATATAAGCGATATCCTGAGTCACTGCGACTAGCAGGAGCAATCAGGTTACTTTTTTCATAAAACCGCAAGGTATCGGCTGTCACACCGCATCTTTTCGCTAATTCACCGATCTGAAACATGTTTTTTCCTACTGTTCCGTCCATTCCACAATTAACCTTATCGTTACTTTTCAGGCTGAAATGGCACTTTTCATAATTAATTTTGAGATGCCAAACGATTGCGCGAGCTTTTTTGTAATAAATTAGTTAGAATCTGCGCCATCAAATTTGGAGTTGGTTATCTTATTGCTTAATCATAAGACTAACCCAAAAGGTCTTTACCAAAACTGGCCAATATTTTATCTCTTACTGGTATCTAAGATAATCCACGCTAAGAAGATAGAAACAAGTTCTTTTTTGGCAAATATCTTTATTTTAACCCCATGAATTTGAGGAAGATGGAAGCATGAATAACGCTCGTCCAATTCGCCGCGCTCTAATCAGCGTATCAGACAAAACTGGTATCGTTGAATTTGCACAAGCTCTTGCTAACCGTGGTGTAGATATCCTATCTACCGGTGGCACTGCTCGCCTGCTTGCTGAAAAAGGCATCTCTGTTACAGAAGTATCTGATTACACTGGTTTCCCAGAAATGATGGATGGCCGTGTTAAGACTCTGCACCCAAAAGTTCATGGTGGTGTTCTAGGCCGTCGTGGCCAAGATGATGACGTGATGGAAACTCACGGTATCAACCCTATCGATATGGTTGTTGTAAACCTATACCCATTCGCAGAAACCGTTGCTAAAGAAGGTTGTACCCTTGCTGACGCCGTTGAGAACATCGACATCGGCGGTCCTACAATGGTTCGCTCTGCAGCGAAAAACCACAAAGACGTAACTATCGTTGTTAACGCACACGACTACGAGCGCGTTGTTGCTGAAATGGACGCGAACGAGAAATCTCTAACGCTAGAGACTCGCTTCGACCTCGCTATCGCAGCATTCGAGCACACAGCTTCTTACGACGGCATGATCGCAAACTACTTCGGCACTATGGTTCCATCTTACGGTGCCTCTCTACTTGATGAAGAAGGAAAGAAGGCTGATGAAGAGTCTAAATTCCCTCGCACGTTCAACCAACAGTTCGAGAAGAAACAAGACATGCGCTACGGTGAGAACAGCCACCAAGCGGCAGCATTCTACGTTGAAGCAAACCCTGAAGAAGCGTCGGTTTCTACTGCTCGCCAAATCCAAGGTAAAGCGCTTTCTTACAACAACATCGCTGACACTGACGCAGCACTTGAGTGTGTGAAAGAGTTCGACCAGCCAGCATGTGTAATTGTTAAGCACGCTAACCCATGTGGTGTTGCACTAGGTGAAGACATCCTAGAAGCTTACGACCGTGCATTCAAAACAGACCCAACGTCTGCATTTGGCGGCATCATCGCTTTCAACCGTGAGCTAGACGCTGCAACAGCAACGGCTATCACTGAGCGTCAATTCGTTGAAGTTATCATTGCACCATCTGTTTCTGCGGAAGCAGTAGCAATCGTAGCGGCTAAGAAAAACCTTCGCCTGCTTGAGTGCGGTGAGTGGACAACTAAGACAACTGGTTTTGACGTGAAACGCGTTAACGGCGGTTTGCTAGTTCAAGACCGCGACCAAGGCATGGTGTCTGAAGATGACCTGAAAGTGGTTTCTAAGCGTCAGCCAACAGCTGAAGAATTGAAAGATGCTCTATTCTGCTGGAAAGTAGCGAAGTACGTTAAATCTAACGCTATCGTTTACTCGAAAGGCGACATGACTATTGGTGTAGGCGCAGGCCAAATGAGCCGCGTTTACTCTGCGAAAATCGCAGGTATCAAAGCGGCAGACGAAGGTCTACAGGTTGAAGGTTGCGTGATGGCATCAGATGCATTCTTCCCATTCCGTGACGGTATCGACGCGGCAGCAGAAGCGGGCATCAAGTGTGTTATCCAACCGGGCGGCTCTATGCGTGATGACGAAGTTATCGCAGCAGCAGACGAACACGGCATGGCGATGATCTTTACGGGCATGCGTCACTTCCGCCACTAATTTCCTCTTCGTATTTGGCACTGTGGCGTCGTTAGCTGCTTTCGCCCACCCCGGTCACATAGCGAGCTATGCTTCCGGGGATGGGCTCAATTGCTGCCTAGCCACATCACCAACTACTTTGAGCAAGACTTATAACTTTGTTTTTTTAAATATTTAGATATTTGAGATTAAGGATTTTACAATGCGAGTTTTAATCATCGGTGCTGGCGGTCGTGAGCACGCACTAGGTTGGAAAGCAGCACAAAACCCAAACGTTGAAACAGTATTCATTGCTCCAGGTAACGCAGGTACTGCGCTTGAACCTAAACTTGAGAACGTAAACATCGGTGTTGAAGACATCGCAGGTTTAGTGGCGTTTGCTCAAGAGAAAAAAATCGAACTGACTATCGTTGGCCCTGAAGCGCCATTAGTTATTGGTGTAGTTGACGCATTCCGCGAAGTGGGTCTTCCTATCTTTGGCCCAACTCAAGTGGCAGCACAGCTTGAAGGCTCTAAAGCATTCACCAAAGACTTCCTAGCTCGTCATGATATCCCAACAGGTTACTACTCAAACTTCACTGAGATTGAGCCCGCTATCGCTTACGTTCGCGAGCAAGGTGCTCCAATCGTAGTGAAAGCTGACGGTCTTGCCGCGGGTAAAGGCGTTATCGTTGCGATGACCCTTGAAGAAGCAGAAGACGCAATCAAAGACATGCTAGCGGGCAACGCCTTTGGCGAAGCAGGCAGCCGCGTTGTTATCGAAGAGTTCCTCGAAGGCGAAGAAGCAAGCTTCATCGTAATGGTTGACGGCTCTAGCGTGCTTCCTATGGCCACCAGCCAAGATCACAAACGTGTTGGCGACAAAGACACTGGGCCGAACACGGGCGGCATGGGTGCTTACTCTCCAGCTCCAGTGGTAACTCCTGAAATCCATAACCGCATCCTTGAGGAAGTTATCTATCCAACGGTACGTGGTATGGACGCAGAAGGCGCACCTTACACTGGTTTCCTTTACGCAGGACTAATGATCGATGCTGACGGCACACCTAAGGTTATCGAATACAACTGCCGCTTTGGCGACCCTGAAACGCAACCTATCATGATGCGTATGGAGTCAGACCTTGTTGAACTTTGCCTAATGGCTATCGATGAGAAGCTAGACGAAGCAGAATCTAAGTGGGATCCACGCGCTTCTATCGGTGTTGTTCTTGCTGCTGGCGGTTACCCTGCTGACTACGCAAAAGGGGACGTTATTTCACTGCCAACCAGCGAAGTTGAAGGCCAAAAGGTTTTCCACGCGGGTACGACAAATAACGAAGCTGGCGACGTTGTGACAAACGGTGGCCGTGTACTTTGTGCAACGGCACTGGGTAATACGGTTTCTGAAGCTCAGGAGCGCGCTTACGCGTTGACGAAGCAAGTTAGCTGGAATGGTATGTTCCACCGCAATGACATCGGTTACCGTGCGATTGCGCGCGAGCAAGAACAGTAATCAGTCTACGACTCGCTTATGTTCGAATGACCGCAAGCAAGTAACAACAGAAAAGGCGCCTCGATTGGCGCCTTTTTTATTGCTTAATCTGTTCTGGGGTCTGTTCCTGTACACACAAATAAGCACTTGGCCTACAGCAAGCCAAATACCCTCAATCCTTTAGTTGATCGCTATTCTTTCAACAATGACGGCCTAACGACACAGTCATGGCTGTCTTCAGCCAGCATCAGTAACTCTTCTACGCTCATCTTACCTAGTGAATCACTGCCAAGAAACGCCGCATAGCTTTCCACTGACGCCAATCGATCGATCACGAAACTTGGCAAGGTCTGATTAAATTCAAAGCGATCAAACTCTCCACCAGCACACGTTTCAAAAGAACGACCATTCCAGTAACCCTGAACCAGTCTGAGCCCTTCGTCATGCTGCTTCATCGTAGTTTCTAAAACCGACTTGGCTTCTTTCTGGTAGCTTTCGAGTTGCTTAACTTGGATAGGTAAAATTTTGCTATCAATACGATACTGCTGATATACAGCTTCGCCTGACTTATTAAAACGCACATGGACACTATACGGAACCAGCTCATTAGAAGAATTACGTTGCTCACCTTCACGAATAAATTCACGAAGTATACCTTCCGACCAAGCATAGTCGGTTTGGTACCAGCCGTAATCGCCTACAGTGACGTAGTCAGCTGAAGTATGAGGTTGTGTTAGCTTATTTGTAACCCAGTAGAAACTTGTCGCGTCGCCCATGACTTGGCCGCCGGTGTGAGTTTCAAATTGCTCTAGGTTTTTGCGAGGGCTGGTTGATGAACAGCCAATGAGAAATGTAGATAATAGTGAAACGAGAAGAAATGCTTTTTTCATAAAAACCTGTACCGAGGTGGAATACGACTACCTCGGTACAGTTTAGATTATTTCACTGAATCTTTCAGCGCTTTACCTGCAACAAATGCTGGAACATTTGCAGCAGCGATTTGGATCTCGTCACCAGTTTTTGGGTTACGACCAGTGCGAGCTGCACGGTGGTTTACTTTAAAAGTACCAAAACCAATTAGCTGAACTTGATCGCCATCTTTAAGAGCATCTGTAACACCGCCAAGAGTCGCTTCTAGAGCAGCTTTAGCTTGTGCTTTAGAAAGGTCCGCTTTTTCAGCAATAAAGTCGATTAATTGAGTCTTGTTCATTTTAGGTTTCCCTTCTTTGTATTTTTGAATTCGATTCACTCTAAAACATAAATGCCCCATCTGGCAAAGGTTTGTCGTCGATCTTTAGCTCTAATGCCGTAGTTTTAGCCATAATATGAGTAATAACTCACAATTTGTTACTGATTTTACTGAGCAAGCCCTTGTTTAAAAGGGGCTGAGAGCAAAATTAATGATGACCTAGCCACTACTTATTCTCTATAATCCACGCTGAATCGCTGCTAAAGCGTACAATTTAATTTAAGGGCAAACATGCTGCTGCTAACTATTTATGTCTCCATTGCTATTGGAGTTTCTTTCATTTGTTCTGTTTTGGAAGCTGTACTTTTGAGTATTAGTCCGAGCTACATTGCTCAACTAAAACAAAATGGGCACCCTGCAGCAGAGTCATTAGACAAACTGAAAACCGATATTGACCGCCCACTGGCGTCAATTTTAACGCTCAACACCATCGCGCACACCATCGGTGCTGCGACAGCGGGTGCACAAGCAGCAGTCGTTTTTGGTAGCCAATGGTTAGGCGTATTCTCTGCCGTATTAACTCTGGGTATTTTAGTTCTGTCTGAGATTGTTCCAAAAACCATTGGCGCGACCTACTGGCGTCAACTTGCTCCAGCATCATCAAATGTGCTTCGCTGGATGGTCTTTTTCCTAACACCATTTGTGTGGTTCTCAGAGCAAATCACCAAACGTTTAGCTCGCGGCCACCAGGCACCAAAAATGCGTGATGAGCTATCTGCAATGGCTATTTTGGCAAAAGAGAGCGGTGAATTTGCTGAAGGTGAATCAAAAATCCTGAGCAATCTGTTAGGTATTCAAGATGTGCCCGTGACTCAAGTCATGACACCACGCCCTGTTGTATTCCGCGTTGATGCAGAAATGAGTGTTAATACGTTCCTAGAACAACACAAAGACACGCCATTCTCACGCCCACTGGTTTACAGCGAGCAAACTGACAATATCATCGGTTTTGTCCACCGCTTAGAGCTGTTTAGATTGCAGCAAGCGGGTTGCGGTGAGAAGGCTCTGGGTGAAGTGATGCGCCCTATCCACGTCTTGCTAAACAACATGGGCTTAGCTAAGGCCTTTGACCAAATGATGGCAAACCGCCTGCAACTGTCTTTAGTTGTGGACGAGTACGGCACAATTCAGGGCATCATCACCCTAGAAGATATCTTTGAACACCTAGTGGGTGAAGAGATTGTCGACGAAGCAGATAAAACCACAGACATGCAAGAACTGGCGTTCCAACGCTGGGAAACGTGGAAAGAGACACACGGTGTTATCGAAAACCGCGATGAAGAGGACGAGCTAGAAGAAAAAACTCTAGCAGACAACGACACCTCAGACTCAAAGTCAGCGGATGAAAGCAAGGTTCAAAAAGAAGACAAGAAAGACGCTTAATCTAAATTTGATAGCGTCAGATACAACAAAGGCTCCCTAGGGAGCCTTTGTTTTTTATTCTATTCGCTACAACTCAACATCCGTTATAACGCAACACCAATGTTGCTCACTGGGTCTTCACGCAGTTCGTGGCGTAGGTCTTTGATCAGCTCTAAGTCACGCTCAGTCGTTTCACGTAGAGGTCGGAAAATGGCCCACTGAACGTCCCACTCTTCACATACCGCTTCGTTTTCTTTCTGGTTTTCGTTCGTCACTTCTTCAGCGCCTTGAGCAAACTCAAGCTCAGCAACCGTCTTCACCGATTGTTGACTCACTTTAATTACCGCTTCCAACATATGCTCACGATCAAGTAGACCATGGATTAATGTTGCTAAGCCTTGGCATGCGTCCATTGCAGGGTAAACACCATAGAAATCAAAATCATCTGCGCTAGGGAATAGCTCTTCTACTTTCTCAAGTTGACGCTCAAAGTTCACCTTTGCCGTTTTAACGGTTAGGATTTCCCAAATGCTATCCAAAACATCACGGTAGATTCGAGCTTCCGCAAATTCTGTATTCTCACAAAACATGGCATAGTTAGGATACATACGCTCACATAGACACGCCATAAAAGTAATTTGTTGCCAAGGTTCTAACTTTTCAAGACGAACCTGCAGTGGATTCTGAAGCATAGTCACTCAATAATTGCAGAAAAAGACAGCGAAAGTGTACTTGATAAACCCTGGGGGGAAAAGGTAAGCCGATGAACAATTTTACGAATAAGCTCTATATTCTTACCGAGCATGACAATACCTATACGCAACTGATTCTAAACCAAGGGTTACCTGACCTCGAAATCACTCAAAACCCCGAATTAGCTGAGATCGTACTGGCTGCTCCTCCTTTAATAGTGGAGCGACTTGATGAGTTTAAAAAGCTAGACTGGGTGCAAAGTACCTATGCTGGAATCAATAAACTCACTCAGCCGGATCTTCGCCAAGATTATACGCTGACCAACGTCAAAGGCATCTTCGGCCCTGCGATTGCTGAATACGTGTTGGGTTACACGATCAGCCACTGTAGACACTTTCCTCACTACCACCAGCAACAAGTACAACGAAACTGGCAGCCGCAGCTTTATACCAGCCTAACTGACAAAACCATGGTGATTTTAGGAACGGGGTCAATTGGCAGTCATTTAGCTAAAACCGCTGCTGCTTTTGGTATTCACACCATAGGTGTCAACCGGACAGGTATCCCATCAAAGCAAGAAACCTTCAAAGACACTTTCCACATTAATGAACTAGAAGCCGCCCTCAAGCAAGCGGATATTGTAGTGAACACCCTGCCATCAACGGATGAGACCTACCAACTACTGAATCAAACCACCTTAAGCTACTGCTCTAACGTATTGCTGTTTAATGTGGGTCGCGGGGAAAGCGTAGACAATAAAGCGTTACTGCTTGCGATTAAGAATAAATGGGTTGAACACTCTTTCTTAGATGTCTTTGAATGCGAACCTCTCACACAAGAACACCCGTTTTGGACGTTGCCGCAAGTGACCATCACACCACACATTGCGGCTCTAAGTGAGCCAAGACAGGTCGTGGAGATCTTCGCCAATAATTACCAACAATGGCGAGATGGTTTTACACTGAATAACACCATTGATTTTGATAAAGGCTACTGATGTTCTCGTCACTGCTCACCGAGATACGACAATGCACCGCTTGTGAACCTCATTTATCACACGGTGCAAACCCAGTGATTCAGGCACACCCAAACGCGCGCTTGTTAATCATAGGCCAAGCACCCGGTATCAAGGTTCATCAATCATCTATCCCTTGGAACGACGCCAGTGGCGAGCGATTGAGAGAATGGCTAGAGATGGATAGCGATACGTTTTATGACGAACAAAAAGTCGCGATTGTCCCGATGGGCTTTTGCTATCCAGGAAAGGGAAAAAGTGGCGATCTACCGCCTCGAAAGGAGTGCGCTGCGCTATGGCACCAAAAAGTACTGCAATCACTGCCCAACATCCAAATGACCTTGCTGATTGGTCAGTATGCGCAAAACTATTATCTAAAAGATAAAGCCACCAGCACACTCACTGAAACGGTACGTAACTGGCAGGCTTGGGCTCCAGAATTTTTGCCACTTCCCCACCCTTCACCACGTAATAATATCTGGCTCAAGAAAAACCCATGGTTCGAAAGTGAAGTCATTCCCTATATCAGGAAGCACGTATCAGAGCATTTGGCTTGCCATGATCCAAATGCCTAATTAGCTGCACATCAACGATGATTTAGCCGATATTGAGTGCGGATAGAAAAATAATAAAAAAGCGCTGCCGATTTCTCGACAGCGCTTTTTCTAAAAACACATACTGAATTACTTATGGTATGGCTTAGATAGGTCGTGAACTGCGTCCACAAATACACTAGCATTTTCTGGTGGCACATCTAGGTGAATACCATGGCCAAGGTTAAATACGTGGCCAGTACCGCCGTCACCAAAACCTTCAAGGATAGTGCCGACTTCTTCACGAATACGCTCAGGTTGTGCGTAAAGTACTGATGGGTCCATGTTGCCTTGTAGAGCCACTTTATCGCCAATACGTGCTTTTGCATCAGCAATATTGATTGTCCAGTCTAGGCCAACTGCATCACAGCCGGTCGCTGCGATAGATTCTAGCCACATGCCACCGTTCTTAGTGAACAGAGTAACCGGTACACGGCGACCTTCGTTTTCACGAATTAGGCCATCGACAATTTTGTGCATGTACTGCAGTGAGAACAGGTTGTAGTCACGCGGAGTAAGTACACCACCCCATGTGTCGAATACCATTACCGATTGTGCGCCTGCTTTAATTTGCGCGTTCAGGTATTCAATAACAGTGTCAGCCAGCTTATCTAGAAGTAAGTGCAGCGTTTGTGGCTCTGCATACATCATCTTCTTGATCTTAGTGAACGCCTTCGAGCTGCTGCCTTCAACCATGTAAGTTGCCAATGTCCAAGGGCTACCAGAGAAACCAATCAGTGGCACTTCGCCTTTCAGGTCTTTACGGATCTGACGAACGGCATTCATTACGTATTGAAGTTCACCTTCAGGATCTGGTAAACCAATTTTTTCTACGTCAGCTTTACATGTGATAGGGCGTTCAAACTTAGGGCCTTCACCTGTTTCGAAGTACAAACCTAACCCCATCGCATCTGGGATAGTTAGGATGTCAGAAAACAAGATTGCCGCATCAAGCGGGAAACGACGTAAAGGTTGAAGTGTTACTTCTGATGCTAGTTCAGCGTTTTTGCACAAAGACATGAAATCGCCCGCTTCAGCGCGCGTTGCTTTATACTCTGGAAGATAGCGGCCAGCTTGGCGCATCATCCATACCGGTGTGTAATCAACAGGCTGTTTTAAAAGTGCGCGTAAATAGCGATCGTTTTTTAATTCGGTCATTCCGTTAAATTCCAATTCAATCTTGTCTAGTTTTGATGGCAAGTATTCTAACACTGATTGAAGGGTAAAAGCTGTGTGCTTTGCAACCTAGATCAAGTTATTAACTTTTAAATCCATGCTTAATTTGCACCCAATTACAGGAGCATGTTAAAAATTTGTTCGCTAGCGAAAATTACAATTATAACAACTGAGTAGTCACTACTCAGCATCTCATAACGACATCTTACTTACCCCCTCCACTTGTGGAGGGTTTTTTTTAGTGTTTGACCACCCATAGGCCAAATACTATCACAGGTAATTTAATGTTCTAGTTCTTGCTCCGCGACGCCGGCTTTCCTTATGTCATCGACTGTATTCTCAATCAATTGTCTCGCAATCGTTCCGACTGGAGCAACATCAGGTAGGCTTGTTACATCAAACCATTGGGCATCCGACAGTTCACTGTAATCGGGTTTAAGCGTACCACCAGCATAATCTGCCAGAAAGCCCATCATCATACTCGATGGAAACGCCCATGGCTGGCTACCAAAGTAACGGATATTACTCACATCGATCCCCGTTTCTTCTTTGACTTCGCGCGCCACACACTGCTCTAGGGTTTCTCCAACCTCTAGGAAGCCCGCTATTACCGTGTACATACCCGTTTTATGCCTTGGGTGCTGCGCAAGTAATATCTTGTTGTCGTTTCGTACAGCGACAATGATGCACGGGAAGATACGAGGGTAATGAAGCGTTCGGCAGTCTCCACACTGCATCGCCACCTGATTATGATTGAGATGATTACGACCGCCGCACTGAGGGCAAAAACGCATACTTTGTGTCATGTGCCCATACTGGATAGCTTTGCTTGCGATCAGAAAACTTGATTCAGGCCAGTGAAGCAAATCTCTTAGGCTGACCATGCTCAGATCAATCTCCACATCGCAATCGTTGAGCCAATACACCTTACGACCTTGATGCTGACCAATGCAGATTACATGCTCGACATCCAGCCCTAGCTCTTCAGCTGAGCCATAAGGAAACTGATCATTATTAACCCAAATATCACTACCTGAAACGACGCACCAATAAGCTTGCTCTGTCATTTTGTTATCACTTTTTTTTAACATCCCTATGCCTCATTGCTTGCAGTTCGTTCATTTTACTGGCAATCTGATTTCATACTAGAGTTGTAGCAGAGAATAATTCAAACTATTACTTTTAGTAGATACCAATAAATGGACCCTGCTTAGGCAATTACTTGATCACAAGGTTGTGATCAGATCATGAGGACATGGTCATGCTAAATAAATTCAAACAAATACAAGAACAATGGGGTGGCTCTAATGAGGTCATCGATCATTGGCTCGAAACTCGACAGTCTCTAATCGTTGAGTATTGTAAGCTAGGTGCCTTGCAGCCAGCTAGCAATGGGCAATCAAACGTTGTTGAACTCCCTTCTCCTAAAGAAATAAGCTCATTCTGCGATCATGTTGTCGATTATATCTCAGAGGGTCATTTTAAGATCTACGATATGGTCATGAAAAAATGGCAAGCAACAGGCTTTAAAACCAATGACGAGATTGATACAACTTACGCGAAGATCGTACTTACAACCGAGCCGCTTCTAGAGTTCAATGATAAGTACGTTAAAGTAAGTGCAGACGATGAGTTGCCTAACTTCGAAGGAGATATGTCAAAAGTAGGTGAACTACTCGAAGTACGTTTTGAAGTAGAAGATAATCTTATCCAGCTTATTGCAGACAGTTTAGCGATTCCACCAGGCGCTTAGTTAGCTGAATCCTTAATAAGCTTGCCTCTGTGCAAGCTTTTTGTTTTGTCTGTAACGTTACGCAAAACATCCAACTCTTCAGCCAGAGCCTATTGGTTCGTCCCTACTCAGACGTTTGCGATAGCTAGACGTAAGTTTCATCCTCACGCTCTCCCTGCAAACACCCAAAACGGCCGACGAGAAAATACTCGTGACTAAGTCTACCAGCCATATCAACGTCTAATCTATAAGCCTCTCGTTAAACACCAATACATCAATACATCAATACGCCAGATACAAAAAAGGCACCCGAAGGTGCCTTTTTCTTATATCTTAGAGACTACTCGTAGAGCTTACTCTTCTGAAGAGAAACCAGCGTTTAGAAGTGCTGCTAGATTGTCAGTAGCTTGCTCAGCTGAAGGACCTTCTTGCTCTTCTTCACGTTGCTTTTGACGCTCTTGGTGGTATGCGAAACCAGTACCAGCTGGGATCAGACGACCAACAATTACGTTCTCTTTCAGGCCGCGAAGGTCATCACGCTTACCAGAAACCGCAGCTTCTGTTAGTACGCGAGTCGTTTCTTGGAACGATGCAGCTGAGATGAATGACTCAGTTGCAAGAGATGCTTTAGTAATACCTAGTAGATCACGTTCGAAACGTACTAGTTCTTTACCTTCAGCTTCTAGCTTACGGTTAGCAATCTTAACATTGTGGTACTCAACTTGTTCGCCAGGTAGGAACGGAGAGTCACCAGAATGAGTGATTGTACACTTACGTAGCATTTGACGAACGATAGTCTCGATGTGCTTATCGTTAATCTTTACGCCTTGTAAGCGGTAAACTTCTTGAACTTCGTTCGCGATATACTGAGTCACAGCGTGGATACCACGTAGACGTAGGATATCGTGTGGAGTTTCAGGACCGTCAGCGATTACATCACCACGTTCAATCTTCTCACCTTCGAACACGTTCAATTGACGATGCTTAGGAATCATCTCTTCGTAAGCGTCACCGCCTTCACGAGTGATTACTAGACGACGCTTACCTTTCGTTTCTTTACCAAACGACACAGTACCTGTGTGCTCAGCAAGGATCGCAGGCTCTTTAGGCTTACGAGCTTCGAATAGGTCAGCTACGCGTGGTAGACCACCGGTGATATCTTTGTTTCCGCTCGATTTTTGAGGGATACGAGATAGTGTGTCACCAATGCCAACTTCAGCGCCATCTTCGATGTTTACAATCGCTTTGCCAGGTAGGAAGTAGTGAGCTGGCATATCAGTACCAGGAATCATTACGTCGTTACCTTGCTCATCAACAAGTTTGATAGCTGGACGCATATCTTTACCTGCTGCTGGGCGAGCTGCTGCGTCTGTTACTTCACTTGAAGAAAGACCCGTTAGATCGTCAGTTTGACGAGAAACTGTAATACCATCGATCATATCTACGAATTGGATACGACCTGCCACTTCAGTGATGATTGGCATGGTATGCGCTTCCCAGTTAGCTACAACTTCACCAGCCGTAACTGCTGCGTTGTCGCCTTTGGTTAGCATCGAACCGTAAGGAAGTTTGTGCTTCTCTTTAGTACGGCCGAATTCATCAATAATCGTCATCTCAGATGCACGAGAAGTGATAACCAGTTTCTTATCTTTGTTAACTACGAACTTAGCATTGTGAAGTTTCACAGTACCAGTTGTCTTAGCTTGGATGCTGTTCTCTGCTGCTGCAGTAGATGCCGCACCACCGATGTGGAACGTACGCATCGTTAGCTGTGTACCCGGTTCACCGATAGATTGTGCAGCGATAACACCAACTGCTTCACCTTGGTTCACTAGGTGACCACGTGCTAGGTCACGACCGTAACACTGTGCACAACAACCGAAGTCTGCATCACAGGTAACAACAGAGCGCACTTTCATGCTATCTACTGAGTTGTCTTCCATGATTTGACACCACTTCTCATCAATCAGAGTATTACGTGGAATCAGTACATCTTCAGTACCAGGCTTAAGAACGTCTTCAGCTACTACACGACCTAGAGCAAGCTCAGAAAGTGCAACTTTAACGTCACCACCTTCGATGTGAGGCATCATGTCGATACCTTCATGCGTGCCACAGTCATGTTCGTGTACTACAACGTCTTGAGCAACGTCTACTAGACGACGAGTTAGGTAACCCGAGTTTGCTGTTTTCAGTGCTGTATCCGCAAGACCCTTACGAGCACCGTGCGTTGAGATAAAGTACTGAAGGACGTTTAGACCTTCTTTAAAGTTCGCTGTGATCGGCGTTTCGATGATTGAACCATCTGGACGCGCCATCAGACCACGCATACCTGCTAGCTGACGAATCTGAGCTGCAGAACCACGTGCGCCCGAGTCGGCCATCATGTAGATGCTGTTGAACGATTCTTGCTGTTCTTCTTCGCCGTCACGGTTGATAACTGTTTCAGAAGATAGGTTATCCATCATTGCTTTCGCAACGCGGTCATTCGTAGATGCCCAGATATCGATAACTTTGTTGTAACGCTCACCCGCAGTAACAAGACCTGATTGGAATTGCTCTTGGATTTCACGAACTTCTTCTTCAGCAGATTCAATTTCATCGTATTTCGCTTGAGGAACAACCATATCGTTGATACCAACAGAAACACCAGAAAGTGCCGCGTATGCGAAACCTGCGTACATGATTTGGTCAGCAAATACTACTGTATCTTTTAGACCAAGCTTACGGTAACACTCGTTAAGAAGAGTAGAGATCTGCTTCTTACCTAACTTTTGGTTAACGATGCTGTACGGTAGGCCAGCTGGAACGATCTGCCATAGCATTGCACGACCTACAGTCGTATCAACTAGGCCAGTATTCGTTGTGCTATTGCCGTCTTCATCTACTACAGTTTCAGTGATACGTACTTTAACGCGAGCGTGTAGCTCAGCAGTCTTAGTACGGTATGCCTTTTCAGCCTCAGCAGGGCCAGCAAGGTACATACCTTCACCTTTCACGTTGATCTTGTCACGTGTCATGTAGTAAAGACCCAATACAACGTCCTGAGAAGGTACGATGATTGGATCACCTGATGCTGGCGACAGAATGTTATTCGTCGACATCATTAGGGTACGAGCTTCAAGCTGTGCTTCTAGAGTTAGAGGCACGTGTACCGCCATTTGGTCACCATCGAAGTCGGCGTTGTATGCCGCACACACTAGTGGGTGAAGCTGAATCGCTTTACCTTCGATTAGTACTGGTTCAAACGCTTGGATACCTAGACGGTGAAGTGTAGGTGCACGGTTAAGCAGTACTGGGTGTTCACGGATCACTTCGTCTAGGATATCCCAAACGATCGCTTCTTCGCGCTCTACCATTTTCTTAGCAGCTTTGATTGTCGTAGCCATGCCACGAGTTTCTAGCTTGCTGTAGATGAACGGCTTAAATAGCTCAAGTGCCATCTTCTTAGGAAGACCACACTGATGTAGACGAAGGTATGGACCAACTGTGATTACAGAACGGCCAGAGTAGTCTACACGTTTACCTAGAAGGTTCTGACGGAAACGACCTTGTTTACCCTTGATCATATCAGCAAGAGATTTCAGAGGACGCTTGTTAGAACCCGTGATCGCACGACCGCGACGACCGTTATCTAGAAGGGCATCAACAGACTCTTGCAGCATACGCTTTTCGTTACGTACGATGATGTCTGGAGCCGCTAGCTCTAGAAGACGCTTCAAACGGTTGTTACGGTTGATCACACGACGGTAAAGGTCGTTCAGATCAGAAGTCGCAAAACGACCGCCATCTAGTGGTACTAGAGGGCGTAGATCTGGCGGTAGCACTGGAAGTACAGTCAGGATCATCCACTCAGGCTTGTTGCCTGACGAAATGAACGCTTCAACTAGCTTCAAACGCTTAGTAACTTTCTTACGCTTAGTTTCAGAGTTAGTTGTTTCCAACTCTTCGCGCATTTCTTCCACTTCTTGATGAAGGTCCATTGTTGAAAGCAGATCTTTGATCGCTTCAGCACCCATCTTAGCAGTGAATTCGTCACCCCACTCTTCTAGACGATCCAGATACTCTTCTTCAGTAAGCATCTGAGATTTTTCTAGATCAGTCATACCCGGTTCAGTTACTACGTACATTTCGAAGTAAAGAACACGTTCGATATCACGCAGAGGGATATCCATTAGTAGACCGATACGAGACGGTAGTGATTTTAGGAACCAGATGTGAGCAACTGGTGAAGCAAGCTCGATGTGGCCCATACGGTCACGACGAACTTTAGTTTGTGTAACTTCAACGCCACACTTCTCACAGATAACACCACGGTGCTTCAGGCGCTTGTATTTGCCACAAAGACATTCGTAGTCTTTAACTGGACCAAAAATACGTGCACAGAACAGACCATCACGTTCAGGTTTGAACGTACGATAGTTAATTGTTTCTGGCTTTTTAACTTCACCAAAAGACCACGAACGGATCGTGTCTGGTGAAGATAGACCGATTTTGATTGCATCAAATTCTTCGGTCTTATGCTGTGCTTTTAGAAAGTTTAATAAGTCTTTCACGTTCAGCTCCTGTAAGGAGTTAAAGGAGCTCACCGACTAAAGTGAGCCCCCTTTACCAAGTAATCCAATCTTCTTTATAAAAAAGAGGGATTACTCTTCGTCTTCTAGCTCGATGTTGATACCTAGCGAGCGAATCTCTTTCAACAGTACGTTGAACGACTCTGGCATGCCAGGTTCCATGCTATGGTTACCATCTACGATGTTCTTGTACATCTTAGTACGGCCGTTAACGTCATCCGACTTAACTGTTAGCATTTCTTGTAGAGTATATGCAGCACCGTATGCTTCTAGTGCCCATACTTCCATCTCACCGAAACGCTGACCACCGAACTGAGCTTTACCACCAAGTGGTTGCTGAGTTACTAGGCTGTAAGAACCAGTTGAACGAGCATGCATCTTGTCATCAACCAAGTGGTTCAGTTTCAGCATGTACATGTAACCAACAGTTACAGGACGCTCAAACGAATCACCAGTACGCCCATCAAACAGTTTAAGCTGACCAGATTCTGGCAGATCACCCAGTTTAAGTAGTTCTTTGATTAGAGACTCAGAAGCACCGTCGAACACAGGTGTAGCAATCGGTAGACCGCCACGTAGGTTCTTGATCAGTGTACGAACTTGATCATCAGACAGTTCAGCAATATCAACTTTCTGACGAGTATCGCCAAGATCGTAAACCTTCTGTAGGAACTCACGGAACTTATGCAGTTCTTGTTGTTCCTTAACCATTTGGTTGATCTTGTCACCGATACCTTTCGCAGCCAAACCTAAGTGAACTTCTAGGATCTGACCAATGTTCATACGCGATGGTACACCCAGCGGGTTAAGTACGATGTCTACAGGCTGACCTTTCTCATCGTATGGCATGTCTTCAACAGGGTTAATCTTAGAGATTACACCTTTGTTACCGTGACGACCGGCCATCTTATCACCAGGCTGGATACGACGTTTAACCGCTAGGTAAACTTTAACAATCTTAAGAACGCCAGGTGCTAGATCATCACCTTGAGTGATTTTACGACGCTTAGTTTCAAACTTCTTATCGAAGTCTGCTTTTAGCTCATCCCACTGCTCAGCAAGTTGCTCAAGCTGTGTTTGTAGCGCATCGTCTTCTAGAACTTGCTCTAGCCATTGCTTACGACCGATAGTATCAAGCTTAGCTTCAGAGTAACCACCAGACAGAAGTACAGCTTTAACACGGTTAAGAAGGCCACCCTCAAGAATTTGGAACTCTTCAGTTAGATCTTTCTTAGCTTCTTTAAGCTGCATCTGTTCGATTTCAAGTGCACGTTTGTCTTTCTCTACGCCATCGCGAGTAAAGACTTGTACATCGATGATAGTACCCGAAACAGAGTTTGGTACACGTAGAGAAGTATCTTTAACATCAGATGCTTTCTCACCGAAGATAGCACGTAGTAGCTTCTCTTCAGGAGTCAGTTGAGTTTCACCTTTAGGGGTTACTTTACCAACTAGGATGTCGCCACCCTTAACTTCAGCACCAATGTAAACGATACCTGACTCGTCTAGTTTAGACAGAGCAGACTCACCTACGTTTGGAATATCAGCTGTGATCTCTTCAGAACCCAGCTTAGTATCACGAGCCACACAAGATAGTTCTTGAATGTGGATTGTCGTGAAACGGTCTTCTTGAACTACGCGCTCAGATACTAAGATCGAGTCTTCGAAGTTGTAACCGTTCCAAGGCATGAATGCGATACGCATGTTTTGGCCAAGAGCTAGTTCACCAAGGTCTGTTGAAGGACCGTCAGCAAGAACATCGCCGCGTGCAACTGGTTCACCAGGAAGTACAGTTGGACGTTGGTTAATACATGTGTTTTGGTTCGAACGCGTGTACTTAGTCAGGTTGTAGATATCGATACCAGCTTCGCCAGGTACCAATTCATCTTCGTTAACCTTAACTACGATACGAGAAGCGTCAACAGACTGAACTTGACCACCACGTTTAGCAACCGCTGTAACACCAGAGTCAACTGCGATGTTACGTTCGATACCCGTACCTACTAGAGGCTTATCAGCTCTAAGTGTTGGTACAGCTTGACGTTGCATGTTGGCACCCATCAATGCACGGTTCGCATCATCGTGTTCTAGGAACGGGATAAGCGAAGCAGCGATAGATACTACTTGGTTTGTCGCAACGTCCATGTAGTCAACGTGATCGCGTGGGTGAAGACCAGATTCACCTTTTTGACGAGCTGTGATTAGCTCATCTGCAAACGTACCTTCTTCAGTAAGAATGGTATTTGCTTGCGCGATTACGAATTGACCTTCCTGGATTGCAGACAGGTAATCAACTTCTTCTGTTACTACACCATCTACTACACGACGGTACGGAGTTTCTAGGAAACCGTAATCGTTACAACGTGCAAATGCAGATAGCGAGTTAATTAGACCGATGTTTGGACCTTCAGGCGTTTCGATCGGACATAGACGACCGTAGTGAGTTACGTGAACGTCACGTACTTCGAAGCCTGCGCGCTCACGAGTAAGACCACCAGGACCTAAAGCAGAGATACGACGCTTGTGCGTAACTTCTGACAATGGGTTGTTTTGGTCCATAAACTGTGAAAGCTGTGAAGAGCCAAAGAATTCTTTAACTGCAGCAGAGATCGGCTTAGCGTTGATAAGGTCTTGAGGCATGATTGCATCAAGGTCACCAAGGCTTAGACGTTCTTTAACGGCACGTTCTACACGAACTAGACCAACACGGAATTGGTTTTCTGCCATTTCACCTACAGAACGGATACGACGGTTGCCAAGGTGGTCGATATCGTCCACTTCACCAATGCCGTTACGGATACCAATCAGTTTCTTCATCACTTCGATGATGTCTGATTCATCCAGAGTACCGCGCTCTTCTTCTTCTTCACGCTCGATAGAGCTGTTGAATTTCATACGGCCTACAGTTGATAGGTCGTAACGATCTTCAGAGAAGAATAGGCTTTCGAACAATGATTCTGCAGCTTCTTTCGTTGGTGGCTCGCCAGGACGCATCATGCGGTAGATTTCTACCAATGCAGAGATGCGATCTACTGTGCTATCCGCACGTAGAGTGTCTGACATGAATGGACCATGGTCTAGGTCATTCGTGAACAGCACTTCTAGAGTCTTGTGACCTGCTTGAGACAGGTTAGCAAGTGCTTCTAGGCTAATCTCTTGGTTTGCGCCAACGATGATCTCGCCAGTTGCTTCGTTGATGTAATCTTTCGCAGCAATCTTTTCAACGATGTACTCTACTGGTACTTCGATGTGCTCAACGCCATCTTTTTCAAGTTGACGGATATGGCGAGCAGTTACACGACGACCAGTCTCAACGTAAGTTTTTCCGTTTGCTTCGATGTCGAATGACGCAGTTTCACCACGTAGACGATCAGGAACCAACTCCATAAGTAGAGTTTGGTCTTTCACTTCGAAGTTCACTTTGTCGAAGAACAGATCTAGGATCTCTTCAGTCGATTTACCAAGTGCACGAAGGATAATCGATGCTGGTAGCTTACGACGACGGTCGATACGTACGAATAAGTTATCCTTAGGATCGAACTCAAAGTCTAACCATGAGCCACGGTAAGGAATTACACGTGCGTTATAAAGAACTTTACCTGATGAGTGGGTCTTACCCTTATCACTGTCGAAGAACACGCCTGGGCTTCGGTGCAGCTGGGATACGATAACCCTCTCGGTACCATTAATTACGAAAGTACCATTGTCTGTCATAAGCGGAATTTCGCCCATGTAGACTTCTTGTTCTTTAATGTCTTTTACAGTACCTGCTGGTGCATCTCGATCAAAGATAACTAGACGTAGTTTTACGCGTAGTGGCTTTGAGTAAGTAACACCGCGGATTTGACATTCTTTAACGTCAAAAACTGGCTCACCAAGACGGTAGCTAACGTATTGCAGCTCAGAATTGCCGTTGTAGCTCTGAATTGGAAATACAGAACGGAAAGCAGCTTCAAGACCGTATTGACCTTCAGGATCCTGTTCGATGAATTTGTCGAAAGAATCAAGCTGGATCGATAACAGGTATGGAATGTCCAAAACTTGTGGACGAGTACCAAAATCCTTACGGATGCGCTTTTTCTCGGTATAAGAGTAAACCATGGGGTTCCTCAGCTCGCTGATAAGTGACCCAAACCACCCAAAACACTCTTCAGAGGGGGCGGTGACAAACAGCTGTTTACTGTAGTGAACAATCATTTCGAAAAAATGACTGTTTTTTTGCTTGGATTATGACGGTTAAACAGCGGAAATTTCGTCATAGCCCTACAGCGCAAAAAGGCCGGTGGTTAATAAACCACCAGCCATTAGCCTTGCGGCTAAGAAATTAAGTAATAATTACTTAACTTCAACAGAAGCGCCAGCTTCTTCTAGCTGTGCTTTAAGAGCTTCAGCTTCAGCTTTGTCAACGCCTTCTTTAAGCGCTGCAGGAGCTGAGTCTACAAGACCTTTAGCTTCTTTAAGACCTAGGCCAGTTGCGCCACGTACAGCTTTGATAACTTGTACTTTGTTAGCGCCAGCAGCAGTTAGGATTACGTCGAATTCAGTTTGCTCAGCAGCAGCTTCAGCAGAAGCACCACCAGCTACAACTGCAGCAGCAGCAGTAACACCGAATTTCTCTTCCATAGCTTCGATAAGCTCAACAACTTGCATTACAGACATTTCTGCAACTGCGTCTAGGATTTGCTCGTTAGTAATAGACATAACAATTCTCTTTTAAGTCAACAATAAGTTTAAATAGCAACCAGTGAAAAGCAAGGCTTAAGCCGCAGCTTCTTCTTTTTGGTCGCGAACAGCAGCGATAGTACGAACCAGCTTGCCAGCAGAAGCTTCTTTCATGCACATCATTAGGCGTGCGATAGCTTCGTCGTAAGTTGGTAGTGTCGCTAGTACTTCAGCATCAGTAACTGCGCCTTCAAATGCAGCAGCTTTGATCTCGAAATCTTTATTCTCTTTAGCGAAGTCTTTGAAAAGACGCGCTGCAGCACCTGGGTGCTCATTAGAGAATGCGATCAGAGTTGGACCAGTGAAAGTGTCAGTTAGACACTCGTAGTCTGTACCCTGAATCGCACGGCGTGCTAGTGTGTTACGAACAACTCTCATGTAAACACCCGCTTCGCGAGCTTGTTTACGTAGAGAAGTCATTGCGCCAACAGTAACGCCACGAGAATCAGCTACAACTGCAGAAAGTGCACCACTGGCAGCTTCGTTGACTTCAGCAACAATTGCTTTTTTGTCTTGAAGATTTAAAGCCATTTGGATTAACCTCTGGTTGTGATTACAGCACTCATACAAAATGTAATGAGCGTTTACGATGTTATTTAAAAATGAATAAATTCACTTCAAACCACAACATCGCCTACGTAGGTTTTATTAAGCCATATCTCCGAAGAGTACGGCGCCTACGGTCTTGGGACGGATGACCTGAATTGCTTCAAAAATCACCCAACCACAAATATTAGGCGCAGAAGTATACACTAAATCTGCGCCGAAGCAAATTAGTTTGCTTGAGTGTCAAGACTAGCTTGATCAACAGTAACACCAGCACCCATTGTAGTAGAGATGCTTACTTTCTTCAGGAAAGTACCTTTCGCTGAAGAAGGCTTAGCTTTCTTAAGAGCAACTAGAAGTGCTTCTAGGTTCTCTTGAAGCTGGTTAGCTTCGAAAGATGCTTTGCCGATAGTAGTGTGAATGATACCGTTCTTGTCGTTACGGTAACGAACCTGACCAGCTTTAGCGTTCTTAACCGCTTCAGCAACGTTAGGAGTTACAGTACCAACTTTAGGGTTTGGCATAAGGCCGCGTGGACCTAGGATTGTACCTAGTTGACCAACAACACGCATTGCATCAGGAGAAGCAACAACAACGTCGAAGTTCATTTCGCCTTTTTTCACTTGCTCAGCAAGATCTTCCATACCAACGATATCTGCGCCAGCTGCTTTAGCTGCTTCTGCGTTTGCACCTTGAGTGAACACAGCAACGCGGATGTCACGGCCAGTACCGTGAGGTAGCACAGTTGCGCCACGTACGTTTTGGTCAGATTTACGAGCATCGATGCCTAGGTTAACAGCAACATCTACAGACTCAACGAATTTAGCAGTAGCTAGTTCTTTAAGAAGAGCAACAGCTTCGTTGATTTCGTATTCTTTAGTTACTTCAACTTTGTCGCGGATTACGCGCATACGCTTAGTAAGTTTTGCCATGATCTTATCCCTCTACCACTAGGCCCATTGAACGAGCAGTACCAGCAATAGAACGCTTCATTGCTTCGATGTCAGCACCAGTCATATCAGCAGCTTTAGTTTCTGCGATTTCCTGAACTTGAGCGTCAGTTACAGTACCAACTTTCTCAGTGTTTGGACGACCTGAACCAGACTTAACGCCAGCAGCTTTCTTAAGAAGAACAGCAGCAGGTGGAGTCTTAGTTACGAACGTGAAAGAACGGTCGTTGTAAACAGTAATTACTACTGGAGTAGGTAGACCTTTCTCAACAGATTCTGTTTTTGCGTTGAACGCTTTACAGAATTCCATGATGTTCACGCCGTGTTGACCTAGAGCAGGACCAACCGGTGGACTTGGGTTTGCCATACCAGCTGCAACTTGCAGTTTGATATAAGCTTCAACTTTCTTAGCCATGATATTTCCTAATTTTTGGGTACATGCGCTAGCCCTGAGGCAAGCTCCCCTTAATTTCAATTAACTCTTTCTTACTTCGATAGAAGTAAAAAGGCGCGAAATTATAATCATAATTCGCGCCTTTAACAACCCTAAAAAGGTGGTTTTTTATACTCTTTTATTTTGAACAACTTATGAAGTATTTATCCACAGCTTGTTCAAAAGTTAGAGTTTTAGTCCAGCTTTTCAACTTGACCAAATTCAAGCTCAACCGGTGTTGCACGACCAAAGATCGATACAGATACCTTAATGCGGCTTTTCTCGTAATCTACTTCTTCAACTGTACCGTTGAAATCAGCAAACGGACCATCGTTCACACGAACCACTTCACCCGCTTCGAACATTGTCTTAGGACGTGGAGACTCGCTCGCTTTCTCTAGACGGTTCAAGATAGCATCAGCTTCTTTGTCAGTGATTGGTGCAGGACGATCAGAGGTACCACCAATGAAGCCCATAACACGAGGAATGCTGCGTACTAAGTGCCATGATTCATCATTCATGATCATTTGCACTAATACGTAGCCAGGGAAGAACTTACGTTCGCTTTTACGGCGTTGACCTGCACGCATTTCCACTACTTCTTCAGTAGGTACTAAAACGTCACCAAAGAATTCTTCCATGTCGTGCATTTTAATATGTTCGCGTAACGATTGAGATACACGACCTTCATAGCCAGAAAAGGCTTGAACTACATACCAACGTTTTTTTGGAGCTTCACTCATGAATCAGAACCCTCTACACTCCAGTTGCTAGAGAAACTAAACGGACCATAATGCCGTCAATTCCCCAAAGCACTAGAGACATAACAATACATACAGCTAAAACGATCAATGTAGTTTGCATAGTTTCTTGGCGAGTAGGCCAAACAACTTTACGAATCTCCATACGAGATTCTTTTGCAAAATCGATCGCAGCTTTACCTTTAGTTGTTGTTGCTGCAACGCCTAGTGCGGCAGCAATCAGCACAACTACACCTGCAGCGCGAATTACAACAGACAATTCACCATACAGGTAATTACCCACAACAGCAGCAGCCAACAGTACAAAAGCGACTACCCACTTCATTGTATCTGCTGCACCTGAGCTATCAGGAGTTTCAGCGTTTGCTTTCATAAAACCAACCTGTGATAAGTCTTAAATATAGACGACAATAACCCCGCTGTTGCAGGGCACATTCCTTTGCGTTGCAAAACAACACATCTAACAGTCATTTTAGTTAAAAAGACCGTTTAATTCTTTGCTAAGAGTTAAAATTGATGTCAAAACACCCAACTCTTTTTTCAGCGCAGAAAAAGGGCATCAAATGATGCCCTTTTTACTAGTGGTTCGTCAAATCTTATGCAAAGATTTTAGCTACAACACCAGCACCAACTGTACGGCCACCTTCGCGGATTGCGAAACGTAGACCTTCGTCCATTGCGATTGGAGCGATTAGCTCAACAGTCATTTGAACGTTGTCACCTGGCATTACCATTTCTACGCCTTCTGGTAGAGTGATGTCGCCTGTTACGTCAGTTGT
>NZ_JBFRKT010000004.1:0-102336 GCF_041469545.1 Vibrio sp. 10N.286.49.C3
TTAACTGATCGGCATTACCGCTACACATTGGTTTTTGTTGGCTACGAACAAGGCGGCACGACTATCGAGCTAACGTACAACTGGGATACTAACGAGTACGAGATGGGCAGCGCGTTTGGTCATTTGGCATTGGGTGTGGAAGATATTTACGCCGCATGCGACAAGATCAAATCACTGGGTGGCAACGTCACTCGTGAAGCGGGGCCAGTAAAAGGTGGCTCAACGCACATCGCATTTATCACAGACCCAGATGGCTACCAAATCGAACTGATTCAACTGGGTTAATCGAGGATATAACAATGACAAACGCACTATTTCAACCAATTCAACTTGGTAGTATCGAACTTAAAAACCGTATTGTTATGCCACCGATGACGCGTTCTCGCGCAACGCAACCTGGCAATTCAGCAAACGATATGATGGCGTCTTACTACGCTCAACGCGCTTCTGCAGGTTTGATTATCGCTGAAGGCACACAAATTTCACCTATGGGTCAAGGCTACGCTTGGACTCCGGGTATCTACTCTGATGAGCAGATTGCGGGTTGGAAAAAAGTCACCGATGCAGTACATGAAAAAGAGGGCGTTATCTTCGCTCAACTTTGGCATGTAGGCCGTGTAACACACCCAGACAACATTGGTGGTGAACAACCAATTTCGTCTTCTGCACTTAAAGCAGAAAACGTAAAAGTATTCATCGATAATGGCACTGATGAGCCGGGTTTTGTGGATGTGGTTGAACCTCGTGAGATGACGAAAGAAGACATCAAAAACGTGGTTGGTCAATACCGCCAAGCGGCTTTGAACGCGATTGAAGCGGGCTTTGATGGTATCGAACTTCACGCCGCGAATGGTTACTTGATTAACCAATTCATCGACTCTGAAGCAAACAACCGCACTGACGAATACGGTGGCTCAATTGAAAACCGTTTACGTTTCCTAGGTGAAGTGGTTGAAGCTATGGTCGAAGCGATTGGTGCTGACCGTGTAGGTGTTCGCCTTGCTCCGTTCACATCGTTGAATGGTACGGTTGACGCTACGCCAGTAGAGACTTACACAGCGGCGGCGGTGCTACTTAACTTATACAACATTGTTTATCTACACGTTGCAGAAGTCGATTGGGACGACGCACCTGAAACGCCAAAAGCGTTTAAAGCAGCGGTTCGTAAAGCTTACAATGGCGCGCTGATTTACGCAGGTAAATACGACAGCGAGCGCGGCGAAAAAGCGGTTGCTGAAGGCGTAACTGATATGGTTGGTTTCGGTCGTCCATTCGTAGCAAACCCAGATCTACCCGCTCGTATTCAAAATGGTTACCCATTAGCAGCGCACGATCCAAACACATTGTTTGGTGGTGCTGAAAAAGGTTTAACGGATTACCCAAAATACGCAGGCTAAAAATAGCTGCCTGAAGCTGAGTATTGAGATAATATCTCGATCCTGTTGAATGTTTATAAAAAGCAACCTGCAGAGTCGGGTTGCTTTTTTTGTTATTGGACCAAGTAAGATGACGAAAGCGATGCGCGGAGAGCTTTATCTCCTATTTGCTACCTTGTTAGCTGGGATTGGATGGATTGCATCTAAGCTGGTGGTGTTAGAAATGCCTGGGCCAGTGTTCATTGGTGTGCGATTCTTCGTCGCGAGTTTGATTCTTTTGCCATTTTGTATTCATCACATTCGTAAGCTTTCGCTTAAGCAGATATTTTCTCTTTGCGGCGTTGGCTTGTTGCTGTCTGCTTCATTGCAAGTATGGGTATTTGCGGTATCAATGACGGAAAGTTTGTCGGAAGGAGCGTTTATCATGAGCTTAGCTATGATCATCGCGCCGTTTGTCTCTTGGATTATATTTCGAGTTAAGCCTAATTGTGCCTTCTGGATGTCATTTCCAATTGCGATTATCGGTATGTTGCTACTGACCCTAACTAACGGTTGGCACGTTGAGCAGAGTCAGCTCTATTTCCTATTAGCATCGATGTTGCTTTCGGTTCACTTTGTCATGAATAAGCGAGTGATTACTAATATCAAACCTATAGCTTCAATTTGCGTTCAGCTTTTTGTGGTGGGTGTTAGTGGGTTAGCGTTTGCTTCGATGACCACTCAACCAGAGTTTGAAATAACTCAAACCTTAATATTCTGGTTTATCGTCTCAGCGGTTGTCGCGACATCGATCCGTTACTTATTGCAAACTGTCGGTCAGCACTCCGTGAACATGGAAGTGGCGGCATTGATCATGATTCTTGAGCCGGTGTGGACATTGTTATTGAGTGTCAGCGTGTTGGGAGAAACGGTTGAGATGCAAAAGCTACTAGGCGGAGCGGTAATTATTGGTTCGTTATTTTGTTATATCAAATGGTCTAGACGAAAATAAAACACTCGGCGCAAGGCCGAGTATTGGTTGTTGGTTCGTGCATGTTTAGAGCTCATTAAGCATGCATTAGCAGTCCAGTCACAGTAAAATCAGATTGCTGCGACCATCTTTTGAAGTAGCTTGAGCATCTGCTGTTGTTCTTCAGCGTCTAATTCATTCATCAACTCTTTGTTTAAACGAGTAGGGATTGGAATCAACTGTTCTTCGAGTGCTTTCCCTTTTTCTGTTAAGTAGATTCTGAAAGAACGACGACTGTTTGGATCGGCTCTGCGTTCAACCAGTTCAAGCTTTTCTAGCTTGTCTAGTGTGCGTGTCGTTGTTGAATTCTCGACTTTGGACTTTGCCGCGATATCACGCTGAGTAATACCTTCCTCTTCCCATAGGCACATCAAGGTTGGCCAGAGCGCTATGGTTAAGCCATGTTCTTTCAATTCTGTGTCGAAATCTTTGCTCGCTTTATTGGCGATCACGTTGATCATCCAACCAAAGCTATTTTGTCTATCAAATTCTTGTGACATCCGTCAGTACCTAATTCTTATGATGACATTACAACTATTGTCATCGTAACTAATACCGATGCAATTAGCACCAACATTGCTTCGTTATTTGATAAAAAAGCGAATTGACTGCTAATTTTGAATTAATCGCGAATCGTGACCTTGGTAATCACAATATCTTCGCAAGGTACATCTTCGTGTCCCCAGCGAGTGGTCGTTGGAGCGACAGCAATCTTGTTGACCACATCCATGCCTGCCGATACTTTGCCAAACACTGCGTAACCCCAGCCTGCGTTGCTCGTTGCTGTATGGTCAAGGAAATCATTGTCGTCAAGGTTGATAAAGAACTGCGCAGTTGCAGAATGTGGAGCATCAGTACGAGCCATTGCCACTGAGCCAATCACGTTCTTTAGTCCGCGGTTTGCTTCATTGACGATAGGTGCGTGTGTTGGTTTCTCTGTCATGTCGATAGTGTGTCCACCACCTTGAATCATAAAGCCTTCAATCACACGGTGAAACGTGGTGCCTTCATAGAAGCCTTCTTGGCAGTATTTAAGGAAGTTTTTTGAACTTACTGGCGCTTTCTCAAGGTTAAGTTCAATTTCGATGTCGCCAAAGTTAGTGGTCAGAATAATCATAAAGGTGCCCAATGTTCGAGTACTAATATTTTGAGTACTACAGAGTAGTGGATGACGTAATAGGGTGCAGTATATGAGAAATAACGGCGGATGCCAGTGAACAGTGATTTTGACGTGTATTCAAGGGCGATCTGAATGATCTTCGAGCGTGCCATTGCGCGCTCACTTCACTCGTATAGACAAGAAAGCCAGCGAACAGGTCGCTGGCTTTTGAGCTTTTAGAGACTATCGCTTTTGATTAAAGCGTTAGAAGGTAATTCACCAGCTGGTTGTACTCTTCGTAGCTCTTGATTTGATCCGGTTTTACGATGTATTTGTTGTTAACTAATACGCCCGGAACGCCAGTTAATGTGCTCGCATCAAACTGCTTATCAAAACGCTTCTGCATTGAGTTAACTGCGAAACCGTTGTAGGCCGCATCAAACTTCTTCGCATCGATACCGTTATCAATGAAGATCTGGCGCAGTTCCGCTTCGTTTCTTGGAGTCTGTTGCTTCTCGTGAATTTTGGCGAACATTGCTGGAACCATATTGTCTTCAGCGTCGAGTGCAATCATGGTCGCGTAAGCTTTTGCCATAGGCACAGCCATGTCGTTGCCCATAAACGCTACGTGCACTTTTTGAAAGCTTGCTGACTCTGGTAGATCTTGTTTAAGGAACTCAATGACGCCTTCAAATTTGTAGCAATGAGGGCAGTAAAACGAGAAGAACTCGGTAACGACGGGTTTATCTGCTTTCGCTACGTCGAGGATCTTGTAGTGAGTACCTTCTTCAAACTGAGCGGCATTAATTGAAGCGCTCATGATCAGAGCTGCGAATAGGCTAAATAGCTTTTTCATGTGTTATTTCCTAAATTTGGATGTCATTGTTTACAGCGATAGAGCTGTATTAGTAATACGTTGGCAAGCGTTGCCAAACAGGGACAAACAATTAAGAAATAGGAGGGCGATAAGGAGCTTGTGGCGACATGATTGCCTTGTGTGAAGGCTCTTTCTCGATCAAAGCCAATGAACCAATTTGGGTATCAAAAGACTCTGACACAATCAACGGTGGCATTTTAAGTAAGCATACAGAGCCACAGCAGTGGTGTTCTACATTGGGTTGCGCGCTGGAATATGGGAATGAGTCACTGGTGTCGAATGAGGAATCGGTGTTCAGCGATAAGGTTGATAGATTTTGAGTTACCTGCATAGCATTGGCGTTCGCGATACTGTCCACACTGACGGTGGCCACTAACATAGCGAATAGCATAAAAGCATGTACCCAAATTTTGCTTATCAACTTTGGCATGGAATATTGGTCTTTGTGTCCGAATTAAGGTTGGTATGAATCACATTCTGCAACCGCTAAACAGGAAAGCGTAGAACGAGCGCATGATACATCACTCGTTTACGCATCTCTAATTAAACCCAACAAAACTTAGCAGAGCTCAACTTTTATTACGCTTGGTACTGTTTAAGGAACATCTCGACGCTGGAATTAATGATTATTTGCTTGTGCTGCTTATCAGGAGAGGGCGCATGACCAATGATTTGTGGCCAAAATGCAAAAGACTTTAACAGTGCAATAAACTGGGTAGATGCAAATAGAGGGTCTAGTTCAATTAAGCGGTCATCTGCCAGTGCTGCTTTAATCCAGGTTGTGAGTCCACTTTCTGCTTGGGAATATTTCTCCATCGCTTGATGCGCCAGTTCGGCGTTATGAAAATACTCTGAGAACAGCACGCGAGATAAGTCGATAAAACCTTCTGATTCTAAAAGTTCTAGTTCTTGATTGGCAATCGAAGTGAGTTGCTCATCAAGAGGCAGTTCTGCTTGATAAGGGAAATGCGTCGCGGTGAGAGTCTTGCTCCAAATGCTGTCCAAAATCTCATCTAAAAGCAGTTCTTTGCTGGCAAAGTGATTGTATACGGTGCGCTTTGATACTTCCGCGCGGCTCGATATTTTATCCATGCTGGTGGCCTTGTAGCCATGCTCAGTAAACTCTGTGATAGCAGCGGCAACGATCGATTCACGTTTTCTTTGGCTTAGTGTTTTTTTTACCGTCATCTGGATATTACTCAATATGTCGCGGTTAGCATTGCATACTCTAATTTTACACCAGTAAGTTTACTTTTAGAATGCCAATCAGTGTATTGGTAATTAGCACGCTAGCACCTGAATCGCTTTGCAATGAACTGCGGGTGTCATAGAATCGAAAACGTATTCGAATTTTATTGATATCAACGGAAGAGAATAAACAATCAATGAGTAGTATTTTAGAGTGTATTCGTACAGTTGGACGAGGGGAAAGAGGTCGTAAGCCTTTGTCGTTCGAACAAGCCTACCGCATCATGGATGAGTATTTAAGCGGAGAGGTCGGTGACGACCAAATGGCTATGCTACTGATGTTGATTCGTGTGCAGAATGAAACCAATGAAGAGATCGCAGGCTTTGTAAAAGCGTTTCAATCTCGAGTGCCAGACTTAGGTGCTGATATCGATTGGCCGTGTTATGCAGGTAAGCGCAACGACAACGCCAGTGGAAAGCCTTGGAACCTGTTGGCAGCAAAAATTCTAGCTGACAACGGCTATAAAGTATTAATGCATGGCTACATGGACAAACCCAGTGGTCGTACGCATGCCGAAACGCATTTAGAATGTGTCGGCGTTCGCAGCGCGCAAGATCCGCAAGACGCAAAGCAGATTCTAGAAGCCGATGGTATTGCTTACTTGCCTTTGGCGAACTTCGCCCCACAAGCTCAAACTATGATTGGTTGGAAACATCGTTATGGACTGAGAACTCCGATTAATACCGTTGTTCGTGCATTGAACCCTGGTGGTGGACGTTTAGGCTTGCGTGGCAGCTTTCACCCTGGATTCCCACAGCTTCATGCAGAAGTTGAGCATGTGATTGGCAATAAATCCCACTCGGTGATTTCATTTAAAGGCATGAATGGCGAATCAGAATACAACCCCAAGGTAAGCCAAACTGTCTGGATGAGTTCTCCTGAAAAGGTGGAATCTTTCTACTGGGAAGGCACGATGAATGCTGAGCTGCCTCTACCTTCTGAATGTGTACTGGGTACACCGGAAGATGAGATGGAGCTGATGGCGAATAGTGTTGTGGATAGTATGACGGCAATTTTATTCGCAGAAACGCACGATAAGGCTGAAGCTTACTCAAAGGCAGCGCGTTTGTGGGAAGCCTATTGCACTCGTTAGTAGCTACTAGCCAGTCGTTAAGAGCTAGCAAATAACGTATAGCGATTGAAATCGTGAATGAGAAGGTCAGCGAATGCTGGCCTTTTTCGTATATTTACCGTGGTAGGTATTCGCTGTTGAATTAAGTAGGCAATCATTGTCAAGGTGATTGCCTACTCATAACATGTTATTCAACAGTGTTCTGTGCTGTTGACCATGCTGCTTAAGCTTGCCGCACATGACATGCGTTATGACTGCGCTATTTTAGGAATAGGCCGAAGTCGATCTCTTGTTCTCTTCCGTATTTAACCAGTTTCACTTTCAAGTTGTGTTCTGCTGCAAGATCAATAGCTAAGTTAGACATGCGCTTTATCTCATTAAAACAGCTTGAGATTAGGGGCTTTTCTTGGTTGTCGACAGTAGCGATAAGTGTGTTCTCTGTACCTTCGTTGTCTGCATAAACATACGCGTACATGTTGTTGTCGTGTTGCATAAATTACCTAAGCTGAGCTTTTTATTATTAGTGTGATGAAGGTTACAGTATTTATGTATTCAGGCTAGCTTATGGGAGGAATCAAAGGTAAGAGTTTGTAAGCGGTGTTTAAATTTTTGCTTCATAGGCATGCGTGCAAGCCTTTTGTTACCTCGTTTTTTGCTTTGGTAGGTTTTGCCTATCAATAAAATTGTTGAAATCCATTTAGTAAAATCAAGATTTTAGACAACAATTAAGGTAACACGATAGAAAAATCGATAACAAAACGTATTTTAGGGAGAACGCAATGCATTCTATTAAAGTGAAAGATTACATGACGCCGCAGGTTGTGACATTCACTCCTGACATGCCGTTAAGTCTCGCGTTAGACAGAGTAATGCGCAGCCATCATATGGGTGGTCCAGTCATTGATGATAATGAACAAGTGATTGGTTTCCTTTCTGAACAAGATTTACTCGAGAAGTTAGTGAAGGTGAGCTATTTCTGCCAAGACACGCATATTGTAGGTGATTGTATGTACCAAGAAGTTCTCTCGGTATCACCTGAGTTATCCATTATTGAATTGGCAGATATGATGCAAGTTGGAAAACCCAAAGCTTATCCGGTACTCGATAACAAAAAGCTAGTGGGAATGATCACTCGAACCGATGTTTTGAGAGCAATCGGCAAGAACTTAGATGAATGCTTTAAACATCAGGTATAGTTTTAAACATCATGTATAGTGGTGTGTTAAGAACGATTATTTTTCTCAATACCCTCAATTGAAAAGGCGCACTAGCGCCTTTTTTCTTTGTAGAGCTTTTCTTAGTGGATCTTTTTTGTAGATCCCTAGTTTGTGGCTGACTAGCTTATAGAGCTTTATTTTGTGGTGTTCCAACTTTTGGAGGTTTCATGTCAAATCAAACTGCGAAGTTTGTAGAAGGTTCAACGATGCGCCACATATTGGTGATGTCGGGGGCTGGCTCTGTTGGTTTGATGGCGTTATTCGTGGTCGATTTACTCGATATGTTGTTCATCAGTATGTTGGGACAAGTCGAATTGGCCGCGGCTGTTGGTTTTGCAGGCACACTGACATTTTTCTCTACCTCCGTTTCGATCGGTACTTCTATTGCTATGGGTGCGTTGGTTTCCAAAGCTATTGGTTCAAAGAATCAAGAACACGCTCGAAACCTCGCTACTAGTATTATGCTGACTGCTTTTGTCATCAGTTTGACGATTACTGCGGTGATGTTCGCCTATATCCCAGAGCTACTTGCTGCGATTGGTGCAAAAGGGGTTGCCGCAGAGCGGGCGCAAGCTTACCTGCAGATCTTATTGCCAAGCGGGCCATTTCTAGCGCTAGCGATGGCTGCGGGTGCAGGCTTGAGAGCTGCAGGTGATGCCAAACGTTCGATGTGGGCGACCTTGTCGGGCGGCATTGTTAACGCGATTCTCGACCCTTTGTTTATTTTTGGTTTTGGTTGGAACATCGAAGGGGCGGCTATCGCTTCTGTCTTTGCTCGTTTTTCGGTACTCTTTTTCTCGCTTTACCCTTTGATTCGCAGTCACCAGCTGGTGGCTCCCCCTTCTTTTGTACAATGGCGCATTAATATTCGACCAATATTGGCTATTGCGCTGCCTGCTATTATCACCAATACCGCAACGCCTATCGGTAATGCGATTGTAACGACGGGGATTGCACAATACGGAGAGGATTTTGTCGCGGGCTTTGCTGTGATAGGTCGTCTGACGCCGGTTTGTTTTGCGGTTATCTTTGCTTTGTCTGGCGCTGTGGGCCCTATCATTGGGCAAAACTTTGGTGCAGAGCGAATGGACAGAGTAAAAGAAACACTCAACAACTCATTGTTGGTTACTACGGCGTACACCATCACCGTTTGTATTCTCTTATACTTTGTCCAAGACTATGTGATCCAAGGCTTTAGCCTACAAGGTGATGCAGCAATTATTGTTGCTGCATTCTGTACCTATGTGGCGTTAACCTTCACCTTCAACGGCGCACTGTTTGTTGCCAACACGTCTTTTAATAACTTAGGTAAACCGCTTTACTCGACAGCACTGAATCTGGGTAAAGCCACTCTCGGTACATTGCCGTTCGTTTACTTAGGCTCGCAATGGTATGGCGCATTGGGTGTGCTGTATGGGCAAGCCTTGGGCAATGTTTTGTTCGGAATACTCGGTACCCTAGTGCTTCGCTATCATATTGCCGAGCTTATGCAAGGTTCCCAATTTGATCCTGTAGAAGACGATGTGTCGATAGTCAGCTTGAATACACAACCATTCTGTTCACATGATGCCGTTCTTATTGATGATGTATCGGCGAACAGAGAAGAGTGTAAAGAGCTCAAGTCGCAATAACAGCGACACTCCAATATAGATTAGTTGGTTTGTAAATTTCTTCTTGGTCTTGGACAATTTGTTCTTGACCTTGGAGTAGTCTCCAAGGTTTATACTTTTGTTGTACTTAAGGTTCTGTTGCTCATGAGTGAGCAATAACCTCAAGGCTTTTGAGTATTAAGGAGATACATTATGTGCGCAAAACACGCAGCGTGCCGCTCAACAAAAGTGGACGTTCAACCACAAGCGACTGGAGCAAGTTGCTCTAGCCCTAAAATTTCAAGCATTACCGCAGCCGGTACTTCATCTTCATGTTGCAGCTCTTCTGTTACTGCGTCTTCATCGTCAGGAGATGATTGTTGTGGTTCAGACACTGGAGAAGAAGACAGTCAGTCCTCTACTCAAACTTTAAATGCCCAATTTTCTAAAAGTTGGTTGGTCTCAGGAATGGACTGCCCAGCTTGTGCTAAAAAAATAGAGAAAGCTGTTAGTAACATTGAAGGTGTTATTCAAGCCAAAGTTCTCTTTGCCACCGAAAAGCTAGTTGTGAAATTCGACAATGAAAGTCTTGCCGACACCATTGAACAGGTCTCTATCAAAACGGGCTTCCCTCTTTCGGAAGTTGGTTCTAAAAAAGAAAAACAGCACCCCGAGACTTTTGGGCAAGCTCATATCCAACCTAATTTACAAATTATAGCGATTGCAGCCGCAATGCTCTTCGCAGCACTGTTGAAAAGTACTTCTCCTCAACTAAGTGAAGGTTTGTTTACCGTAACCTGTTTGCTTGGTTTGTATCCAGTGGCCAAGAAAGCAGTTCAATTGGCACGTTCAGGTACGCCGTTTGCAATCGAAACCTTAATGAGTGTTGCCGCGCTCGGTGCTTTATACCTTGGCGAAACAGCTGAAGCTGCGATGGTTCTGTTACTGTTTTTGATTGGTGAGCGTCTAGAGGCATTTGCTTCATCAAGAGCAAGAAGTGGTGTTCAAGCCTTAATGGCATTGGTGCCAGAAAATGCCACCAAGATTATCAACGGCGAACGTGTTGACGTTGCAGTAAGTGAACTTGCTCCTGGTGACGTGATTGAAGTGGCGGCGGGTTCTCGTTTACCTGCTGATGGTCAACTTATTACCGACGCTGCGAGCTTTGATGAAAGTGCGCTAACGGGTGAGTCTGTTCCTGTCGAACATATAGCAGGCAACAGCATCATGGCTGGTGCTGTGGTGGTCGATAAAGTCGTTCGTATCACCATCACGTCAAAACAGGGTGAGAATGCGATCGACCGTATTCTTCACTTGATTGAAGAAGCAGAATCTCGTAAAGCACCGCTTGAACGTTTCCTCGATAAGTTTAGCCGCTGGTACACACCACTAATGATGTTGGTGGCTCTGTTGGTCATCATCACCCCACCATTGCTGTTCGCGCAGCCTTGGGAAACCTGGGTTTACCGAGGTCTAGCTCTATTGTTGATTGCTTGTCCGTGTGCGTTGGTTATCTCGACACCTGCTGCAATTACTTCTGGTTTAGCAGCAGCGGCGAAACGTGGCGCATTAATTAAAGGCGGCGCGGCACTAGAGCAGTTAGGGAAAATTCAAACGATTGCCTTTGATAAGACAGGTACGCTGACTGAAGGTAAGCCTCAGGTTACGGATATTCAACCTCTATCAGGTTGGAAACAAGACGCGATGCTTCGTGTAGTTGGGGCGATTGAAGTTGGTTCGACTCATCCTTTGGCGCAATCGCTTGTCGCTAAAGTTAAAGAGCTGAATGTTGAGATCCCTGAGTCACACAACAAGAAAGCGCTCATTGGTAGCGGTGTTGAAGGCGATGTCGATGGTGTTAAGTATCAGGTTTTATCACCGTCTAAAGTCACGTTCGCTCTTGGACCCGATGTGGTTTCTCAGGTAGAAGCATTAGAAGGCGAGGGCAAGACGGTTGTGGTTGCTCTTGAGCTTAAAGATCTAGAAGAGTCAACAGAACAAGCTACGACTGTGATTGGTTTGATTGCTTGGCAAGATACGTTACGTAGTGACGCTAAGCTTGCGATTGAACGACTTAATGACTTGGGTATTCAATCTATCATGCTCACAGGGGACAACCCACGAAGCGCAGCAGCGATCAGCAGCAAAATTGGTATGCAATATAAAGCGAGCCTGCTTCCAAGTGACAAGGTGTCTTATGTTGAAGAGTTATCTCAACAGTCACACGTTGCTATGGTCGGTGATGGCATCAACGATGCGCCAGCAATGAAAACGGCGAATGTCGGTATTGCTATGGGTGGTGGTACTGATGTTGCGCTTGAAACGGCAGATTCAGCACTGACTCACAACCGTTTAACTGAGCTGCCCGCGATGATTGAATTGTCGCAAGCGACTATGAATAACATTCGTCAAAACGTAGCACTAGCGCTCGGTTTGAAAGGTGTGTTCTTGGTGACCAGTTTGCTTGGTATTACCGGGCTTTGGGTTGCCGTTCTTGCAGATAGTGGCGCGACAGCTCTGGTGACACTCAACGCACTGCGCCTGCTTCGATTCAAGTCTAAAGCGGATTAAGTTCAGCTCTCAGACATAGACGCTCTTAATTTTAAAAGCGTCTTATATAAGAAGCATCTCGTATAAAAGCGCCTTTAGCGGTCATACGTTAAAGGCGTTTTTTGTCTCATTAGTATGCAACGCAGCCGTTCGGATTGCTTATTTTTGTGATGCCAATCGGTTTTTCGTGAAACCTGAAATATTGTTGCGATCATTGGTGTGATGTTCGTCACTTCATTTCATTATGAGCTTGGTTAGAGTGTGTTTGTACCCCACGAATTTACTATGAGCTTAAATAAGGGTAAAAAGCCCAATAAGCCAAAAGGAGCGAACTATGTCTCAAGCTGTTTTCCACTTAGGTGTTACTGAAGCAGATCTTAACGGTGCTACTCTTGCGATCATTCCTGGTGATCCTGCTCGTGTGCAAAAAATTGCAGAAGAGATGGAGAATCCCGTATTTCTTGCGAGTCACCGTGAATACACGCTTTACCGCGCAGAGCTAGACGGTAAGCCAGTTGTTGTATGTTCAACAGGTATCGGCGGCCCATCTACTTCTATCGCAGTTGAAGAGCTTGCTCAGCTTGGCGTTCGTACTTTCCTACGTGTTGGGACGACTGGTGCGATCCAACCTCACGTAAACGTGGGTGACATGATTGTTTCTACGGGTTCTGTTCGTCTAGACGGCGCTAGCCTGCACTTCGCTCCTATGGAGTTCCCAGCAGTTGCTGATTTCGAAGTTGCTACAGCAATGAAAGCAGCAGTTGAAGAATCAGGCGCAGCAGTTCACATGGGCGTAACCGCTTCAAGTGACACTTTCTACCCAGGTCAAGAGCGCTACGACACGTTCTCTGGTCGCGTGGTTAAGCGTTTCCAAGGTTCTATGCAAGAATGGCAAGACATGGGTGTTCTTAACTTCGAAATGGAATCTGCAACGCTACTAACAATGTGTGCAAGTTCTGGTTTGAAAGCAGGTTGTGTTGCTGGTGTGATCATCAACCGTACTCAAAAAGAGATACCTGATCACGAGACACTAAAAGTAACGGAAGCGCGCTCAATCAAAGTGGTTGTAGAAGCTGCTCGTAAAATGCTTTAAGTCGGTAACAGTACTTTTAGTTTTCAAGTGCTTTAAGTCTTCAAGTGCTTTAAGTGCTTTAAGTCTTAAAACGACTTCAAATTTTGAAAATGGCCACATCGAATGATGTGGCCATTTTTTTGCGTGTTTACAAGTCCTTTGAGCTTTTTACCTTGTCAATACGGGCGGGGTAGTGGATATAAGTCATTTACTACGATTGGCATAATCGTTACGGGTACAAAAAAGGCGAGTGACTTAAGTGGTCATTCGCCTTTTTGTTTTTTGAGAATTCGATATGTTCGAGTTTCTTAAATTAGCACTCTAAATCTTCATCACCACCGGCAGCGGTAAACCATGCCGCGAGATGTGTTTTAAGATCTTTTAATTCGTCAGGGCCAATCAATGCTAGGCCAAGATCTTCTGCTCGTGTGATGTCATTATGACGAAGAGGGCGGAAGCTCACCAACATTGCACGGGCCTGTAGGCCACCTAGCAGGTCTCTGAGCGATTCCAGCTTGTACAAGGTATCATCGCCATCATCTCTCATACCTTTGGTCTTACACTCGATGATGTGCAGCTTATTGTTCACTACAGAAGCAACATCAAGCTCATTACGAACTTCGCGCTCACCGAGCTGACGATAAACCTGAACATTCAAAGAGCGATCTTGAATGGTCGGCATGTCATCTTGGATCTGCTTAACGGTGCTATGAACCAATGTTTCAAGCCATTCGCCGTTTGAGAAGCGTCGCGCGTCTTCATTGGCAAACGTCAAAATACCATTGTCATAAGTGGCAATCTTAGCTTCAACCAAATCGCTCAACAGCATGTTCAGCTCGCGATAACCTTGTTGCTTCTCAGACAAGCCCACATCAAGCCTCTGTTCTTTACGGCAGGTTGTTGCAAGGTAGTTCAATGTAGCAAGACCTGGGCCTAATTCTAATGCGTTACTTGCCCAACGCTCACCCAGTTCATACAGTTTTTGGTCAAGTTGCGGAGACAGTTGTACATCGCTGAATTCACCACGAGCACCGAATACCGTTAAGTAGTCATCGATAGTGATGCGGTCTTGAACTTGTGCGTCTTCTTTACCATTCGGGTAAAGCCAGCACAGTTTGTCACTGTTTGGTTCAACAACAAAGATTGGCCAGTGGTAAGTACGAAATACTTCGTAGACAGACAGTAGGCGGTGACGAAGGCCACAACTTGCGTTGAGCTTCACTTCTTGTCCCCGAGCTTTTAAGTCTTCAGCAAGGTTTTGGATCGATTCTTTAATTGCAGAGGTGTTTACGATAGTTGGAATCTCGAAAAATTCACTCGTAATATCACGTTTCTGCAAAACGCTGTCTAAGCGTTGATAGATACTGATTTGATTTTTGTCACCGATGAACACGATGTGAGTGCTGATCGTTCGGTTGTCGAGTAGTGGGGTGATCAACCGAATGGGGTCTTGATCGATAATGCCAACATGAACAGCCATATAAATTCCTTAATAGCGGCTCGCTCATAAAGGTGAAAGAAAAACGGGAAGCAGCAAGCCTTTATAATCATATAATGACAAAGCTCATAAAAAACAAGGGCAACCCTTGATAAAAGTTGCCCTTGTTCAATTAGTTATCACTATTGGGTGAGATATCCCAACATTTCAGGTGAATATCTATTGGTTCTTCGTTTACTTATAGCTTGAATTGATGAACTAAATCGCCTTGCTGGTTTGCCAGAATTGTTAGGTTTTGGCTTGCCTCTGCAATTGATGACATCGCTTGATAACTCTTATCAGCAATCTGGTTGATGTCTTCAATGTTACGCGCGATATCACCCGAAGTTTCACTCTGCTCAGCCGCGGCTTGAGAAATGTGCGTACTCATTCGACTGATTTCTAGAATCAATGCCTGAATTTCTTCCATAGCACTATTAGCACTTGAAGCTTGTTGAACCGACATATCCATATCGCTCATGCAGCTTTCAATCACATTGCTTGCTGTTTTAGAACTTGATTGTAGGTTACTGATCATGGTCTCAATTTCAGACGTCGATTGAGTTGTCTTTTGTGCCAGTACTCGGACTTCATCGGCAACTACAGCAAATCCACGGCCTTGTTCACCTGCGCGCGCGGCTTCGATTGCTGCGTTGAGTGCAAGTAGGTTGGTTTGATCTGCAATACCACGAATAACATCGAGGATAGAGCCAATCTGGCTACTCATTTGTTGTAGCTCGCCTACAGCACCCACGGATTCAGTCAGGCGCACCTCAAGTTGATTAATGGTACTGATGTTGGTGTTCATGACCTGACGACCTGATTCAGAAGCCGATTCTACTTGTTGAACCATAGTTAACGAGTTTTGCGCGCTGTTTGCTACTTCTTGTACAGAGTGAGACATTTGTGTCATTGCCGTTGCGACGGTTGCTGTTTGTTCACGCTGGCTGTTCAATTGAGCCTGTGTCTCAGAAGAGGTTTTTTGGTTTACGCTTGCAGTATTGGTTAGGTCATCTGAAGCGTCATTCAGTTTCACCAGAATATTGTGCAGGTTGTCGGCTAAGGTATTGATGTGACGACTTACTCGGCTGAATTCGTTGTCGTATCGAATATCGATACGCTGAGTCATATCTCCTTCAGTCAGGCCTTCTAATGTACCTAGGATACGCGTTAGTGGCTCTCTTACACTATGTGCAATGTGGTAACCAATTGCTGCAGCGAATACGGTGACAACAATGCCAATTGCAATCGCTTTGAATAGACCGTTGTCGTAGATGCTGCTCGCATCTGCTAATGATGAGTTGAGTTGCTCTTCCGCTGTGACGTTGAAAGAATCCAGTACCGCCATTGCTTGGTCGACTTCAACGGCTAGATTAGCAATGTTGATGTACAAGGCTTCTTTCGCTTTCAGATAGTTATTATGTTTATCTAAAACACCGCCTTTTTGTCCCACGTCTTTGGTGAAGTTTTTAACCGATTCATCGAAAACATTTTTTATCGCAGGCAATTGTGTCGCTAAGCCACGGTACGCGTAGTTTAGGTGGGTAACGGCCTTTTTGTTTTGGTTAACGGCTTTTTGTACGAAGGCAACATCAGAACTTGCTAGTGCATCAGAGGTAATCACCTCGGCGTCTTGTAGTTTAATAAAGTAGCTCTTTGCCATCACTTTTACAGAGATGCTTTTTTGGTCGGCAACGTACTCTTTCATGCCAACGGTCAATTCTGAATGTAAGCGTTGGAAATCACGTGATGCTTTTTGTACTTGCTCTTGCGCTTCAAACATAGCGATATAATTGTTCATCGCTTCATCTGCTTCGGTGAAGTAACGTTCTTCCATCGCTCTTAATTGCGTGATGCGCTCAGTGAGCGAGGTATTGTCTTGGCTTGCTGTTTCTAGGCTACCTAGAACTTCAGAAAAAGCGTTTTGTGATGCAGCAAACTCTGTACGCATTGCAGACATACGCTCAGAATTTTGTGTGGTTAAGAAGTCTTTAAATGACTTGTCAGCGGAAAGTAATTGGACACTTGTTTGGTTTGAAAGCGCAACCAGCGGCAATGATACTTTTGAGACGCTCTCAAAATTGCTATGTATCTGATTCATGCTGCTCGTCATGATGGTTATCGTGACTGCGAACATGATGATGATCAGTGCGAAACCAGCGTACATACGCTTGATCACAGATCCCTTCATGACTTTCTCCCTAAATAAATGTGGACCTAATACCAGGTCAAAACAAAACTAACAAAATTATCAGGATTCTATTGAGCTCGGCTTACGCATTTTATGACGCACACGTCAAAAATAGCCCTTTGTCCTAGCCAATATGCCGTTCTTGAGAGATAAGGCGTGTTTTTTTTGATTTGAACGGTGTTTTTTATTATGCTTTAAAGCAGGTTTATTGTGGTTTGATGCGGCATAGCGCATACTCAAAGCATTAAAAAATAAATGTTTTATCGGAGAGATACATGGCTGAAGAAACCATTTTTAGTAAGATCATCAATAAAGAAATTCCAGCTGATTTGCTATACCAAGACGATTTAGTAACCGCATTTCGCGATATTAACCCTCGTGCTCCTAGTCATATTCTAATTATTCCTAACAAGCTGATTCCAACAACGAATGATGTTGAAAAGGAAGATGAAGCAATGATGGGACGTATGTTTACTGTTGCTCGTAAGTTAGCAAAAGAAGAAGGCATTGCAGAAGATGGCTATCGTCTTATTGTGAACTGCAATTCTCACGGTGGCCAAGAGGTTTACCATATTCACATGCATTTGGTTGGTGGCCGCCCACTTGGCCCGCTTTTAATGAGTTAATTAAAAGGCTAATAAGCTAACGAAACAGTTAATGACCTCGTTAATACAAGTTAATGGTTAATTAACATAAACAGCGAGTTGGAAAATTTGTTGTTTGTATGCCAACTTTTAGTTTTATCTGTTGTCTGAATATCGGCTTCGATTAGGTAGAGCCTAAAAAGCAAGGTATCCACTTGCTTAAGATCCTTTTAACAAAGTTGGCATTTTAAACATGCACGGAGACGATAAGTGAAGCACCAGTTTAGATTCGCTTCCATTGCCCTGTTGTCGGCGTTGACAGCGGGTTGTGCGAATATGTCGGCAGGGAGCCTGTTCAGTCATTACAGCGCGCAAAACAAAGAAATTTACCAAGCAGTCAAGTCTGGGGATTATTCAACGGCTCAACAAGAGTTACCAGATTACGTAGCTGGTGACATTCTTGATAACTTTGAAAAAGGTAGAATTAATCTACTTGATCAAAAATATCCTGAGAGTAAGTCGTCGCTCGAACTGGCCGATCAGGCAGTAAAAGATCAGCAAAGTAAAGCGGTGATCTCTGTATCAGACAGTGCAACCAGTGTCGGCGCGTTGGCTGTGAATGACAATATTACCGAGTATGTGCCAGCCGATTATGAGTTGGGCTTTCTGCATTTATATCTTGGTTTGAATTATTTAAAGAAAAATGACTTAGAAGGTGCGGTGATCGAAATGCGTCGCGCTAACCAAGTTCAGGAACAAGCCAAGAAACAACGTGAAGCTGAGTTAGAAAGTGCTGCTAGCGACGCAAAATCTCAAGGGTTGTCTGCCAACGTGGGTAGTATTCTTGCGAATTATCCTGATGCGGGTAAAAAGCTGCAATCTGTGCAAAATGCGTATCTGATGTTTTTGTCTGGCCTGCTTTACGAAGCATCTAACGATCTGAACAGCGCTTATGTGGACTATCGACGTGCTTTGGCCATCATGCCTGAGAACCAAGAAATCATCGATAGAACCATGGCAACAGCTGCTCGCTTAGGCATGCGACAAGATTTAGCAACACTGAAAAAGCGCTACAAACAGTCATCTAAGTTAGGGGCAAGCGAAGGGCGAGTAATTGTGCTTCAAGAACAAAGTGCAGTTCAAGCGATGGACAGTTGGCGATTAGATTTGCCTATTTATGACAGTCGCGATCAGGGCGCAATATATTCTCTGGCGCTGCCATATTACCCCCGCCAAAACGTAGAACGTTTTTCTGCGCTACGAATCAGTGGGCAACCGTTGTCTGAGCATTTGATTACGGATGTGAATGCGATGGCGCAGAATGATTTATCTGAACGTATGACGAGCATTGTTATTCGCCAAGCGTTACGTGTGGTCGCGAAAGATCGCATCCGTAAAGAAGCAACTCAAGGTAACGATGTCGGTAACATTTTGTTCAATGTCTGGAATGCATTCACGGAACAACCAGACACTCGAAGCTGGCAATCTTTGCCTGCGGAAATAAAGACCAGCACGTTTGTAGCAAACAGTGGTCAATATACGTTAGAAGCGGGCGCTAAAACGTATGACTTTGATATTCGAGAAGGGCAGACCACTTTGGTGTGGATTTCTCGACAAGGAAACAATGCAACAATGTGGCATAAACAGCTAGGGAGGCTGTAATGAAAAAGTGGTTAGTGAGCTTAGCAGCGGTTATGGCTCTGGCTGGTTGTGCTGATAATACAGCTGGCGTAAGGGTAGATAGTCAAACTCAGAACGTTTTCTTTGGTGATAAGGTATTGGGTAGCCGCTTACAGGTTGAAGATATCCGAACTGACCTCGTCGACGGTCATACGCGAGGAATCGTGCGTTTAAACAGTAACTATAAAGGCGATCAACATATCCTTTATCGCTTTTACTGGTACGACGATGCTGGTCTTGAGGTCAACCTAAAGCAAGGCCCTTGGAAGCAAGAAATTGTTCGTGGCTTTGAAAGTATTTCGTTGTCGGAAGTGTCGGTAAATCCGAAAGCGACTCAGTTCAGAGTTCAGTTCAGAGAGCAGTAAACTTTCGTTTGGAACCGCTCATATTTAGAGTGGTTCCAAGCTTTATAGCAAAGACGAGATAGAACGGGTCTAAGGATTCGAAAATACAAAAATTTAAGAGAGTGGGTAACCCCGCTTAGTGATTAGTTAAGGAAACAAAATGAAAAAGAGTGTCATTGCGCTACTAGGTTTAGCGGTTATTTTAGGCGGTTGTTCAAACAAGGTAAGCTACGGTGATGCACAATCAGTAGAAACCACGACAATCGATTTCGGTTCAACTGACCTTCAAACGATTGCGGGCGAAATGGTCGATAGCATGATGGCGTCTGGCTCTGTGTCTTACATTACTCGTGATCAACGTCCAATCGTGTTCGTAGAGCGAATCAAGAACAAAACAAGTGAGCACATCGATACTGAGTCAATCACTGATACCATCAGTACTAAAATGCTGAACTCTGGTAAGTTCCGTTTCGTTGATATGGACCGTGTAGAGTCTGTTCGTGAACAGTTGAACTTCCAAAATAACGATGAGCTTGTAAATCAAAGCTCAGCAATCCAATTTGGTAAAATGGTTGGTGCTCAGTACATGTTGTACGGCAACCTATCAAGCATCGTTAAGAAAGCGGGCAGCGACGAAGACGTATATTACAAAATGACTATGCGCCTAATGGATCTTGAGTCTGGCTTGATTGAGTGGGCTGACGAGACTGAAATCCGTAAGCAACAATCTAAGAGCTTACTGGGCTTTTAATTAAGTTTACTTGGCTTCTAATTAGCTTACTGGGTTTTTAATTTAGCTTATTGAGCTTCTTAAATGGTTTAGTGTGCTATTAACTTGGCTTAGTCATGCCTCAACGCAGTACATGTTATTTGCTGTGATTGGTATTAATGAAGAGGCACTGGCTTTTGGTCAGTGCCTTTTTTTTAGGGAAATTAAGACGTTTATAGGGCAGTTAAGACGTCTATAGGGAGTAAATATGGCGATTTTTTCTTGGTCTGAAGCAAAGCTTCTTGATACCAGTTTGAGTTCTCTTGATGGCTACTTTTCTGAGCCTCCAATCAGAGCACAGACACTGACAGGTGGGTTGACTAATCGATGTTGGAAATTGGTTTTAGCCGATGGCACCGCGTATGTTTGGCGTCCAATTACCCCCATCACCAAAGCGTTCTTCATCTCTCGCCATGAAGAGTATCAAGTACTGTCTGCTATTGAGCGCCTAGATATCGGACCAAGTCCGATAGTGGTCAATGAGCAAGGCTTACTGGTTGAATGGATCGCGGGTGAGACGTTGTACGAAGGACTCGAGCAGGATGATTTACTGAAGACGCTGATCTCAGTGCATTTGGTTAATACTGCGCGACTGCCGCTCCAACCGTTCAGTTATACGGCTCGAGTTGACCACTACTGGCTTCAGCTTGATGCGGTTCATAAGACTGAAACCTGCACTAAGATTTATCAAGAGTGGCGCGTGGCTCCAAGTATCCCAAGTGTCGACCTGTCTTTGTGTCATTTTGATCTCGGTGGCTATAACCTTGTTAAGAACCAAGATGGGATTAAGATCATTGACTGGGAATATGCAGCGCTAGCAGACCCAAGGCTTGATCTTACGCTGACTATTGCTGTTGCCCGATTACCAGTTACAGAAGCTGTTAATAAGTACTGTCAGCTAAGAGGTATCCATGATCCCCAATCTTGGCTTGACGGAGTAGAAGCCTGGTTACCAAGAAGCCAAATGATGGCGATGTTGTGGTATTTGCTTGCTCATCAGCTTTGGGGCGGTGACAGTTATCTGCGTGAAGCTGAGGCTCTGAGTCACACTTTATGTAGCTATGATCACGTTTAGGAAGTGAAAAATATAATTTCAGAGGTCTTCCCTTTAAAACCTTGTTTTTCGTGTTAGATTGATCAAAACGTACCAATATTCAATGGGGGAGGTACAATGATTATCTATCTACACGGCTTCGACTCAACAAGCCCGGGCAATCACGAAAAAATACTGCAGTTGCAATTCATTGATGATGACGTTCGTTTCATCAACTACAGTACTTTGCATCCAAAACACGATATGCAGCATTTGCTAAAAGAAGTGCATAAAGTGATAGAGCAATCCGATGATCCACATCCAATCATTTGTGGTGTAGGTTTGGGTGGTTTTTGGTCTGAGCGTATTGGTTTCTTATGTGGGATTAAGCAGGTGGTGTTCAACCCTAATCTGCACCCTGAGAACAACATGGTAGGTCGAATTGATCGCCCAGAAGAGTACGAAGACATCGCGACTAAGTGTGTCGCTCAGTATCGTATGAAGAACAAAGGACGCTGTTTAGTGGTGCTTTCTCGTGAAGATGAAATTCACGACAATACGAAAACAGCTTCTGCTCTAGAAGATTACTACGAAGTTGTCTGGGACGAAAAAGAGAGTCATAAGTTCAAAAAGATCTCTCAACACTTACAGGCAATGAAGGCGTTTAAAAACGCTTAAGGATTACCGTCATTTTATAAAACAGCACTCAATTGAGTGCTGTTTTTTTATCCAAATTAGCAAGCGATGCCCGAAGGGTTCGAGCTGAGCGCTCCCGTAAAAAGCGTTTTACTTTTTGTTGAGGGAGATTTGCTTAGAATGACTAGGCTACTTCCCTCCTTGCCGTGATTAAAACGCTTTGATACCGAACGAAATTTAACCGTGAAAGGTCAATGCGCCCTAGTCATATAGATTTTATCGATGAGTTTGCGCAAACGTTAACTAATCAGTCACGAATCCTCATTGTGGGTAAGGATTTTTGTTGCGGTCATCTTTTTGCTATATATAATGTTCTAAAGCAAAATATTTTGATAAATGTCAAAAAAAATTGAGAGCGAGTGATAAAACTTGCCCATAATTTGTGCTCTGCCTCTCAGGTAGGCACCTTTTTCATCCACGTGAGCAAAGTGGCAAACCAATGTTTGTTGCTTGTAATCCCTCTAACTACTCAGTGAGCTGTTGTTACTTATTATCATAGTCATCAAATAAGCCACAGCCTTTGGACTTAAGGCCGAGTAGATACATAGAATTTATCGGTTGGAGTAATCGAGCCGAACCCCATTTATTCATTTTGTAGAGGATTGTCATTGTGACAAAAATTATCGTAGTAGGCGGCGGTGCTGGTGGTTTAGAACTAGCAACTAAGCTAGGCCGCACTTTAGGTCGTAAGAAACGTGCCCAGATTACTCTGGTAGACCGTAAAGCAAGCCACCTATGGAAACCATTGCTTCATGAAGTAGCTACTGGCTCATTGGATGAAGGTGTTGATGCGCTAAGCTACCGCGCACACGCAAAAAACCATTGCTTTGATTTCCAAATGGGCAGCCTGAACGATATCGATCGTGAACGTAAAGTGATTGCGTTGAGCGAGTTGACTGATGAGCACGGTGAGTTGCTGATGCCAGGCCGTGAACTTGAATACGACATTCTTGTGATGGCGTTAGGTTCAACGTCAAACGACTTCAATACCCCAGGTGTTCGTGACAACTGTATTTTCCTTGATAGCCCAGAGCAAGCACACCGTTTCCGTACAGAAATGAACAACCAGTTCTTAAAGCTGCACGCTAAGAATGGTCAAGGTACGGTAGACATTGCGATTGTTGGTGCGGGTGCTACTGGTGTTGAACTGTCTGCTGAGCTTCACAACGCTGTGAAAGAGCTTCGTACATACGGTTTTGGCGACCTAGATTCAAGCAAGCTGAACGTTAACCTTGTTGAAGCGGGTGAGCGTATTCTTCCAGCTCTACCTCCTCGTATTTCCAGCGCAGCACATTCTGAGCTAACTAAGCTTGGCGTCAACGTGCGTACAACGACAATGGTTACACAAGCTGACGCTGACGGTCTAACGACCAAAGATGGTGAGAAGATCCCAGCACAGATCATGGTATGGGCTGCTGGTATTAAAGCGCCAGATTTCATGAAAGATATCGGTGGTCTTGAGACGAACCGTATCAACCAGTTGGTTGTCAAAAACACGCTGCAAACTACGCTTGATGACAACATCTTTGCTATCGGTGATTTGGCGCAATGTACACAAGCGGATGGTTCGTTTGTTCCACCACGTGCGCAAGCGGCTCACCAAATGGCAAGCTGCGCATTTAGCAACATCATCGCTAAGCTGAACGGCCGTGACCTGAAAGACTACATCTACAAAGATAAAGGCTCACTGGTTTCACTAAGCCGTTTCTCTACAGTAGGCAGCTTGATGGGTAACCTGACTAAAGGTTCGATGATGGTTGAGGGACGTATTGCTCGTGTGGTTTACATCTCTTTGTACCGAATGCACCAGATGGCACTTCACGGCTTAATCAAAACATCACTGATGATGTTGGTGGGTCGTATTAACCGTGTCCTTCGTCCAAACCTAAAGCTTCACTAATCAGGTAAGCCTTCTAAGGTCATTACGCTGATAATAAAAAAGAGCTCTTCGGAGCTCTTTTTCGATCGTGTCGAGTACGTGTTATTTCGGATTGTTACTCTATTAAGCGATTAAGATAATGGAGGTAACACAGAATAAACCACGCCATCTTTCGGTTTACCGTTAAAGATAAAGCGATTCTTTGCAATGGCTTCACGTTCAGCGCCACATTTCTCGATCAGCTTTTGGCTGGGTAGGTTCTCTGTATCGCAGACAATCTCCAAACGCGTCAACTTGAGCATTGCGAAGCAAAATTCAAATAAGGCAATCATCGCTTCCTTGGCTATCCCTTTTCTTTGAAATTCATCACCTACCCAATAACCTAAACTTGCCATGTTAAAGGTGTGGTAAAGCTCATTTATGGCCACCATGCCGACTAACTTTTCGCTTTTTCGTTCGAAGATACCAAAGCCAAACGCATCGGCTTTAACCCAGTTTAAGCGAGTCGCAAGAATGAACCTCTCGGCCTCGACGGTAGAAAACTCGTCGTGACACCAGTCGAGCCATGGCAATAAACTCGGGGAGGATTTAACCAGCTGCGAAAACTCTTGAGCGTCTGAGGCTTCAATGATTTTTAGGTTGAGGTGTTGAGTATTTATCTGAAAGTCAGGGCTCATAAGAAATACCGAATTACATGTAAGTACTGAACAAAGGATTCAGTGCAGAATAAAGATAGATAGCACTTAATAAAACGCCCTCACTAGGAGGGCGGATTGAATTATTTATATAATTATAGCCGAATCGGCAAGTAACTTACTGCGCTACACGTCGAACTTGAATAACCATTCCAAGAAGTGGGTGGTCAAGGTAGTGAGTTTCTGTACTGCGCATACGACGTTTTTGGTCCATGCGGTAGCTCTTAAGAAACTCTTGGACTTCAACCGTCGGAGAAATCTCCGTTAGATTACCCACTTGCACGTTACTTTCTGCACCACTTACAGGTGAATCTAGCTCGATTTGTTGCTCTTGTAGAGTCACTTCACGAACGCTTGGCGCTTTTAAATCCAATGTCGTTTCAGCATATAGATAGTGCTGAACGTAGATTTGCAGCTTGCCGTCTAACTCGTAAAGCGGCTTATCGATAGTCTCTTCTTGAAAACCATCAGTATTTACTGCTGTTACTACACCTTTCTCAGAACCGTCGGCATTAAACTGTTTGGAGAAGTCTTTACCGGCTTGAATGTGGAAAACCGGTGCCGAGCTTTTGCCTTGGTCGCCTTGACGCCAAGCGGTATGCATCAGAACTTCAAAGCCTGCGTGTTTGCGTAGCTTGTCTTTCTGAGGTGTTAACTTGTATTCCGAGTAAGGCAGCATCTGCACGCCTTTCTTCGCTCGGTATTGGGTATCTTGAAATGAACCTACGCGCTCAAGTGAAATCTGAGGCTGTGTGTTTGGCCAAGATTCATTCACTTTTTCTGCATCAACAGCACGCTTAAAAATGATCACTTCTATATCAAATTGTCTCTGCGCCAAACTTGGCAGTGAGACGAACAATAGTAGCAGTGGGATCAGTCTTTTCATTTTTACTCCGTCTTCCAGCCGAACTACCGGCTGGATAATTTATATGTGCAAGTGGATTGGGTCTTATGCCGAAGGAAGCAAGTTCTGTCTGAATTCGCCCAATAAATCACTAACAAATTGAATTCGTTTCCGTCTGTCGACCAATGGTATCGTAAACTTGAACTTTGTTGGTCCTTCCATTGAAAACTTTTGCGGTTGAGATTGCAACAGTTTAACAAGGTAGGTCGGGTTTATGTCAGCATCCGGGTAGAATTCTAAGAATCCACCTTTATCATGAGCCTCAATTTTCTTCGCTTTGATAGACGCCGCGGCTAATTTTAGCTCTGAAACTGACAACAAGTTCTTGGTAGCATCCGGCAGAAGGCCGAAGCGATCAATCAGCTCGACTTTCAACTCTGCCAATTCGTCGGTGTCACTCACACTCGCAATACGCTTATAAGTAGACAAACGTGTATTGATGTCTGGGATGTAGTCATCAGGCAACAGTGCTGGCAGGCGCATCTCAATTTCAGTTTGTTCACGCAGTAGGTCATCAAGCGATGGCTCTCTACCTTCTTTCAATGCTTCAACCGCTTGCTCAAGCATCTCCATGTAAAGCGTAAAGCCAACCGACTGGATTTGACCACTCTGTTCATCACCTAACAGCTCACCCGCGCCACGAATCTCTAAATCATGGGTTGCTAGCGTAAAGCCTGCACCTAAGTCTTCAAGTGAAGCAATGGCGTCTAATCGCTTGACGGCATCTTTGGTCATTGCTTTCGGGGGAGGTGTTAGCAAGTAGGCATAAGCTTGGTGGTGAGATCGACCCACACGCCCACGCAATTGGTGCAACTGTGCTAAACCAAGGTTATCGGCTCTGTCCATTAAGATGGTATTGGCTGTTGGTACGTCGATACCGGTTTCGATGATGGTTGTACACACTAGCAAGTTAAAACGCTGGTGGTAGAAATCATTCATGATGCGTTCTAGTTCGCGCTCTCGCATCTGGCCATGAGCCACGGTGACACGCGCTTCTGGAATCAGTTTCTGTAGTGATTCAGCCGTCTTTTCAATCGTGTCGACTTGGTTGTGTAAGAAGTAAACTTGACCACCACGCATGATTTCACGAAGTACCGCTTCTCTGACGATCGCGTCATCACTCTCACGGACAAAGGTCTTTATTGCTAAGCGTCGTGCTGGTGGTGTTGCGATGATTGACAAGTCACGCATGCCGCTCATTGCCATGTTCAATGTACGTGGAATTGGCGTCGCGGTGAGCGTTAGGATATCGACATCCGCACGCATTGCTTTCACTTTTTCTTTCTGACGCACACCAAAGCGGTGCTCTTCATCGACAACCAACAGGCCAAGGTCTTTAAACTGAAGGTCACTTGAAAGTAACTTGTGAGTACCCACTAAGATGTCGACCTTACCGTCGGCGACATCTTGCATGATCGATTTCTGTTCTTTGGCTGATTTGAATCGAGACAGAACCTCAACACGAATCGGCAAGTTGGCGAAACGGTCGCGGAAGTTTTCAAAGTGTTGCTGAGCAAGTAACGTTGTCGGTACTAACACGGCCACTTGTTTGCTGTTATCGGTACACACGAACGCGGCACGCATTGCGACTTCTGTTTTACCAAAACCAACATCACCACACACCAAGCGGTCCATGGCTTTTGCTTGGCACATATCAGACATTACCGCATTAATTGCCATCGCTTGGTCATCGGTTTCTTCAAACGGGAAGCCAGATTTGAAGGTTGCGTACTGACCACGATCGAGCACAAATTTGTAACCCGGCTTAAGCTCACGCTTGGCGTAAACATCGAGCAGTTCGGCTGCGACGTCACGGACTTTCTCTGCGGCGCGCTTACGAGCTTTCTGCCATGCTTCACCGCCAAGTTTATGTAGCGGTGCAGAATCTTCAGCACCACTAGAGTAGCGGCCAATTAAGTTCAGAGATGCAACTGGTACGTAGAGCTTGGCATCGTTTTGATACTCAAGTGTTACGTATTCGGTTTTCATACCACCCGCTTCTAGGGTCTGCAGGCCTATGTAGCGACCAATACCGTGGTCAATGTGAACAACCGGTTGGCCCGGTTTAAGTTCCGCTAAGTGACGGATTACGGTGTCGCTGTTTACGCTTTTCTTATCTTTTTTACGACGCTGAACAACGCGATCACCCAATAGATCACTTTCACAGATAAGGGCGATGTTTTGCTCTTCGTGGATAAAGCCATGCTCAGCAGAACCTAGGATCAGGGTGAACTTATCTTTACCTTTAATTGCCGCGTCGAGGTTTTCAACTTCGCTTGGACGAACTTTGATGCCTCGAAGCAATTCACTTAGAGCTTCACGGCGGCCTTCAGACTCAACCGAAAAAACAACCTTGCCATCGAAGGCTTCAGTGAACTTTCTTAAGTTAGACAACGGTTCTTTATTCTGATGTTGAACGCTGAGATCAGGTAGAGACGTAACTGGAAGGTTGGTACGCCCAGCTTTTTCTTCAATTGAATCTAAGCTCAGATTGACCTGTGGCTTTTGTTTGAAGTGTGCGAACAGTTCGTCTTTCTTTAACCACAGTTGTTCAGGTGTGAGCAGCGGTCGTAATGGATCAACACCGCGTTGTTCGTATCGATGAGAAACGTCGGTTAGGAACGAATCTACTGCGGTCTCGACATCACCTAGAATCAGGAGTTGCGCTTCATCGGCAACATAATCAAACAAGGTTTCGGTGTGCTCGAAGAACAGCGGTTGCCAATACTCAATACCAGCAGGCCACGTGCCTTTAGAAACCTGCATATAAACCGATTCTGGTTCACGGCGCGCATCAAACTGTTGGCGCCAACGAATACGGAAATCTTCAATCGCTGTTTCCGAGGTTGGGAATTCGTGAGCAGGCAGCAGTCGAATCTCAGAGATGTCTTCGATAGAGCGCTGGTTTTCAGGATCGAAAGTACGGATCGTGTCGATCTCGTCATCGAAGAAGTCGATACGATACGGGTCTTTGCTGCCCATTGGGAACAAGTCGAGAATTGAACCTCGACTCGCATACTCACCCGGGCCAAACACTTGGTCTACGTAACGATAGCCAGACTTTTCAAGTTGAAGACGCAGCTTCTCAAGCGAGTACAGATCACCCGTTTTCACCATTAAGGTGTGCTGCAACAAGAAGTCACGTGGCGACTGACGTTGTAGTAGCGTGCTGATCGGTACGATCGTGATGCCATCTTTTAACGTTGGTAGTGCATAAAGGCGAGCGATACGGTCAGAAATGATCTCTTGGTGCGGTGAGAAGCTGTCGTATGGCAGTGTCTCCCAATCAGGGAATAGTGCCACTTCATGTGACGTAAACTGTTCAATTTCTGATTGAAGCTTGAGTGCGATTTGAGGATCGGGCACTGCAAGTAAAGTATGGCTGTTATGCTGCTCCGCAAGTCTAGCGATAGCAAGCGCGAGAGATGAACCAACTAGGTTACCGATGTGTTTTTTATCACCGGCACCTTTGAGCTTAGGTAGTGTAAAAATGGATTGTTTTGTCATGTCTATTTACTTGTTATCTCGTTCTAGAGAGCGTTGACGTAAGAGCTTTTGTTGTTGATGAAGCGCAGCTTTGATCAGCAAGTCTTGGTCAGTATCACGAAGATGAGCGTATTTGAATTTGATTTCGAAGCCTGAATCTTTTGGTTCGCTAGCGAAGACTTCTGCGTAGCAATAAATAGCGGCGGCTGGGTGCTCGATAAATAGCTTAGCTTTAACTAAGCGACCCGCTTCGATATCTGTTTTGGAAAAACAAGAGAACTGACTCGCGCCAAATGAATACGTGTGGGTACGAAATTGTTCATCATCTTGTTGCGATAACATAAAGCTCAACAAGAGGTTTAATTTAGAGTTCTGTGCATCCAATAAACTGATGACATTCTTCAAGTCGCTGTTTTTCAGTTCGTTGCGAGCACTGTCGGCTAACAGGTCCAATTGGCTAAACTCACTTGCCACAACAAAAGGGGCAGGGATCTCCGATTCGAACTGAATCTGAGAAGGTAAAGCGAAGTTACTGTCCATTGGCTCAATATTAGCGGTAAGGCTGTGGTGAACGGTAAAAAACTCTTGTTCTGTCATGCGTTAGTTCCTTGAAGTGATCTATTGATTATCGCTATGTGGCCGCAGTAATCAAGGTCAGTTAATTGAAAGTCTCAAATAGTTGTTTGAAAGTCAGCTATTTGACAAGGTTTGTTTTTCAAGCCTAACTAATTGAGTTAATTCACCCTATATTTTCAATTAACCCCTACACAGTAACGGCAATACCCGTTACATTAACCCGCATCTCCTTTAGATGGTTCAAAGTATGTTTCATCCTATTTCATTGTTTGTTGGCCTGCGTTATTTGAAAGGCCGTTCAGGTGATCGCTTTAGCCGTTTTGTTTCTTATATGTCGACAGCCGGAATTACCATTGGTGTGCTGTCTCTGGTTACTGTTTTGTCGGTAATGAATGGATTCGAAGCGCAGTTAAAAGACCGAATTCTTGGTGTCCTTCCTCAAGCCGTCGTTTACGAGCAAGGAGGCACAACGTCACTTTCTGCTCAAGCACCTAGCTTTGCGGAGCAAATGTCGCTCAATGGCCACGTAGAACCTATTGTTCGTAGTGAAGCGGTGATCCAAAGTCCTGCTCAGTTATCTGCGGGCTTGTTAATTGGTATTGAGCCAAATTCCGATGACCCTCTTCAGAATCATTTAATTGCTGGCAGACTGTCTTCACTCAAGGCTGGTCAGTATCAGCTTTTCCTTGGTCATACATTAGCAAGAAACTTGAAAGTGTCTATGGGCGACAAAGTTCGCTTAATGGTGACCAGTGCCAGCCAATACACGCCGTTAGGACGTATTCCAAGCCAGCGAAATTTTACCGTAGCTGGCATTTTTAACACGGGTTCGGATATCGATGCTCAATTGATGGTTACCGACATCAAAGACGCAGGGCGATTGATGCGTTATAAGTCTGATACGATTTCAGGCTGGCGACTGTTTTTTGATGACCCATTTGAAGTGGCAGAACTATCAAACCAACCGCTACCGGAAGGTTGGGTGTGGAGCGATTGGCGAGACCAACGTGGCGAGCTATTCCAAGCCGTTCGAATGGAAAAAAACATGATGGGTTTGATGCTTGGGCTGATCATTGGTGTTGCTGCGTTTAACATTATTTCTGCGCTTATTATGGTGGTGATGGAGAAACAGTCCGAAGTCGCCATCTTAAAAACCCAAGGTATGCGTGATGGTCAAGTCATGGGGATCTTTATGGTTCAAGGTGCAAGTAGTGGTGTGATCGGCGCATTATCTGGTGGCATCCTGGGCGTGATTTTAGCTTCGAACCTCAATACTATTTTAGAGGCGATGGGTGTTGCTCTGTTTTCATTTGGTGGACAGTTGCCAATTTTAATTAACCCAATTCAAATCGCCGTTGTTGTGGTTCTGGCTATTGCACTTAGCTTGATTGCCACTGTCTTCCCTTCTTATCGTGCATCGTCTGTGAAACCTGCTGAGGCCCTTCGTTATGAGTAATTTTCTTCAATGTAATGATATCCGTAAAACGTACCGTGAAGGCTCGTTAGATACTGAGGTTCTCAAGGGCGTCAGCTTCGAAATAGAAAAGGGTGAGCTAGTCGCAATCATTGGTACATCCGGTTCAGGTAAAAGTACGCTATTGCATATTTTAGGGGCGTTGGATGATGCTTCTGATGGTAGTGTCAGCTTTCTCGGACAAGACTTAGCGTCTTTGAGTTCGAATAAGCAGGCTAAGCTTCGCAACCAGCATCTTGGCTTTGTTTATCAATTCCATCATCTTCTTTCTGATTTCTCAGCGTTAGAAAACGTAGCAATGCCGTTGTTGATAGGTGGAGAGAAGCCAGCGAAAGCTAAACAAGAAGCACAGTTGCTACTTGATAAAGTGGGGCTAAGTCATCGTGTTGACCACCGACCTTCAGAACTTTCAGGTGGTGAGAGGCAACGAGTGGCAATTGCTCGTGCATTGGTGAACAAGCCTGCGCTAGTGTTGGCGGATGAGCCGACTGGTAACCTAGACCACAACACAGCACTTTCTATTTACGACTTAATGCGCGAACTGAACCGTGAGTACGATACTGCCTTTTTGGTTGTGACTCACGATGGTGAACTTGCCGGTAAGATGGATCGCCAACTTCACATGCAAGATGGTTTACTGGTCAACGTAGAAAAAGAGGAGAGCTAAGTGTTTTCTTCTTTATCTCTATTGATAGGCGGCCGATTTAGCCGGGCGAAACAACGAGACAAAATGGTGTCGTTCATCTCCTTGTCTTCGACAATTGGTATTGCTGTTGGTGTCGCGGTAATCATTATCGGCTTATCTGCAATGAATGGTTTTGAGCGAGAGCTTCAATCACGAGTACTTTCTGTCATTCCTCACGGTGAGTTTGAGGGCGTGAATAAACCAGTAACTCGCTGGGAGCATGTGATTGAGGAGTCGGTAAAGCACGATAAAGTCGTTGCTGCTGCGCCTTATGTGAAAATTACCGCGCTTGCCGAAAAAGGCAAAGAGTTGAAAGCAATTGAAGTTCGCGGCGTTGACCCACAACTTGAGCAACAAGTATCGAGCCTATCGAGTTTTATCGATAAGCAAGCTTGGAGCGATTTTAAGGCAGGGCAACAACAAATCATTTTGGGCTCTGGTGTGGCCAATGTACTTGGCGCGAAAGTCGGTGATTACCTGACTCTGATGATCCCGACGGTGAATGGGTCGGTTAAGGTTCAAGCACCTAAACGTGTTCGAGTTAAAGTGGTTGGCTTGCTGACGCTTAATGGCCAAATTGACCACAGCTTAGCTTTGATCCCGATCGGCGATGCGCAAGTTTACGCAAACCTAGGCGAGGCAGTGACAGGGGTTTCTTTAAAAGTGACCGATGTTCTGAACGCGAACTCTATTGTGCGTGAGGTGGGTAACCAGCTTGATGTGTATGTGTATCTACGAAGCTGGCAACAGAAGTTTGGCTTCTTGTATCGAGATATTCAGTTGGTTCGCACCATTATGTATCTGGTGATGGTACTGGTTATTGGTGTTGCTTGTTTCAATATTGTCTCGACATTAATGATGGCAGTAAAAGACAGAGCATCAGAGATCGCGATTTTAAGAACCATGGGCGCATCGGACGGCCTTGTGAAACGCATTTTCGTTTGGCAGGGCGTATTCTCCGGTGTGTTAGGTAGTTTGGTGGGCAGTGTAATAGGCGTGTTAGTGGCGCTTAATCTCACGACACTTATCAAAGGGCTTGAAAGGCTAGTAGATCACCAGTTCTTGTCCGGTGACATCTATTTTGTCGACTTCTTGCCATCACAACTCGATATGACGGATGTTATTGTGGTTTCAGGTACAGCGATTGTATTGAGCCTATTGGCGACATGGTACCCAGCATCACGAGCAGCCAAGTTAAACCCTGCCTCGGTGCTTAGCTCGAAGTAATGCGCTTAGTAATACGTCATGTAGCATGATAGACAAATGGCATACACAAAAAAGGATCCCTGATGGGATCCTTTTTTTTTGAATTCAATCTGCATTCTTTACGACTGTGGTTACATCCCAATATTGCAGAGTTCTGCGGTTCATCTGACTTTAACTTGTGTGCGGTTTAAGTGAAGCGCATACAAGGATAGATTGAACGACAAGGAAAAGTTGTCAGTACCTTGCTTGACGCTTCTTCCAACTTCTTACTACTGAGTAACGCCATAACCCGCGAATACCAAAGTAGCCAATCATTGCTGAAACCACGCCACAAATCAGGCAACCCAGTAAGAAAGGAGGCCCGATTGTATTCATTTGCGCCAAGATGAAGTCCCAAGACAATTCGAAATGGAAGGCTTGAGGTGGTACATGCATAACAAACGCCCCGACTTTATAAGCAAAGTAGAAGAGAACGGGCATAGTGACCGGGTTACTGATCCAAACAAGTGCGACAGCCAAAGGTAGGTTAACGCCACATGCGACAGCAAGGCCTGCAGACATAATCATTTGGCTTGGTAGAGGGACAAACGCCATGAATAACCCAACAGCGAATGCGCCAGCCGCAGAGCGACGATTAAGACACCATAAGTTGGGGTTGTACAAAACATTGCCAAAAACTTTCAATGCTTTCTGACGCTTGATTAGCTCATGGTCAGGCATAAATCGTTTGATAAACTTTCTTGGCATAGGAGGAAGCTACTCTCTTGTTTAACACTTGGTTCTTGATTTCATTTGCTGCGACAGTTGTGTCTGCCAGCTTCTGGCCTGTGATGCCTCATTGGGTTTGGGCACCATTGATGCTGTTGTTACTACTAGCATCAACAAAGTATAGCGTTTTCCGGAGTGCAAGAGGTCTAGCAACAGCATTGATACTAGTTATCTGCCTAGGGAATGTAATTGAAATACAAACGAGTCGTTTATTTCAATCAGGGCAGAATACTACCATAAATGCTTCGGTTGTTAGCCTTTTTAGTGAAAATAGCCACGGTTTTGAAAGCGTAATAGTAGCTAGATCAATTGGCGGCGAAAAATTAATCTTTCCTCAATTAATAAAATTACGTTTGTTTACTCCTTTTAAGTTAACACTCGGAGATGATGTCAATTTATCTGTGTATATAAAGCCTGTATGGGGCAAACTCAATGAAGCAGGCTTTGATTTAGAAAAGTATCTGTTTAGCGCAGGTGTGGTTGCCAATGCAATTTACAGATCTAATACAAAGTATCGTATTCATACCAATAGCAACTTACGGTCCTATTGGTTTGAAAACAGTCTTGAAAGGTTAAGTCAACTGGCAAATCAAGACCTCATTATGGCTTTGAGTTTTGGTTATCGAGACCTTATTCACTCTCAGCGTTGGGACTTACTTAAAAGCAGTGGTTTGATTCACTTGATGGCTATTTCGGGGCTGCATATTGGGATTGCCTTTGGTATCGGCTATCAAGTAGGAAAGGTATTCAGGTTACTATCATCTTCACTTCTTTGGTTGCCCACAATATTCGGAGTCGGCTTAGCCTATTTCTACAGTTGGTTTGCTGGGTTCACGCTGCCCACCTTGAGAGCTTTGGTGATGTGTATTATCGCCAGCTATTTCTTGTGGCGTGGGCAAAATATCAGTTTGTTTCGGTATGTCGCCTTAAGTCTGTGCGTGGTTCTGCTAATTTGGCCATTTTCAGCATTATCGAGTAGCTTCTGGTTGTCTTTTGGTGCGTTAGGTGCCGTTCTTTACATTGCGTTAAATAGTCAGTCATCCGATTCAAACTCAACATTTATCGACCGAGCACTGCACCTCTTCAAGATTCAGTTAATGCTGACATTCCTGATTGCTCCCTTTTCGATGCTGTTCTTTAATGGGGTCAGCTTAGTCTCTGTTTTCTACAACTTGCTCCTTTTACCTTGGGTGTCGATGGTGGTTATTCCACTATTGTTCCTGGCAATGTTCTTTAGCTTAATATTGGCGCCAGTATCAGGTGGCGTTGGCTTAACTACATTCAACAATGGTTTGTCTGAACAATTATGGATGTTGGTCGACTTATCGCTTGAGCCTCTCGTATTTAGTCTTCCTTTCTCTGAACGATTTTGGTTTCAAGTGGATAATCACACGATTGAGTTGTCTGTATTCCTCATCTTGTTTTTCGGTTTTGTCAGTCGATATTTCAAGCGAGCACTATCTATATTGATTATTACCGTGTTTGTACTGTGGTGGGAGTTCGGCAAGCCTCAACAAGACAAACTAACTATCGATATCTTGGATGTTGGTCACGGGTTGTCTTTGCTCTTAGAAAAGAACAATCAGATTGTTGTTTACGATCTTGGTAACGCATGGCCAGGAGGTTCCATTGTCGAATCCTTACTTATTCCTACTTTGAATCAGAGGGGAATTCATGAGTTGGAGGGTGTAATAGTGAGTCATTTCGATTCTGACCACGCTGGTGGCTATCCGTCGTTACTTGAAAATTACAACCCTAAGTGGGTAAGAGCCAGTCAGAATATCAGTCAACAAGGACAATCTACGATTCAAGAATCGTCAAATATTCAAGCATGTATTTTAGGAGAAGTATGGACTTGGCAAGGGGTTGCTTTTGAGGTCTTGTGGCCTCCCAAACAAGTGAAGAGGGCGTATAACCCACATTCGTGCGTGGTCAGGCTTTTTGACCCCGCTCTAGAGTTCTCGATGTTACTTACTGGTGATATTGAATTGGTCAGTGAGTGGTTACTTGCACGCGAAGGCGAACGGCTTCGAAGTGACGTAATTCTTGTTCCTCATCATGGTAGCAATACGTCTTCGATCGCCAGTTTTATTGAGGCCGTTTCACCTCAGTTAGCGATCGCTTCTTTGGCCAAAGGCAATCAATGGGGGATGCCGAGTGAATCCGTTATTGAACGTTATCACGACGCAGGGAGTGCTTGGCTTGATACTGGAGAAAGCGGCCAAATAACCATCAGTATTGGTCAAGAAGGTTGGCAATATCATGAGATTAGAGAACAACAAGGCAGACAGTGGTATAGGCAGATGCTTCGTAAGGGAGTAGAATAGGAAGATTATTGTGAGAAAATTAAGCGATTCTATGTCAACACAAACAGATGAAACTACCTGGGTCACATTTAAAAGACTTTGGACTTATATTCGACTATATAAGGCCGGCCTTGGTGTTGCGGTTATTGCGCTTATTATAAATGCTGTCACTGATACCTACATGATTTCCTTACTAAAGCCGTTACTTGATGAAGGCTTTGGTAATGCAGAATCTGACTTTTTACGTACGCTCCCTCTCATTATCTTTGTCATGATGTTCGTTCGTGGCATCAGTGGCTTTGTTTCAACTTATTGTTTGAGCTGGGTTTCAGGCAATGTGGTCATGGAAATTCGACGTAAAATATTCAGCCATTTTATGCATATGCCAGTTTCTTTTTTTGATAAAGAACAGACTGGTGCGCTGCTATCTCGAATTACTTACGATTCAGAGCAAGTCTCTGCGGCAACCAGTAAAGCATTAGTCAGTATTGTCCGTGAAGGTGCAAGTATTATTGGCCTGTTGACGCTGATGTTCTGGAATAGTTGGCAGTTGTCTTTGGTGTTGTTCGCTGTCGCCCCTCTTGTCGCGTGGGCAATCAGTATCGTATCGAAGCGATTCAGAAAGATCTCTAAGAACATGCAAACCAGTATGGGTCACGTCGCTTCTTCTGCAGAACAAATGCTGAAAGGACATAAAGTCGTTCTAACGTATGGCGGACAAGATCTAGAAAAACACCGCTTTGACCAAGTTAGTAACCAAATGCGCCAACAAAGCATGAAGCTAATCACTGCTCAAGCGGCCGCTAACCCAATTATTCAGATGATTGCATCACTTGCAATCGTAGTTGTTCTATTTCTTGCTAGTGTTGATTCAATTAAAGCAGAGCTTACTCCTGGTACGTTCACTGTTGTGTTCTCGGCGATGTTTGGTTTACTACGCCCACTAAAAGCTCTGACTAACGTAACGTCTGAATTCCAACGTGGTATGGCAGCGAGTACGACCCTATTTGGTTTGATGGATCTAGATACGGAACAAAATAAAGGTACGTTGAAGCCTGAAACCGTAGCGGGTGAAGTCGAAGTAAAAGATGTGACATTTACCTACCAAGGTGCAGAGAAAGCAGCGCTTGATAAGGTCAGTTTTAATATACCGAAAGGCAAGACAGTCGCACTTGTCGGCCGTTCAGGTTCGGGTAAGAGTACCATTGCGAACCTGTTTACTCGTTTTTATGACGTAGACTCTGGCTCTATTGAGCTTGATGGTCACGACATTCGTGATTATGAATTAAGAAATCTACGTGAGCACTTCGCTCTTGTTTCCCAGAATGTGCACCTATTTAACGATACGGTTGCGAACAACATCGCTTACGCAGCTGAAGAACAGTATTCACGTGAACAGATCGAACACGCGGCTAAACTTGCGCATGCAAGTGAGTTTATCGAAGGCATGGAAAATGGCATCGATACGGTTGTTGGCGAAAATGGCGCGAGCCTGTCTGGCGGTCAAAGACAGCGTATCGCGATTGCACGTGCTCTATTGAGAGATGCACCTGTTTTGATCCTTGATGAGGCGACATCTGCATTGGATACCGAGTCAGAAAGAGCGATTCAATCTGCGTTAGAAGAGCTGCAGAAAGACAAAACAGTACTCGTTATCGCACACCGACTTTCTACTATCGAGCAAGCTGATGAGATACTTGTGGTTGATGATGGGCATATTGTAGAAAGAGGTGCACATGCCGAGCTCATCGCCCTTGATGGCGCTTATGCACAACTACACCGAATTCAGTTCAGCGGATAAGATTAGGTCTTGTTGTGATCGAAAAAATTTGGTTTAACAATCACCCATTAAAATACTTTCTCTGGCCGCTATTATGGCCATTGAGTCTGTTGTTCAAAATGATCAGCGGTCAACGTCGTGATGCTTATCTATCGGGGAAAAAAGAGACCTATCGCCCACCTTTACCCGTGATTGTTGTTGGTAATATTACCGCTGGCGGCAATGGCAAAACACCAGTTGTGATTTGGTTGGTAGAGATGCTTCAGGCTCACGGCTTTAAGCCCGGCGTTGTTTCTCGAGGTTATGGGGCGAAAGCACCAAACTATCCGTTAGTGTTGGATGAAAACACGCCAGCAGAGCACTCTGGTGATGAGCCTCGTTTGATTCGTAAGCGAACTGGTGCGCCTGTAGCGGTTGACCCTGTGCGCGCAAACGCAGTAAAGGCTTTGCTGAGCGAAGGGGTTAATGTCATCATCACTGACGACGGCCTTCAGCATTATGCACTTGAACGCGATATTGAATTTGCTGTTATCGACGGTGCGAGACGCTTTGGTAGTGAGTGCCTAATTCCTTTGGGCCCATTAAGAGAGCCTATATCTCGTTTAGATGACGTAGACTTTTTGGTTAATAATGGCGGTAAAGCGCACGGGCGAGAGTTCTCGATGTCTTTGCTTCCAAGCCAAGCGGTTAACCTGAAGACGGGTCAGAAAAGGTCTGTGGCAGAATTACAGAAGCTGGTGGCTTTTGCTGGTATCGGTCACCCACCACGCTTTTTCAAAACATTGGAAAACCTTGATGGTGACGTGGTTTACACGCAGGGCTTCGCTGACCATCAAGATTTTGATAAAGATGAACTTCATGCCTTGGCAAAAAAAGGTATGAATATGATTATGACAGAAAAAGACGCTGTAAAATGCGAAGAATATGCGCAAGATAACTGGTGGTATCTTCCAGTTTCTGCGCAGTTTGATGAAGATTCGCAACAGCAAATTTTAAAAAGAATAAAAGAGGTTATGGAATACTATGGATCACCGTCTACTTGAGATCGTTGCTTGCCCTGTATGTAAAGGTAAACTAACTTTTGACAAGGATAAGCAAGAGCTTGTTTGTAAAATTGATCGCCTTGCTTACCCAATTAAAGAGGGTATTCCTGTTCTTTTAGAACCTGAAGCTCGCACCGTTTCAATGGATGAGGGTAAGTAATGTCTTATACGGTTGTTATACCTGCAAGATACCAATCGAGCCGTTTACCAGGTAAGCCACTGGCTGACATTGGTGGCAAGCCGATGATTCAATGGGTATACGAACAGTCAATGAAGGCGGGTGCCGATAACGTTATTATCGCTACCGACGACGCTCGAGTTGAAAAAGCGGCCAAAGCATTTGGCGCGACCGTTTGTATGACATCACCGAATCATGAATCAGGCACTGAGCGTCTAGCTGAAGTGATTGAAGTTATGAAGATTCCAGATGATCATATTATCGTGAATGTTCAAGGTGATGAGCCACTTATCCCACCTGCGATCATTAATCAGGTCGCGAACAACCTTGCGAACAGTACAGCTCCGATGGCAACACTCGGTGTGGAAATTACACATGCTGACGAAGTGTTTAATCCTAACGCCGTAAAAGTTGTGACCGACAAAGATGGGTATGCCCTGTACTTTAGCCGAGCTACTATTCCTTGGGATCGCGATGCTTACGCGAACAATGGTACAGCTGCTGAATCTCCACTGCTTCGTCACATTGGCATTTACGCTTACCGTGCGGGTTTTATTAATACCTATATCAATTGGGAACCAAGTACCCTTGAGCGTATTGAGTGCCTAGAGCAGCTACGTGTACTTTGGTACGGTGAAAAAATCCATGTAGACGTTGCGGCAGAAGCACCTGCAGCTGGTGTTGATACGCCAGAAGACCTAGAAGCGGTTCGAGCTATTATTGGCTAAGCGTCTTTTAGCGACTACTTCTTTGCTCTACAAAAATGCAAAATCATGAGCCTTGCTTATCGCGAGGCTTTTTTATGCCTAAAGAGAAGCGGATGACAGCCTTATTTATCTAAGTTAACGGATATTGAGTTGGTTGCATGGGTTTCTGTAGCATCACCCCGGAATTATCTGAGATTTACCTCGCTCGACTTGCAAATTTTCTCTATAATATGCCGCCTATAAAGTAGTGGCGAATCGCTAGTACAGAATAAAACTTACGACAAAACGTGGAGTAAAAGATGCCTTCTCAAAGCCCAGTGATTACGGTTGATGGACCAAGTGGTGCAGGTAAAGGTACCCTGTGTATGTTACTAGCAGATAAGCTAGGCTTTCATCTTCTAGACTCAGGCGCGATCTATCGCGTATTGGCTTTAGCGGCAATTCACCATGGCGTGGATACTGAATCAGAAGATGCTTTAGTACCGCTTGCAACTCACTTAGATGTTCAGTTTATCGCTGAAGGTGAGCTAGTGAAGGTTATCTTAGAAGGCGAAGATGTGTCTGGTGAACTTCGTAAAGAAGAGACGGGCATGGCGGCTTCAAAAGTCGCTGCTTTACCTCGCGTTCGTGAAGCACTGTTACGTCGTCAACGTGCTTTTAGCGCAGCTCCTGGTTTAGTTGCAGACGGTCGTGACATGGGAACCGTTGTATTTGTTGAAGCTGAAGCGAAAATATTTTTAGATGCAAGTGCTGAAGAGCGCGCGAGTCGTCGCCTTAAACAGTTGCAACAGAAGGGGTTAGATGTTAAATTTGACGACCTTTTGAGCGAGATCCAAGAGCGAGACGATCGAGATCGTAATCGCCCAGTGGCGCCACTTCGCCCTGCAGAGGATGCTCTAGTGCTTGATTCCACCTCAATGAATATTGAGCAGGTAGTCGAAAAAGCACTACACTATATTGAATCGAAACTGGCTGGGTAATTTCGCCGAGCTAGTACGAACGTTGGTCGCAAGGATGATGACCGGCGAATTTATCAACCCCATGCGGTAGGATACCCATGGACGTTTAATTATTGAAGATTAAATAATGACTGAATCTTTTGCTCAACTCTTTGAAGAGTTTCTATCTGAAACTGAATTCCAACAAGGCAGCATCGTTAAAGGTACTGTAGTAGCTATCGAGAACGGTTACGTTCTTGTAGACGCTGGTCTTAAGTCTGAATCTGCTATCCCTGCTGAACAATTCAAGAACGCTGCTGGCGAACTTGAAGTTGAAGTTGGTGCTGAAGTAGACGTAGCTCTAGACGCTGTTGAAGATGGTTTCGGTGAAACTCAACTTTCTCGTGAGAAAGCTAAGCGTCACGAAGCTTGGATCGTACTTGAGAAAGCTTGTGAAGAAGCTGAAACTGTTGTTGGTATCATCAACGGTAAAGTTAAAGGCGGTTTCACTGTTGAACTTAACGGTATCCGTGCTTTCCTTCCAGGTTCTCTAGTAGACGTGCGTCCTATCCGTGACACTGCTCACCTAGAAAACAAAGAGCTAGAGTTCAAAGTAATCAAGCTAGACCAGAAGCGTAACAACGTTGTTGTTTCTCGTCGTGCTGTTATCGAATCTGAAAACAGTGTTGAGCGTGACGAACTTCTTGAAACTCTACAAGAAGGTACTGAAGTTAAAGGTATCGTTAAGAACCTTACTGACTACGGTGCATTCGTTGATCTTGGCGGTGTTGACGGTCTTCTACATATCACAGATATGGCTTGGAAGCGCGTTAAGCACCCATCAGAGATCGTTAACGTTGGTGACGAAATCCTAGTTAAAGTTCTTAAGTTCGATCGTGAGCGCACTCGTGTTTCACTAGGTCTTAAGCAACTAGGCGAAGATCCATGGGTAGCAATCGCTAAGCGTTACCCAGAAGGTCACAAGCTTTCTGGTCGTGTTACAAACCTAACTGACTACGGCTGCTTCGTTGAAATCGAAGAAGGCGTTGAAGGTCTAGTACACGTTTCTGAAATGGATTGGACTAACAAGAACATCCACCCTTCTAAAGTTGTTAATGTTGGCGACGAAGTTGAGGTTATGGTTCTTGATATCGACGAAGAACGTCGTCGTATCTCTCTAGGTCTGAAACAGTGTAAAGCTAACCCATGGCAGTCATTTGCAGAAATGCAAGCTAAGGGCGACAAAGTTACTGGTAAGATCAAGTCTATCACTGACTTTGGTATCTTCATCGGTCTAGAAGGCGGTATCGACGGTCTTGTACACCTATCTGACATTTCTTGGAACGCTGCCGGCGAAGAAGCTGTACGTGAATACAAGAAAGGCGACGAAATCTCTGCTGTTGTTCTAGCAGTAGATGCAGAGCGTGAGCGTATTTCTCTTGGCGTTAAGCAAATGGAAAACGACCCGTTCAACGCATACGTTGCTGACAACAAGAAAGGTGTTCTTGTAAACGGTACTGTAACTGCAGTTGACGCTAAAGGCGCTACTATCGAGCTAATCGAAGGCGTTGAAGGCTACCTACGTGCTTCTGAAGTTTCTCGTGACCGTATCGAAGATGCATCTCTAATCCTAAGCGTTGGCGACAGCGTTGAAGCGAAGTTCACTGGTGTAGACCGTAAGAACCGCGTAATCAACCTATCTATCAAAGCTAAAGATGAAGCTGATGAGCAAGAAGCAATGGCTTCACTGAACAAGTCTGATGAAGGCGCGTTCGGTAACGCAATGGCAGACGCATTCAAAGCTGCTAAAGGCGAATAATAGCTTCTCATTAAGAGAATTATAGCTATCTAGCCAAGAAAGGAGCCGTAAGGCTCCTTTTTTTTTGCTTATTTTTCCTATAGGTCTATAATTTCTAAAAAGAAAACCAACGAGGGTAACTATGACTAAGTCTGAATTGATTGAAAGACTGTGCGCTGAGCAAACGCATCTTTCTGCAAAAGAAATTGAAGACGCTGTAAAAGACATTTTAGAGCACATGGCTTCAACACTAGAAAGTGGTGATCGAATCGAAATTCGCGGCTTTGGCAGCTTTTCTCTGCATTACCGTGAACCTCGTGTTGGACGTAATCCTAAAACTGGTGACAAGGTTGAGTTGGAAGGTAAATACGTTCCTCACTTCAAACCAGGTAAAGAGCTACGCGAGCGAGTAAACTCAGGGTTGTAGACTAATTATCGGAATTAAGAAAAGCGGCATACTATAATGTATGCCGCTTTTTTATGACCATAATATGGTGGTCTGATTAGTAATTTTCCTGCATAATCGTACAGCTAACTAATCAATGAGTGATGAACTATGAAAATTATAAAAATAGTCGCTGTTATCGCACTTTTCCTAATGGCACTGGCTTTAGGCTCTCAAAACCAAACAATTGTGAATTTCAATTATTTGCTAGCGCAAGGTGACTTCCACCTCTCAAGCTTGCTAGGTGTTGTATTCGTTTCAGGTTTTGCTCTTGCTTGGTTAGTCTTTGGAAATATGCACATGCGATCTCAACTAAAAATTCATCGCTTGAAGAAGCAACTCAATAAGCAATCAAAGCAGGTCGCTGCTGAAACTAAAGCTTAAAGGCCATATTTGATGTTAGAGTTACTGTTCTTACTTTTGCCCATCGCAGCCGCTTATGGTTGGTATATGGGTAATCGTAATGCTCAGCAAGAAAAACAAAAGCAATCACACCAGATCTCCCGCCAATACGTGACGGGTTTGAACCTATTACTGTCAGACCAATCTGACAAAGCGGTTGATCACTTCATTGAATTACTTCAAGTAGACAATGAAACCATCGATACTCATTTGGCTTTGGGCAACTTGTTCCGCTCAAGAGGCGAAGTCGACCGCGCTATTCGTATTCACCAAAATCTTATCTCTCGATCTGGGCTTACCCTTGATCAAAAAAACCTCGCATTGCAACAATTAGCTAAAGACTATACGGTCTCAGGCTTTCTTGATCGCGCAGAGAAAATTTTTGAACAGCTTGTAGAAGAGCCTGATCATAAAGAAGGCGCTTTACAGCAGTTGGTTGCCATTTATCAGCAAACGCGTGAGTGGAATAAAGCGATTCATTACGGGAATATCTTAGTTAAACTGAGCAAGAAGAAAATGAAGACGCGTGCGATGGTTGCACACTTCTGGTGTGAGCTTGCGATGCAAGAACAAGCCGACGGCAACCGCCCTAAAGCGCTTCAGCACTTCAAGAAGGCCCTTTCAGAAGACCCTAAATGTGTTCGAGCCAGTATTGCTTTAGGAAAATTCTATTTAGCCAATGAAGATTATCACAAGACAATTACTTATTTAGAGTCAGTTCTCGAGCAAGATATCGACTTCATTAGTGAAGTCCTGCCAACGCTTGCTGAGTGTTACCACAAACTTGGACAAGAAGCGCAGTTGGTCGAGTTCCTTAAAGCGTGTATTCAGAAGAAAGCCGGTGTTTCCGCTGAGTTGATGCTGGCTCAACTCGTTGCCGACCATGAAGATGTTGGCTCTGCTCAAGAGCTACTGACAAAGCAGCTTGTTAAAAACCCAACCATGAAAGGTTTTTATCGATTAATTGATTATCACCTAGAGGAAGCGGAAGAAGGTAGAGCCAAAGACAGCTTAACAACGCTTCAATCTATGGTTGGTGAACAACTCAAGGTTAAGCCTCATTACCGATGCCGTCAGTGTGGTTTCTCAACTCACTCAATGTATTGGCACTGCCCTTCATGTAAGGGGTGGGGAACGATCAAGCCTATTCGTGGGCTTGATGGTGAATAGATTTGTGGTCATTTTAAGACCAAATTATTAATTGCAGCTTTCGGGCTGCATTTTTATGACTGTTATTTATGGCCTGATTGGTATAAATATTTTGTAGAAAGTTAACTGCGTTAGGAGATGAAATGAACGACCAAAAAATCATTGTAGCATTGGATTATGATAACCAAGCGGATGCGTTAGCCTTTGTCGATCGTATTGACCCAGCATCTTGCCGCCTAAAAGTTGGCAAAGAGATGTTTACTCTGTTTGGCCCTGAATTTGTTCGTGAATTACATAAACGTGGTTTCTCTGTGTTTTTGGACCTTAAGTTCCACGATATCCCGAACACATGTTCAAAGGCGGTACGTGCTGCCGCTGAGATGGGCGTGTGGATGGTGAACGTGCACGCGAGTGGTGGCGAGCGTATGATGACGGCTTCTCGTGAAATTTTGGAACCATATGGTAAAGATCGTCCATTGTTAATCGGTGTGACGGTACTAACCAGTATGGAGCAATCTGACTTAGCGGGTATCGGTCTGGATCTAGAGCCACAGCAACAAGTGATGCGCTTAGCGTCTTTGACTAAAAACTCAGGCCTAGACGGTGTTGTATGTTCTGCACAAGAGGCTTCTTTGCTCAAAGGTGCACTTGGTCAGGAGTTCAAACTAGTAACTCCAGGTATTCGTCCTGTAGGCGCTGATGTTGGTGACCAGAAGCGTATCATGACGCCTTCTAAGGCGATTGAGTCAGGTTCTGACTATCTTGTTATCGGTCGTCCAATTACTCAAGCAGCAGACCCTGCATCAGTACTTGCTGAAATCAACGGCACGCTAGCTTAAGCTTATCATTAAGTCGTAATTCCAATAAAGAAGGCCAGCAATTTGCTGGCCTTCTTATAGGTGTACTAAATACAGAATTGGTCTGGAGTAGACTTGTTCTAAACGGCTTAAACCGGAGCGCCACTATGAAACTTAAAGTCGCTGTCTTCTGAAGTGATAAGCTCTGCTTCAACTTGCGCAAAATGAGCAATACGCTCAGAGATATCTTTCCCTGCGATTTTTTCCGCGAGTTCAAGATAGTCTTGATAGTGACGAGCTTCTGAACGAAGTAGAGATACGTAAAACTTTTCCATGTCTTCTTCTAAGAAAGGAGCCAGCTTAGCAAAGCGTTCACAAGAGCGAGCTTCAATAAATGCACCGATAATAAGCTTATCAACCAGAGCATCAGGCTCGTAAGTTTTAACTTGCTTGATTAACCCCTTAGCGTAGCGACCCGCCTCGATCGGTTGATAAGTCACGCCTTTTTTTACCATTAATTCCATCACTTGGTAGAAGTGATGCAGCTCTTCTTTGATCAGCAATACCATCTTATCGATCAAGTCAGCACCGTAATTACAGCCTTCTTTCGCTGTAATTTGCTTTGATACATTGCTTTTACCACGTAGAGACTCTAAGTCTCCAATACGACGGTAAGCAAATTGCTCGTAGGGCAAAATCCACTCATTCAGTTGCTTCGCGCTTTCTTTATCTACCGCATATTTACGGATAAGGAACAAAGCACTTTGAGCTGCTTTAAGTTCACAAAGCATGTGATCGCGTAGAATGATATGAAGGTTTTCAGGCTTCTTGGCTTCATCTATCCATGAATCTGGCGTTTCAGCTTTAAGAAAAGAGTGTATAGGGGCTAATAATTCTTGATACATGGTAAGGGCAAGTTTGTTGATAATGCGGGATTTTATCACAGCTTAAGAGATCCCCCTATACGGAGAAAGGAAATTCCACAGGTACAAAAAAGGCCGCTAATTTAAATAGAGCGGCCTTTAAGTGTTGAGTTAGAGCGTTACCATTTTTTCTTCTGACCGAATAGAGCATCCATGTCATCTTCACGCTCTTTCGATTCCATCTGCTGTAAATCTTCTGCGTTTTTATTTAGGCGCTTCTGATCAAGATCGTCAAGCATCTGTTGTAGCTTGTCTTTCGCTTGATTGGAGTATGCGTCGTTTTTAGTGGCTAATGCATCGATGCCTTTGCGCAACAGTTGAATCGCTGTGCCAGGCTGTCCACGAGATATCGAGTCATTTGCACGTTTGATAACATTCTCGATGTTGATGCGAATTTGGATTGTTTCTAAGCGAGCGTTTTCAACCACAAAAGCTTGAGTATTAAAACGTCCTTTATTGTGCTCGTTACGAACCGTGTCACGCAAGCGTTTAACTAGCTTAAGCATCATGATTGCTTGTTTGTCACTACTAGGCATGCGAAAAGCGGTGCTTTCGCCCCCTTGGTGGTTCTCTTTAAGCTGAGTGATTTGTTGCTTTACGCTTTCGATGCGTTGGGCAAGCTGCTTATTTTTAGGATCGAGTTCATACATATTAACTAATGCATCAAGAATTCGATTGTTTAAGCATATAAGAAGATCTTGGCTAAACGGCATGTGGTGAGCATTGCCAATTAACTCTTCTGTTCCATCTATAATGGTTAGATAACGAGAAGCTTCCTGTTTCTTCGTTGTTTCTACCTTAACTTTGTATTGAAGCATGATGTTGTAGCCTAAAACCAACACCAAAAGCACGGCTACCAAGGCGATTATTAAACCAATATTCATATATTTGTGTCTGCTTATTGTTTTCTATAGCTAACTAGAGAGGATACACGATTCCATTGTGTATAGGCACTTGTAAATTACAATTTTTGATTATCTCTTGTTGAGCGCAATCGGCAATCAAAATTTACTAACTAATGTGTGAGAATGAGGAGTGGCTTACAAAGCGTCAGTGATATTTTTATTTGTTACGCTTTAAAAGCTCGATATTTCTGTCATTTTAGTTCTCGAAGCGTTATAACTATTAATTATATTACACGAGACTATAACGCTCTATTTGCAAATAAGTTAGCGCAGAAATGAGTAAAGGATTACGAGGTTAGATATGAAGTTACAGCAACTGAAGTACATTGTTGAGGTTCTAAACCATAACCTAAATGTTTCAGCGACAGCAGAGAGTTTGTACACATCTCAGCCCGGCATAAGTAAACAGGTTAGATTACTTGAAGATGAGCTAGGCATTCAAATATTTGAGCGTAGCGGTAAGCATTTAACTCAGGTTACACAAGCCGGTGAGGATATTATTCGTATCTCTCAAGAGATTTTGGCTCGTGTTGAGAGTATTAAAGCGGTTGCGGGTGAGCACACTCATCCTGAGATGGGCACATTGAATATTTCAACCACTCATACTCAAGCTCGTTATGCACTCCCTGATGTGATTAAAGGTTTCACGGCGCGTTATCCAAAAGTGTCGCTTCACATGCATCAAGGCACGCCAAGCCAGATGTCAGAAGCGGTAGCTAAGGGTACAGCGAACTTTGCGATTGCAACGGAAGCGCTACACCTTTATCAAGATGCAATTATGCTGCCTTGTTATCATTGGAACCGTTCGATCGTGGTAACGAAAGATCACCCTCTTGCACAGAAACGAAATATCTCGATTGAAGATCTTGCCGCTTATTCTCTCGTGACTTATGTATTTGGTTTTACTGGCCGTTCCGAGCTGGATACAGCATTTAACAAAGTAGGCTTAACACCGCGTGTTGTGTTTACCGCGACGGATGCTGATGTGATTAAAACTTATGTTCGGATGGGAATCGGGGTGGGTGTAATTGCAAGCATGGCGATTGACCACGAGCAAGATACAGACTTGGTTGCTATTGACGCGAGCCACTTGTTTGGTGCGAGTACCACAAGTATTGGCTTTAGAAAGGGTACTTTCTTACGTTCTTACATGTTCGATTTCATGGAGCGTTTTGCACCGCACTTAACTCGCCCAGTAGTTGAGCAAGCTATTTCTTTGAAATCGAATGAAGAGATCGAAGAGATGTTTAAAGACATCGACTTACCCGTTCGCTAAGGGTCATAGTCTTGCCTAGATACCCAATTCGGCCTGTTTACAGGCCGTTTTCATTTAACATTTGTGGTTTGCTTGCTGGTAGGTAGTCTTTATACAACCTCAATTTGTAACCTTCCTTTCCATTTTGGCCTCTTACCCCTACAATCCTCGCACCATAGGGGGAAGCATGTATTCACGATTTAAAATACTCGATTCATTTTTGCTAGAGCACCAGATTTACTGGCGTTCAGAGCCTTTTCACCTATGCCAAACTCACGATCAGCCATGGACAGACGTGAACCTTCCACTTGTCGATTGGTTAGATGGTTTGAGTATTGAACGCATTCAAACGCTAAAAGAACAGCCTCAAGTTCTGATTTCGGAACTTATGCGTTTTCTCGCAGAGTTAGGGAATGCCAATCAACACATCCAGTTTGATAATTCGGCTTTAGTTGGGCTTGATCTTCCGCGCGGTACTGCCGATGGTATCCCCGGCAGAAAGCTGCAACAAATTGTCGCGATGGGAGAGGCTTCATTAAAAGAGCATCATGGTAAAGAGTGGCTTGAATGGTGTTCTGGCAAAGGCTTTCTCGGTCGAATCTTATCTCAGCAATCAGCTCAAAAGGTCACTAGCTTTGAGTGGCAACAATCGTTGTGTGAAAGCGGGCAAAAGATTGCAGATGACCAGAAACTAGAGATGGACTTTGTTCAAGGTGACGCGTTTTCAAAAGATGCAGATCGGGTGTTTAACTCAAATCAACATGCTGTTGCTCTTCACGCTTGTGGTGATCTTCATGTTGAATTAGTGAAGAAATCTGTTTCACATGGGCTTCCTGCAGTCACCATTTCTCCATGTTGCTACCATCTTATTCGCGATGAAAGCTACCAAGCGATGTCATCCGTTGCGAAAAGCTCAGCATTAACGTTGAGCAAGAGCGACTTAAGAATCCCGCTTCAAGAAACCGTCACTGGTGGTGAAAGAGTAAAAAGACACCGTCAGTCAGAAATGAGTTACCGATTAGGCTTTAGCCAACTACTTAAGGGTGAGCTTGGTGTCGACGAGTACATTCCTGTACCAAGCATCAAGAAATCGGAGCTATCCGAAGGCTTTGAATCATTTTGTTGCTGGGCATCTGAAGTGAAAGATATATCGCTGGGTTCAGATATTGATTTTGACTCTTATTTAATTCAAGGCGAAGCGCTTTTCTGGGAAATGGAAAAGCTGAGTTTAGTTCAACAAGTTTTTAGAAGACCTTTAGAGATATGGTTGGCCTTAGATCGTGCCATTTATCTGCAAGAACAAGGTTATCAAGCTTCGATTGAAGAGTTCTGCGAACGTAGTGTAACGCCAAGAAACCTATTGATTCATGGGGTTAAGATCGAGCGCTAGCGGTAAACAGCACTGGTACGTGTTTTTACGATCTAAAATCATGAATGCAAAATAAAGCTATAAGTACAAAAAAGTGATAAATACAAAAAAGCCAGCGCGACATTATGTCGTACTGGCTTTTTGTTTAATGTGTATGAGTTAACTGAACGCTTCAACGAGAAGGTTATTGCGTTCAGTTAGCCATTACATCATTAATTAAACATCGCGATTGCTTCTGCAGGCGCTACGTATTCTAGGTCAAAGCTCTCTGCAACTTCTTTACAAGTCACTTTACCGTGGATTACGTTTAGGCCTTCTAGGAAACCTTCATCAGATAGAAGTGCTTCGCGGTAGCCTTTGTTCGCTAGCTTAACAATGTAAGGAAGTGTTGCATTGTTTAGTGCGTAAGTAGAAGTACGAGCAACGGCACCTGGCATGTTAGCAACACAGTAGTGAACTACGTCATCAACGATGTAAGTTGGATCAGCGTGAGTCGTTGCATGTGAAGTTTCAAAACAACCACCTTGGTCGATTGCAACATCAACAACCGCTGAACCTGGCTTCATCTTAGCGATGTGATCTTTTGTAACAAGTTTAGGAGCGGCTGCGCCTGGGATTAGCACTGCACCAATCACTAGGTCAGCTTCTAGAACATGCTTCTCAATAGCGTCTTCAGTAGAATAAACCACTTTTGCGCGACCTTGGAATTCTTCATCAAGACGACGAAGAGTATCTACGTTGCGATCAAGAATGGTTACATCAGCGCGAAGGCCAACAGCCATACGTGCTGCGTTAGCACCAACAACACCGCCGCCAACAACAACAACTTTTGCTGGCTCAACACCTGGAACGCCGCCAAGAAGAAGACCACAACCACCGTTAGATTTCTCTAGTGTTTGTGCACCTGCTTGAATAGACATGCGACCAGCGACTTCAGACATTGGTGCTAATAGTGGCAAGCGACCCATATTATCTGTTACAGTCTCATAGGCTACGCAGACAGCTTTGCTCTTGATTAGCTCTTCCGTTTGTGGAAAATCTGGTGCAAGGTGTAAATAGGTAAATAATATTTGCCCTTCGCGAAGCATAGCTCGCTCGACAGCTTGAGGTTCTTTAACCTTTACAATCATTTCTGCTTTCGCGAAAACGTCAGCAGCAGTAGGAAGAATGGATGCGCCTACAGCGATGTAATCATCGTCTGAAAAACCGATACCATTACCGGCATTGGTTTCTACAAAAACTTGGTGGCCGTGTGAGATTAGTTCTCTCACGCTAGCTGGGGTCATACCAACGCGGTATTCGTGGTTCTTGATTTCCTTAGGTACGCCAATGATCATCCTGACTCCTCATTTTATTTTGGTTGTTTTATCTATGTGTAGGGTAATTCTGTCGAATTAATATCTAGTATAGATATGTTTAAGTAAAATTTGATACTGAATATTAAAAAGTTGTAGTATATTTTTTTGCAAGGAAGTAATAAGGTGGAATAAAAAATGGCAGACAATTATAAGAAGCCGTCCAAGGAACTAGATCGTATTGACCGCAACATTCTTAATGAGTTGCAAAAAGACGGTCGTATCTCAAACGTTGAACTCTCAAAACGAGTAGGACTTTCTCCAACTCCATGTCTTGAGCGTGTTCGTCGTTTAGAGCGTCAAGGTTACATTACTGGGTACACAGCATTGCTGAACCCACAGTACCTTGATGCTTCACTTTTAGTGTTTGTTGAAATTACGTTGAACCGTGGTGCGCCAGATGTGTTCGAACAATTCAACACCGCTGTGCAGAAACTGGATGACATCCAAGAGTGTCATTTAGTGTCGGGTGATTTTGACTATCTTCTAAAAACACGTGTATCTGATATGGGTGCTTACCGTAAGCTACTGGGTGATACGTTACTTCGTCTACCAGGCGTAAACGACACTCGAACTTACGTTGTAATGGAAGAAGTGAAACAAACCAATCAACTTGTGATTAAAACTCGTTAATCACAATTGGTGAAATGAAAGAAAGCGGACATTTGTTCCGCTTTCTTGCTTTCTGGAATTGGGTTTTTCTGTTTGATATGGTTAAATCAACAGTAGTTTCATTGAAACGAGCGGCTATTGCCGCTCGAGATGTTTTTATCCCGTTTAATTATTAAGTTGGTTTATGTTCAAGCAGAGCAGTAATAAAGTAGAAACAATCATTAAAACGAGTGAAGAGCCTCAGTCTCCTCGTTTAAGTGGTTCTCAACGTCTAAAAGAGTGCAGCCTAATTCTAGGTGTTCTCTTCTCTATTCTACTTGCCGTTGCGTTATTAACTTTTAGCCCTGCTGACCCATCATGGTCGCAAACGGCTTGGGGTGGTGATATTCAAAATGCAGGAGGCTACGTAGGTGCATGGTTGGCGGATACGCTTTTCTTTGTGTTTGGTTCTTTAGCTTATCCTTTACCTATCTTGGTGACGGTTGCTGCGTGGGTATTATTCCGTAAACGTAATGAAGATGAGCAGATCGATTTCATGCTGTGGGGTACTCGTTTACTTGGACTGACTGTCCTTGTTCTTACTAGCTGTGGTTTAGCGGATATCAACTTCGATGATATTTGGTACTTTTCATCTGGTGGTGTAGTCGGTGATGTATTAACAAGTCTTGCACTTCCAACGCTGAACGTTCTGGGCAGTACGTTGGTTCTTCTTTTCTTATGGGGAGCTGGCTTTACCCTATTAACGGGCATTTCTTGGTTAAGTATTGTTGAATGGTTAGGCGAGTGTGCAATCAAATTCTTTACGTCAGCCGTTAATAAGGCGCGCGGCCAAGATCAAGAGCTGCTTGAACCTCAGTTAACAGAATCGGCAGACCGCGATTTAATCGAAGAACGTCATCAAGAGCCGAGTTACCGTGATGTTCCTGCTTTAGAAGATAACAAAGAATCAAAAGAGCATGATCTACTAGATCCTGCGATGAGCTTCTCAGCGACCAATGAGTCTTCAGGCGAGGCTACAAATGCGCTAGACAGTGCCGCGTCGCCGAAGCGCCATTACAATATTCATATGCCTGTCGAGGCGCCAGCGAAGCAAGACGCTTCAGCTCAAGAAGTGTCTGATATTCAACGTCAACCTGAAGTTGAACCTGAGCCGATCCCTGCTGCGCCTGTTTACCAAGCGCCAGAAGAACCATTAGAAGAAGGTATTGAGCGTTCGAAGCAGTTGAATGCAACGATAGAGCAGCTTGAGCACGCCGCTATGTATGAAGATGATCTAGCGGCTCAAGAGCAAGTTGACGCACATGAATCTCAGGTTGCGTACCAACAATACATGCAAAACGAACAAGCGGAAGTTAGTCCAACTCATAGTGATTTTGATAGTGCTGAAACAGCAACGGATAGTTCCTCTGAAGTCGAGGGTGAACTCGGTGCAGAAGACGTTCAGCCTGAATCTTTATATGCTTCGCCAGTGGATGAAACAGAAGAAACAATCGAAGACGATTCTTCAGTGCAAGCATCTCCGTTTGATATGGCGGAAGAGCAAGATGAACAAACTTCAGTGTTCCAACCGGTATCGATTGAAGATGTTAATACTGAGCAACAAGAGCCTTTCGCTGCCCAGCAAGGTAATGCGGAGTTTGAACAAGCTAACGAACAAACTGAAGAGCTTGCTGTTGATCTTCCATGGGAAGAAGTCACGGAAGATGAGTCTGTGCACCAAGACCAAGACCAAGACCAAGATGTAGCAGCATTCCAAAATCTGGTATCTGAAGCGCAAGCGAATATGGCGGCGACACAAAACCCGTTCTTGGTACAGCAAGATGTGAATTTGCCCAAACCTGCCGAGCCATTGCCAACACTTGAGCTGTTGTTCCACCCTGAAAAACGTGAAACCTTTATTGACCGCGATGCACTAGAGGCGATTGCTCGTCTTGTTGAATCTAAATTAGCCGATTACAAAATCAAAGCTGATGTGGTTGATATCTTCCCTGGCCCTGTCATCACTCGATTCGAACTCGATCTGGCTCCTGGCGTGAAAGTGAGCCGTATTTCTGGTCTTTCTATGGACTTAGCGCGTTCACTTTCTGCATTGGCAGTGCGGGTCGTAGAGGTAATACCGGGTAAACCTTATGTTGGTTTGGAATTGCCGAACATGAGCCGTCAAACCGTATTCTTCTCCGATGTGGTAGGTAGCCCTCAGTTCCAAGAAGCGACGTCACCAACGACCGTTGTTCTAGGACAAGATATTGCAGGTGAAGCGGTTATTGCTGATTTATCGAAGATGCCACACGTACTGGTTGCAGGTACCACCGGTTCTGGTAAGTCGGTGGGTGTGAACGTGATGATCTTGAGTATGCTTTACAAGGCATCGCCAGAAGACGTTCGTTTCATCATGATTGACCCGAAAATGTTGGAATTGTCTATCTATGAAGGTATTCCACATCTATTGTCTGAAGTCGTTACTGACATGAAAGATGCGTCTAACGCCCTTCGTTGGTGTGTTGGCGAAATGGAACGTCGTTATAAACTGATGTCGGCACTTGGTGTTCGTAACATTAAAGGCTACAACGACAAATTGAAGATGGCTGCGGAAGCGGGTCACCCAATTCATGATCCTCTGTGGAAACCGGGCGACAGCATGGACCCTGAAGCACCATTATTGGAAAAACTGCCTTACATCGTAGTTGTCGTCGATGAATTCGCCGATTTAATCATGGTAGTAGGTAAGAAAGTTGAAGAATTGATTGCTCGTTTGGCACAAAAAGCACGTGCGGCGGGTGTTCACTTGATCCTAGCGACTCAGCGCCCGTCAGTGGATGTTATTACGGGTCTTATTAAAGCCAATATCCCGACACGTGTAGCCTTTACTGTATCAACCAAAACGGACTCTCGAACGATTCTTGACCAAGGTGGTGCAGAATCATTATTGGGTATGGGTGATATGTTGTACTTACCACCGGGTTCAAGCCACACAACTCGTGTACACGGTGCGTTTGCATCTGATGATGATGTACACGCGGTCGTGAATAACTGGAAAGCACGTGGTAAGCCAAACTATATTGAAGAGATTACGAACGGCGACCAAACCCCAGAAACACTATTGCCGGGTGAGAAGATGGAAGGCGATGAAGAAGTCGATCCTCTGTTTGATCAAGTTGTCGAACATGTTGTTCATTCACGCCGAGGTTCGGTTTCTGGTGTGCAACGTCGATTTAAGATCGGCTACAACCGTGCCGCACGAATTGTCGAGCAATTAGAAGCTCAAGGTATTGTCAGTGCTCCAGGACATAACGGTAACCGAGAAGTCTTGGCGCCAGCGCCACCAAAAGATTAGTTCCAATAGGAACTCATAACTATTCAGTCGGTCAAAACCAAAACATGACCGACTTATGTTCTAACAGGATTATTGATGAAAAAAGTATTCGCACTTTTATTTATGAGCTTCTCAGTATTTGCTTCTCCGAAAGAAGAGTTGAGTAGCCGCTTGTCGCTGAATGCAGGTTTTAGCGCTGACTTTAAACAAGTTGTCACCAGCCCTGACGGTGATGTTGTGATGGAAGGCGAGGGCACAGTAGAGATCGCACGCCCTAGCTTGTTCCGTTGGGAAACGACTTTCCCTGATGAAAACCTATTGGTCTCTGATGGTCAAAGCTTGTGGTACTACAGCCCGTTCATTGAACAAGTGAGCATTTACTGGCAAGAACAAGCCACATCGCAAACGCCATTTGTATTGCTGACTCGTAACCAAGCAAGTGATTGGGATAACTACAATGTTGCGCAAACGGGTAACCAATTTACGCTAACGCCAACGGCTGTGGACTCTAATCAGGGCGATTTCCAGATTAACATCACCGAGAAAGGCATTGTTCAGGGCTTTAATGTGATTGAACAAGACGGCCAAAAAGGTGAGTTTACCTTTAACAATGTTGACTTAGGTAAACCTGCTGCTGACCGCTTTACTTTTGTGGCGCCGGAAGGTGTCGAGGTCGACGACCAAAGAAACTGAACCAAACTGGCAGATCGTTTGGTAGTAAGTCGATAGGTATTGATGCCATCAACGAATCAAGAGATTGCAATTGAGTAATTACAGCTTAGATTTTGCGGGGGACGAAGATTTTCGTCCCCTTGCTGCTCGTATGAGACCTGAAACTGTTGAACAGTATATTGGTCAGCAGCATATATTAGGTCCAGGTAAACCCCTTCGCAGAGCGTTGGAGGCGGGCCATATCCACTCCATGATTTTATGGGGGCCTCCGGGCACCGGTAAAACCACGCTGGCAGAAGTGGCAGCTAATTACGCCAATGCAGAAGTCGAGCGCGTGTCAGCAGTGACTTCGGGTGTAAAAGACATTCGTATCGCCATTGAAAAAGCGCGTGAGAACAAGCAAGCAGGGCGTAGAACGATTTTATTTGTGGACGAAGTCCATCGCTTTAACAAAAGCCAGCAAGATGCTTTTCTACCTCATATCGAAGATGGCACGGTTACGTTTATCGGCGCGACCACAGAAAACCCTTCTTTTGAGTTAAACAACGCTTTGTTATCACGTGCGCGTGTCTACAAACTGACTTCGCTTAATACTGAGGATATCTCCCTCGTCATTCGCCAAGCCATTGAAGATAAACAGCGTGGCTTGGGTGATGTGTCGGCTGATTTTGCTGATAACGTATTAGATCGTCTTGCGGAGCTGGTCAACGGTGATGCACGTATGTCGCTCAACTATCTAGAGCTGCTGTATGACATGGCGGAAGACAACGACAAAGGCGAGAAAGCGATAACATTGCAGTTGTTAGCTGAGGTGGCTGGTGAGAAGGTTGCTCGTTTCGATAACAAGGGTGATATTTGGTACGACCTAATCTCCGCCGTTCATAAGTCGATTCGAGGCTCTAATCCCGATGCTGCGTTGTATTGGTCGGCGCGAATGATTGCAGCGGGTTGTGACCCTTTGTATATAGTAAGACGCTTGCTGGCGATTGCTTCTGAAGATATTGGTAATGCTGATCCAAGAGCAATGCAGGTCGCAATGTCGGCTTGGGATTGCTTCACGCGTATTGGCCCAGCAGAAGGGGAGCGTGCGATTGCGCAGGCGGTTGTCTATTTAGCGTGTGCGCCAAAGAGTAACGCTGTTTACACGGCTTGGAAGCAAGCCTTAACGGATGCTCACAACCTTCCTGAATATGAAGTCCCTCATCATTTACGTAATGCACCCACAACTTTGATGAAGGACATGGGCTACGGGCAAGAATACCGTTATGCTCATGATGAACCAGGCGCCTACGCCGCTGGAGAAAAGTATTTGCCGCCTGAAATGGGCGAAACACAATACTATTTCCCAACAAAACGAGGCTTAGAGACCAAAATTGGCGAGAAGCTAGATTATCTGGCGGATTTGGACGCAAAAAGCCCACAAAAACGCTATGAAAAGTAGTCTTTTTTGGATATCGTTACCTAGTCATAAAAATTCAATTAAATCGTTACAAATTGGTCGAAATAGCACCAGTTTTAGGGGTTTAGCAGTGATTCAGTAGCAATCTACTGAATATTCAAATAACTAAAGCATAGGATTAGCAATGCTGGATTCTAAATTACTTCGAGCTGAGCTGGATGAAACAGCGGCAAAATTAGCACGTCGAGGCTTCACCCTTGATGTAGAGACAATTCGTGAACTTGAAGAAAAACGTAAGTCCCTTCAGATGAAAACTGAAGAGCTACAAGCGTTACGTAACTCTCGATCGAAGTCCATTGGTCAAGCGAAAGCAAAAGGCGACCATGAAGAAGCTGAGCGTATCCTTGCAGAAGTAGGCAACTTAGGCGCAGAACTAGACCAAGCTAAAGTAACATTGGCTGAGCTTCAATCTGAGCTAGAAACGATCACAATGTCAATTCCTAACCTACCTGACGCAGAAGTGCCAGACGGTAAAGATGAAGACGACAACGTAGAAGTTTCTCGTTGGGGTCAACCTAAGACTTACGACTTCGAAGTGAAAGATCACGTGGATCTTGGCGAAATGTCTGGCGGTCTTGATTTTGCTAGCGCAGTTAAAATCTCTGGTTCTCGTTTTATCGTGATGAAAGGCAAATTCGCACGTCTACACCGTGCTATTGCTCAGTTCATGCTGGACCTTCACACTGATGAGCACGGCTACACAGAAATGTACGTACCGTACCTAGTGAACCACGATAGCCTATACGGTACTGGTCAACTTCCTAAGTTCGGCGAAGACTTGTTCCACACAAGCCCGCTAACTGAGCAAGTAAGTGATGTACCGCTTAAGACGTTATCGCTTATCCCAACTGCGGAAGTACCGGTAACGAACATGGTTCGTGACACGATTACTGATGAAGCTGAACTGCCACTTAAGATGACAGCTCACACTCCATGTTTCCGTTCTGAAGCGGGTTCTTACGGTCGTGACACTCGTGGTCTTATCCGTATGCACCAATTCGACAAAGTTGAATTAGTACAAATTACTAAGCCAGAAGACTCAATGGCAGCGCTTGAAGAGCTAACAGGTCACGCTGAGAAAGTACTTCAACTTCTAGAGCTTCCTTACCGTAAAGTGATTCTATGTACGGGTGACATGGGCTTCGGTTCTGCGAAAACTTACGACTTAGAAGTCTGGGTTCCAGCACAAGAGACATACCGTGAAATTTCTTCTTGTTCAAACATGTGGGATTTCCAAGCGCGTCGTATGCAAGCTCGTTTCCGTCGTAAAGGCGAGAAGAAACCTGAACTTGTACACACACTTAACGGTTCTGGTCTTGCTGTTGGTCGTACTATGGTTGCTATTCTTGAGAACAACCAAGAAGCAGATGGCCGTATTGCTATCCCAACAGTACTTCAACCATACATGGGCGGCGTAACGCACATCGGCTAATGCCAATTTTGGTTAATCAAATTTAGATTAATCTGACTTGTTAGAATATTTAAAAGGCTTTGCTGTAATGGCAAAGCCTTTTTTGTATGCGGACGTTGTTTAAATAGAAGCTACATATATGAGAAGGCAGCCTCGGAAGTATTGTTTGCTTGTTTCCAGGCCAAGTCTGCTTGCTTACATGCCAGAAGCGCCTTTCGGTAATAGTTTTGATAGTTGTTTTGTGTCAGCTCATCAATCGTATAAAGCTGTGTGATCACTTCGTCACATTGCTTGATGATGGTTAGCACTTGTTTTGCACCCATTGAATCAGGCCAAATAACAGAGAGCAATTTTATCGTATTCATACATACGTTCTTGATCATCGGACATCGTTTATGAATATCTAAGTAAGCCACAAGCACCTGTTTGTAGTCTGACTTTGCTAGTTTGATGCCGATATTCTTCTCTTTGAGCCAGTTCATTTTTGCGGTGTTGCGATGTTTCATCTCAGTGCACATCGTTATCTGACTTGAAACCACTGTCTCGCTCGCTGTTTTCACTATCAACATGCTGCAACGGTTTTCCGCAATTTTAAACTCGTTTTCACAGCTCATCCTATCCAATAACCATGCATGGTGATAAATCACAGGGAAGGCATCAAAGTCATTCTTATCGTGCAATGCGGTTAGTATAGTGACTGCTTTTTGATATTGGTTAGCTTCCATCGCGATGTGAGCTGCGATAAGTGCTAAGTCAGTTTGAAGCCCTGATCTTGCCTCGGTAGGGATCTTCGAAATTAAGTAATTGACGTGACCCAAATTCGCTTGCTTATCGATGCCATCTGAGGCGCAATAGAGCAAGAATCGTATATGACTTAGCTTCATATATAGGTTGTCTCGAAAGGTGTCCTTATTGATTTGCACATGGTTTTGGTAGTGGAATAGCGCTGTTTTAGTATCATTAACCGATAAGCATAGATTTGCGATTGCAAGCTCTCTCTCAGAGTTACCTGGTGTTAGTTTACTCGCTAACTTGAAGTGAGCAATGGCTGCCGGAACCTTATTGCTGATCAGGTTTACTTGAGCTGCTTGGTCTCGATACAAAGTGCAGGTTGGCGCAGAATTGATCAAACTTTCAATCATCGACTGTGCTTCGCTAAGCTGCCCCAAATTCGCAAGGCTGTTTGCTAATCCTGCTTGAGCCCAATCAAAACTGCCTTCATCTATCGCTTTCTGATAGACATTCTTGGCTTCCTCGTAGAGCTCTAGTTTTGATAGAAAGCTCCCTCTAAATTGCTGGATTGTTGCGAAGTATTCGGGATGAAACGCGGCAAGCCCTTCGCAATGCTCTAGGCCCGCTTCATAGTTATTTTCTCTCTCAGCCTTATAAATGTCTTGTAAAATCAGCTTCTTCCTTAAGGAACTGGTGATGCGCTGTTTTAGAGTTTCGCGGTTAAACGGTTTTAACAAATAGTTGTCAGGTCGTAGTTCAAGGATAGGGCGTATCGATAGAGCTGAATTTTCACCTGTAACAAGAATAAATATTCCGTCATCTTTTAATCTGTTGGCTTGCTTCAATTCTTCAAATAGCTGTTTGCCGTTGATCGTGTTACCAAAGTTGTAATCACAAATGATGACATCAAAAGTTGAGTCATTCGTGATGGTCATTGCAACACGAGGTGATTTCGCAATGGCAATCAAACGTTCTGAAAAACCAATATGAACCAGCATGTTACGAATGGTTGATAACACTATCGTTGAGTCATCAATGATAAGTGCATTTAGTTGGGTTAATTTCATGCTTACTTTAAATTATTTACTGACGTGAATTACGTAGCTATTGCGGATTGTCTTGATGTCTTGCACGACCGACAAAACAAGAAGCGTTAGGTTTCTACGAAGTTGATATAAGCCTTCGCTAGAATTGGATTCTTTTTTTGCGAATATTTTTATCTAATAGGAGTTAAAAATATTGGCTAATTTGATTCTGAGATGAACTCGAATAAGGAAGGTCATTCATTATATTCAGTCCCAAAATGGCGCGTATTTTATGACGGCTTTTTACCCGATAGGTAACACTCTTTTGCTAATTGTTTTTATGGAGACGATTAAATTTATTTGTGGGGTTTTTCGAGTTCAAATCAAAGATAAAACAATGGCTTGGGGTGTGTTTGTTGGCTGGTTTTTCACGTGAAGGATAAGCCGCCGTTAGTATTTTATGGGCGGCTTATAGGTTTTCTAAATGATGTTTGTTAAATCAACTTGGTTTGAAGCAAGCAGATTGTTGGAGGGCTTTGTCAATAGATGAAACAAGTTGTTCGATGTGCTCAGCCTTGCTAATGAAAGGAGGCATCATATAAATCAACTTCCCGAACGGACGTATCCAAACGCCTTGTTCAACAAAGTGAGCTTGGATGGTTTCCATATCGACAGGTGTGTGGGTTTCAACGACGCCAATGGCGCCCAACCAGCGAACATCTTTGACAAGAGCATGCTTGAGTAGAGGCGGTAGTAACTCAGAAAAGAGTTGTTCAATCTGATGAGTCTGATTTTGCCAATGACCTTGCTCTATGATGGACAAACTTGCCGCACCTACTGCACAAGCTAAAGGGTTGCCCATGAAGGTTGGCCCGTGCATAAAGCACCCGGCTTCACCGCCACATACCGTGTCGGCGACATCTTTACTCGCAAGCGTCGCTGACAGCGTCATGTAGCCACCAGTTAAAGCCTTCCCTACGCATAAGATATCAGGTTGAACATCGGCATGTTCGCAAGCAAACAATTTCCCTGTACGGCCAAAGCCGGTCGCAATCTCATCCAAGATCAGTAAGACGTTGAATTCATCACACAGCAAGCGTACTTGTCTCAGGAATTCAGGGTGGTAGATGCGCATACCGCCAGCGCCTTGAACGATTGGTTCTAAGATCACAGCTGCCACTTCTTTGTGGTGGACCGTTAGCTTTTCTCGAAAGCTATCGATGTCACTGGAGTTCCACTCATCCCAGAAGCCAGTTTTTGGTGAATCGGCAAAGACGTGTTCAGGCAAAAATCCCTTGTAGAGACTATGCATTGAGTTATCAGGATCGGTCACTGACATTGCCGCAAAGGTATCACCGTGGTAACCATCTCTTAGTGTGAGGAACTTTGAACGAGGTTGTCCTTTAGCGTGCCAATATTGCAGTGCCATCTTGAGGCTAACCTCTACGGCTACTGAACCTGAATCAGCCAAGAATACGTGCTCGAGATTATTTGGTGCTAGGTTCAAAAGTTTCTTACATAAATCGATAGCAGGCTGGTGGGTGATACCTCCAAACATAACATGCGAAACCTTATCGATTTGGCTGTGAGCTGCAGCATTGAGCTCTGGATGATTGTAGCCGTGGATGGTTGACCACCAAGAGGACATACCATCAATAATTCGTTTTCCGCCCTCTAATTCTAGGTAAACGCCGTCTGCGTTAGTGACTGGGTAGCAGGTCAGAGGTGTCAACGTTGATGTATAAGGATGCCAGATATGCTGGCGGTCAAAGGCGAGATCCATAGTAACTTCCATTCTTGGTGTGGTTAAAAAGTAACCAGATGTAAACTTTTGATATTATCAATGTGTTGACAGTCTAAAGCTTGTCGGTAGACTATCCAAGCATAAATACAATCTCTATTGATAGAGATGTAACATCAAATAATAAAAAAGGATCGACACGTGGAAGTTCGTCATGACTGGACAGTTGCTGAAGTAAGAGCACTGCTTGAAAAACCGTTTATGGATTTAATGTTTGAAGCTCAAGTGGTTCATAGACAGTACCAAGAGCACAACCACGTGCAGGTGAGTACACTGTTATCGATTAAGACAGGTGCTTGTCCTGAAGATTGTAAGTACTGCCCTCAGAGTGCTCACTACCGAACGGATGTCGACAAAGAACGCTTAATGGAAGTCGAGCGTGTTTTGGATGCGGCGCAAAAAGCTAAGAACGCGGGCTCGACTCGCTTCTGTATGGGCGCCGCATGGAAAAACCCGAAAGAACGCGATATGCCTCACCTAACTGACATGATCAAAGGTGTGAAAGGCATGGGCCTAGAAACATGTATGACACTAGGCATGTTAACGCCTGATCAAGCAGGTGAGTTAGCGGACGCAGGTTTGGATTACTACAACCATAACCTTGATACGTCTCCGGAGTTCTACGGAAGCATTATCACCACTCGTACTTACCAAGACCGTTTAGATACGCTATCTCATGTGCGTGATGCCGGTATGAAGATCTGTTCTGGTGGTATTATTGGTATGGGCGAAAGTACTAATGACCGTGCAGGCCTGCTGGTAGAGCTTGCGAACCTTCCTGTTCACCCAGAAAGTGTACCAATCAACATGCTCGTAAAAGTCAAAGGCACACCGATGGAAAACGTCGATGATGTTGAGTCTTTCGACTTCGTCAAACTGATAGCGATTGCTCGTATCATGATGCCAATGTCTGCGGTTCGTTTATCAGCAGGCCGTGAGAACATGAACGAACAGATGCAGGCGATGTGTTTCATGGCGGGTGCGAATTCTATCTTCTACGGCTGTAAGCTACTGACTACGCCAAACCCAGATGAAGACACGGACATGCAGCTGTTTAAGAAGTTAGGTATCAACAGCCAACAGGTGGCTCAGAAGCCAGACGAAATTCAAGAAAATGAACTGTTAGATCAAGTGGTGGAGCGCGTTGCTGCTCGTCCAACGAAAGATGACATGTTCTACGATGCCACTGTTTAAATCTCGCATCAAAAGTGCCCTTGCTCATCGCCGTGAGCAAGGGTTAACTCGTCAACTTAAGGTGCTCGAAAACAGCAATAGCCCTTTGCTCAATAGTGAAGGTTCTCGCTTTATTAACTTTTCGAGTAATGATTACCTAGGCTTGGCAAACGATCCTGAACTGGTCGATGCATGGCAAACCGGACTTTCCAAATATGGTGCTGGAAGTGCAGCATCGCCATTGGTCACGGGTTTTAGTCCTGCTCATCGAAATTTAGAGGCTCAGCTGTGTGAATGGCTTGGCTTTGAACGTGCCATTCTATTTAGTTCTGGTTTCAGTGCTAATCAAGCTTTGTTGTTTTCTCTGCTCGATAAAGACGACTCTCTGTTGCAAGACAAACTTAACCACGCCTCATTGATGGAAGCGGGGATGCTTTCACCTGCAACCATGAAACGCTTTAAGCACAACGACACGCAACATTTAGAGTCGCTATTGAGTCGCACTCCACAATCCTTGGTCGTGACTGAAGGTGTGTTCAGCATGGATGGCGATCAAGCGCCTCTCAGCCGGATATCTAACCTAACTCATCAATACGACAGTTGGTTGGTGGTTGATGATGCCCACGGTATCGGCGTATTAGGTGATAAAGGGGCAGGGAGCTGCAGTGCGGCACAAATCTCCCCCGATATTTTGGTGGTGACCTTTGGTAAAGCATTTGGCCTTTCTGGTGCTGCGATTCTTTGTTCGTCAGAAGTGGGTGATTACTTAACTCAGTTTGCTCGGCATCATGTGTATTCGACGGCGATGCCACCTTCACAAGCGGTGGCTTTATCTCATGCGTGTCAGATGATTCAGACGCAAGAGTGGCGTCGTGAGAAGTTGACAGAACTTGGCGCCCTTTATGCTGAGCAGATGAGTGGCGTGAAAGGCTTTATTGATACTCAGACGCCGATCAAGCCATTTTTAATCGGCGAAGCCCAAGCTGCACTATCTATTGCTGAAGAGTTAAAGCGCAATCAAGTTTGGGTAACGGCAATAAGGCCACCAACGGTGCCTATTGGGACTGCTCGTTTGCGTATTACCTTAACGGCGAACCATAGTCAGGAACAGATTCTTCAGTTAACTGACTCGTTGCTTCAAGCAATAGAGCGAAGCAACGACTCTGGAAGCAAACCAAGCATAGAATCAAGCTTTGAATTAAAGAAAGAGGCTCAGTAAATGTCACAAGAAGCAGTAGTGCATAATTACGTAAGCCAAGATAAGAGTGCGATTGCTGAAGCCTTCGGCAAAGCAGCTGCAACCTATGACAAACACGCTGAGTTTCAGCGCGATGTAGGCCACCGACTATTGGATAAGCTACCGAGTGACCTCTCTGGGTTAAAGGTGCTCGATCTAGGTTGTGGTACAGGGTATTTCTCTGAACAGTTAGTTAAGCGAGGTGCTGCAGTGGTATGTGCTGACCTTTCCAATGGAATGTTGGACGAAGCAAAACAGCGCTGTGGTGTATCAGTCTCTTCATATCAACAAGCCGATGCCGAGCAATTACCGTTTGAAGACGGGCACTTTGACATCGTTTTCTCTAGCCTTGCGTTGCAATGGTGTGACGACTTGTCGTCGCCTTTGAGAGAGATGAAGCGTGTTACAGCGGTTGGTGGACGTGTTATTTTCTCAACTTTGCTTGATGGATCACTGTTTGAACTGAAAAAGTCGTGGTCCAAAATTGACGCACATCAACACGTTAACCATTTTATTACAATCAATCAGGTAAAAATTGCGTTAGCGCAATCTAGCTGTACTGCTCATCAACTAGACTTGCCCACCATCACCGTTTGGTACGACACTGCGTTTGAACTGATGCGCGACCTTAAAGGTATCGGCGCTAATCACGTAAGTGGTCGCTCACAAGGTTTAACAAGTCGCCGAATGTTGCGGCTTGTTGAGCGGGAATATAGAGAGTTTAAAAACCATCAAGGTTTCTTACCAGCAACATATCAAGTTTGTTTAGGGGTTATTCAATTATGATTGATGCATTATTCATTGCAGGTACGGATACCGAAGTGGGAAAAACTGTGGTTTCAAAAGCGATTCTTCAAGCTTTAGCCGCACAAGAGTTATCAACAATAGGCTACAAGCCAGTTGCCGCAGGGTGTGAACAATCCCCTGAGGGATTACGTAATAGTGATGCACTGCATCTTCAAGAAGCTGCGACGCAAGATATCGCCTACGAAGACGTTAACCCGTATGCGTTGTTGCTACCATCATCACCACACATTGCAGCAAAGCATGATGGTGTCGTGATTGATGAAACCGTATTATCAGCTAAGTTGGCAGAGCATAAGCGAAACTCTGACATCGTGTTAGTTGAAGGTGCTGGTGGTTGGCGTGTACCGGTTTCTGATGAAGAATATTTGTCTAGCTGGGTCAAAAAAGAGCAGCTGCCAGTGGTATTGACGGTCGGTATTAAGCTTGGCTGTTTGAGTCATGCACTGCTAACCGCAGAAGTAATTCGTGCTGATGGACTGAACCTAGTGGGTTGGGTTGCAAACCGCATTAACCCAGGTACTGAACATTACGCTGAAATTATAGCGATGCTTGAAGATAAGCTAGGTGCACCGAAGTTAGGTGAAATTCCGTATGTGCCAAGAGCAAAGTCTAAGAACATTGGTAAGTATATTGATATACAGCCATTGCTCGACCTTTAAACTTCGAGTTATACGTTAAACAAGAAAAGGGCTGCGATTGCAGCCCTTTTGCTATGTTAAGCCTTTTGGCCATGAGTTTATAAACAACTGGCCTTTGAACAAGTCGCTATGGGTTAGTGTTCTTTTGTAAGTCCCATTAGTGCTTGCTGTGTTTCTGTGATTTTTGTCTGTGCCGTTTGCGGTGTTAGGATCCCAATCTGCTTTTTTGCTTCTTCTTCAGTAATCCCTAGGTGACAGCACAGTAAATCGATAGCCATTTGAGTGTTAGTACCTTCAACCATGATTCTTCCCTTTTTGTACATGGACTAGCCAATAAATCATCTGAAGCCACTGTAAACGGATTGTTATACCGACACCATACGACTTAGGTCTAATAGACTGGAGGTGATTCGAATATGGTCTCGTAATCAAATGTTGCAATTTAATGCTTAACCTTGTTTTCTTAATCTAAGACTATATGTATAAGTAAGTATAAGTCTTCAAGGTTGGAATAAATTGCTGTCTGCCTTGTCTATAATAATAAGTTTTATAAAAACAGCTTTCATGCGGAGATAAGTAATGAAGCGAGTAATGTTGTTCCTTGCAACCAACCTAGCGGTTGTATTGGTACTAAGTGTTGTTCTTAATATTGTATACGCAGTTACAGGTATGCAACCTGGTAGCCTATCAGGCTTATTGGTGATGGCTGCAGTATTTGGCTTTGGTGGCTCATTCATTTCATTGATGATGTCAAAGAAAATGGCGCTACGATCGGTAGGCGGTATGGTCATTGAAAGTCCACGTAACGAAACCGAACATTGGTTGATGGAGACAGTAAGCCGTCAGTCTCAACAAGTTGGTATTGGTATGCCAACGGTGGCGATTTACGATTCGCCAGACATCAACGCGTTTGCGACGGGCGCTAAGCGTAATGATTCATTAGTAGCAGTCTCTACGGGTCTGCTACACAACATGACGCGTGATGAAGCTGAAGCAGTGTTAGCGCATGAAGTGAGTCACATCGCGAACGGTGATATGGTGACCATGACGCTAATGCAGGGCGTGGTGAACACGTTCGTTATCTTCCTATCTCGTTTCATCGCCAACATTGTTGCGTCGAATGACAACGAAGAAGAGGGTGGCAGCAACATGATGGTGTACTTTGGTGTGTCTATGGTGCTGGAATTAGTATTTGGTTTCTTAGCAAGCTTCATTACGATGTGGTACAGCCGTCATCGTGAATTCCATGCCGATGCAGGTGCTGCGCACTTAGTAGGTAAAGAGAAGATGATAGCAGCACTAGAACGTCTTAAGGTGAGCCATGAGCCACAACTAGAAGGTTCTATGATGGCATTTGGTATCAACGGCAAGAAATCGCTTACTGAGCTTCTGATGAGCCACCCACCACTAGACAAGCGTATTGCATCTCTACGTAACATGTAATCGCTACGTAATTCTCAGTCGCTAGTCGACAAGAGACCTTTTAAAGGCTTCCTTCGGGAGGCCTTTTTTGATTTTGGTGTTCAAGACAGTAAGTATCCGAGGGATATGTGTCTGGTGATAGAGGGTTACTAGTGATGAAGCGTTGCGATATTTATTGGTTGATATCGCACGGACTGACATGTATAGGGTAATTAGGAGGGGGGCTATGTTCTTTTGATTACAGCTCTTGCTCAGTGCACTTTCTTCCGCTCAACAAAAAGGCTTCCACATGGGAAGCCTTAGTCTATTCTGTGATTCGAAATTCGAATCTTACAGCTTGTCAGTTAGCTCGATAGCTTGACCGATGTAGTTCGCTGGAGTCATCTCTTTCAGACGAACTTTCTCGTCTGCAGGGATTTCAAGGCCGTCGATGAATGCACGCATGCCTTCGCCATCTACACGTTTACCACGAGTTAGCTCTTTTAGCTTCTCGTATGGCTTCTCGATGCCGTAACGGCGCATTACTGTTTGTACTGGTTCTGCTAGTACTTCCCAGTTCTTGTCTAGTTCAGCAAGTAGCGCTTCACGGTTAACTTCTAGCTTACTAATACCTTTCAGAGTCGAAGTGTATGCAATGATAGCGTAGCCAACACCAACACCTAGGTTACGAAGAACCGTAGAGTCAGTAAGGTCACGCTGCCAGCGAGAAACTGGAAGTTTTTGTGCAAGGTGGCTGAATACTGCGTTTGCTAGACCAAGGTTGCCTTCAGAGTTTTCGAAGTCAATTGGGTTAACTTTATGCGGCATTGTAGAAGAACCGATTTCGCCAGCAATAGTCTTCTGCTTGAAGTGACCAAGAGCGATGTAGCCCCAAACGTCACGGTCGAAGTCTAGAAGGATAGTGTTGAAACGTGCAACTGCATCAAAAAGCTCAGCGATGTAATCGTGAGGTTCGATTTGAGTTGTGTACGGGTTCCAAGTTACGCCAAGAGATTCAGTGATGAACTCTTCGCTGAACTGGTGCCATTCAACTTCTGGGTATGCAGAAAGGTGTGCGTTGTAGTTACCTACAGCACCGTTGATTTTCGCTAGGATCTCAACGTTTTCGATTTGCTTGTATTGACGTTCCATACGGTACGCAACGTTAGCCATCTCTTTACCCATAGTAGAAGGAGAAGCAGGCTGACCGTGCGTACGAGACAGTAATGGAATGTCACGGTACTCGTTCGCAAGCGCTTTGATAGCATCAATTACGTTACGGATTTCTGGAAGAATCACTGTGTCACGAGCTTCTTTAAGCATAAGCGCGTGAGATGTGTTGTTGATGTCTTCAGAAGTACATGCAAAGTGAATAAATTCGTTTACAGCGTGAAGTTCAGGAGCGCCAGCAACTTTCTCTTTCAAGAAGTACTCAACCGCTTTAACGTCGTGGTTAGTCGTGCGCTCGATCTCTTTGATACGTAGAGCATCTTCTTCACTGAAGTTAGCAGCTAGTTCATCAAGAAACTGGTTAGCTTCTGCACTGAACGCTGGTACTTCTTTGATTGCATCTGTAGCTGCAAGCTTTTGTAACCAACGAACTTCAACGATAGAGCGGTACTTTAGTAGGCCAAACTCACTAAAGATGCTGCGTAATGCAACAGTCTTGCTTCCGTAACGGCCGTCTACTGGTGAAACAGCAGTCAATGCTGACAGTTCCATGGTGTTCTCCTGAATTGAATTTTCTAAATTTTGAGAGGTTTATACCAGTAACAATCTCAATTGTCACGCATATTGCGCAATCGTTTGCGTGAGAGTTGTGTTGGTACAAAAAACAAGCTCGCGACGAGGCGCGAGCTAATAAATCACATGCGAGCTAGCAGGATTTGAGCCTGCTCGATCATCTTCTTGCGACCGAAGATAAGGTGGCGACGTTTACCGCCAACTTGACGCCATAACACAGCGCTTCGAATTCCTGATAACAGCAGGGCACGAACCTTATGCTGGCTCGACGTCTGTTGAAGTACAGCTGGCGTACCAGAAACCTGAATACGCGGGCCGATAGGGCTCACAACATCAAGGTAGATACTGGCTAGGTTGCTGATCATTTGCTCGTCAAACAGATCAAAGTGTTCAGTTTGACGTTCTGCAGTTTGAATACGGTCGCCAAGCTGAGACATAGAGTCGTTACGAGAAGATAGCTTACGCTCAAGTGCCATCAAGCTGATGATGTAGCGAGTAATATCGCTACCAGCGGGAGTACTATCGATACCTTTTACTAAGCACTTAAGGCCAAGCTTTAGGTTCGCTTCACGTCCAAAGACACCCACGGTGTTCGCTGGATTGGTATTTAAAATGGCACTGAGTGAAGCTTCGAAGGCATCTTTATCACAATGGCCGTCTTTCGCTACTTGTTGAACCAAAGCCACAGCTTGGCAAATTCCAGCGAAAGCAATAGTACGGTCATAAAGTGTATTAGCCACGTAGTAACTCCTAGTTGTCTTCTATTGTTTGTCGTTCGATTATTGGTTAGATGCGCTTTTCAATGATACCACCACCAAGACATACGTTGTCTAGGTAGAACACTGCTGATTGACCTGGGGTCACCGCAATTTGTGGTTCGTCAAAAATAACCTTAATGTTATCATCATCAATTGGGATGATTGTACAAGGAATATCGGTCTGACGGTAACGTGTTTTTACCGTGCACGTCATAACTTCAGTAATTGGTGTGCGATTAACCCAATGAAGCTGAGAAGCGATCAAACCTTCTGATTTTAAAAGAGGGTGGTCTTTACCTTGTACCGCGATCAGAACATTACGTTTAAGATCTTTTTCACCAACAAACCATGGTTCTTCATTACCGCCGCCACCTTTGGTGCCACCGATATGCAGGCCTTTACGTTGGCCTAGTGTGTGGTACATCAAGCCTTGGTGTTGCCCAATAACTTGGCCTTCTGGTGTCTCGATGTTTCCCGGTTGAGCGGGTAGGTATTTGCCTAAGAACTCAGTGAACTTGCGCTCACCAATAAAGCAGATGCCTGTTGAATCTTTCTTTTTCGCAGTGATCAAGTCTTGCTCTTCAGCAATACGTCGTACTTCTGGCTTCTCTAATTCACCCACAGGGAATAGGCTGCGTGCCACTTGATCTGAGCTTAGCGTATAAAGGAAATAACTTTGGTCTTTATTGCCGTCTAGGCCGCGTAGCATTTCTGGCTTCGCACCAGCGTCTAGCTCTTCTTGTGTTGGGAAAGTACGACGAACATAGTGACCCATCGCGATGTAGTCTGCGTCTAATACTTCATCCGCAAACTCTAAGAATGCTTTGAATTTGATTTCTTTGTTACAAAGGATATCTGGGTTCGGTGTACGACCCGCTTTGTATTCTTCCAGAAAGTACTCGAATACATTATCCCAGTACTCTGCTGCAAAGTTGATAGTGTGAAGGTGGATACCTAACTTGTCACATACCGCTTGAGCATCAGCAAGGTCTTCAGCTGCCGTGCAGTATTCTTCGTTATCGTCTTCTTCCCAGTTTTTCATGAAAAGGCCTTCTACCTGATAGCCTTGTTGCTGAAGAAGATACGCCGATACTGACGAATCTACACCGCCGGACATACCGACAATTACTTTCTTTTCGCTGTTTCCAGAGCTGATATCTGACATGTCTAAACACCGTTACTATTACTTGGTCGCAGATTCTAACAGAAAGAGAAACACCGTGACAGATCCGAGACCGGAATCACAGTTTCATTTGCACAAATAATGCGCTGACTTCGTTAGAGAATCGCATGAACGCGAGGAGACTCGCTAGGATGTCAGATCTATATGTGGCATAGTCGCTCAAAATCCAAGAGCTGAGATAAAAAATGTCTGAACAAAATGAGTTTATGCAAGAAGAACAGTTGATCGAGATTATCGAGAACCAACTTGAAGATGGACAACCAGTAAAAGTTAAAGAGACGCTAATGCGTTTAATGATGACAGGTACACCTCGTGAAGAGGCAATTGCAGCGATGGCATGTGCACTGGCAATTGAAGTATTTGATGTAATGAAAAACGGCGCAGAGTTTAATCAGAAACGTTACGCCGAGCATTTGGGCATGCTGCCTGATCTTAGCTTTATGGAAGGCGAATAAAAAAATAGCCTAGCAAACGTTTGCTATAGTTTGAAAGATTGCCGCGTTAAATATAGCGCGGTAGAATCCGCCACCTATTTCCCCTTGACTTAGACTAGCCCTATGAAATTCCCTGGACAACGTAAATCAAAGCACTATTTTCCGGTTCACGCTCGTGACCCTTTAGTAAGCCAAGCTCAAACGAGCAAAAGAATGTCACGTACCCATATTATCGGTATTGACCAAACTTTGGTGGATATTGAAGCAAAGGTGAGTTCTGAGCTAATCGAGAAATATGGCTTAAGTAAGGGACACTCTTTGGTTATTGGTGATGAAGCTGCTGAATCTTTGTATCAAGAATTAAAAGAACAGTGCCTGATCACTAATGAATACGCAGGTGGCACGATCGGTAACACATTACACAATTACTCAGTATTGGCGGATGACCGTTCAACACTGTTAGGTGTAATGAGCCAAGATATTAAAATTGGTAGCTACGGTTACCGCTATTTATGTAATACATCAAGCAGAATGGATCTGAACCATTTACAAGGGGTAGATGGCGCAATTGGTCGCTGCTTTGCATTAATTACAGAAGATGGTGAACGTACTTTCGCAATTAGCGAAGGACAAATGAACCAATTAAAACCAGAAAGCATCCCTGAGAAAATTTTCAAAAGTGCTTCTGCTTTAGTATTAACGGCGTATTTAGTTCGTTGTAAACCAGGTGACCCTATGCCTGAAGCAACAATGAAAGCTATTGAGTACGCGAAGAAATACGATGTACCTGTTGTTTTAACGCTTGGTACTAAATTCGTTATTCAAGATGATCCAGAGTTTTGGAAAGATTTCCTTGAACAACATGTAACCGTTGTTGCAATGAACGAAGACGAGGCTGAAGCATTAACTGGTGAAAGCGATCCTCTAGCTGCTTCAGACAAAGCACTAGATTGGGTAGACTTAGTTCTATGTACAGCAGGCCCTGTGGGCTTGTTTATGGCGGGTTACACAGAAGATGCAGTGAAGCGTGAAACATCATTACCGTTGTTACCAGGCTCGATTGCTGAATTTAACCGTTATGAGTTTAGTCGTCCCGCACATAAAGATTTATGCGAAAATCCAACGAAAATCTATTCGCATATCGCACCTTACATGGGCGGCCCAGAAAAGATTAAGAATACTAATGGTGCCGGTGATGCTGCGTTGTCTGCTCTATTACATGATATGGCCGCTAATAAGTACCATAAAGAAAATGTGCCTAACTCAAGTAAGCATCAGCATTCATTCTTGACGTATTCTTCTTTCTCACAAGTTTGTAAATATTCAAACCGCGCAAGTTATGAAGTATTAGTTCAGCACTCGCCACGATTATCTCGAGGCCTTCCTGAAAGAGAAGATAGTCTAGAAGAAGCGTACTGGGAAAGATAAGGCATTTTTTTGATTTATATTTCTAATAGTGAAATATAAAAAAGGCTCCGAAAGGAGCCTTTTTTGTTTCTGAATATATTGAAGCCGTAAATAATACTTTAGTCGACTTAAATATTAATTCTATTGCTTAGTGGGTTATTGATTATTCACTTAGCAAACTCGATGCCTTAAAGAGCAAACTCTTCTAGAGATTTACCAGCATCTAGTTGTTCTTGGATAGCTGAAGGCGTACGGCCTTGACCTGTCCAAGTTTTCTCGTCGCCATTCGCGTCTACGTATTTGTATTTCGCAGGGCGAGGAGCACGTTTAGATTTTGTTGTTTTAGATTTTGCTTCACCAGAAAGTGCAGCAATAAGATCGGCAACATCGATTCCGTCTTTTGCAATTTGTTCTGCGATAGCAGAAAGTTTAGCTTCTTGCTCTGCTTTTGCTGCGCGTTCTTCAGCTTCAGACTCTTGACGTTCTTGTACAACAATAGTCAGCTTGTCTAGCGCTTCTTCAAGTTGCTCAAGAGTTAATTCACGTGAGAACGCACGAAGGCTACGGATATTTAATAGAGTTTTTGTTAATTCAGACATGATATTTCCCATCAAGGTAAACTAAATAATCCTCCTAATAATAAACAGAGGCTAAGAATAAAACAAATAGTATTTCTTCTATTAGTTATTTAAATAAAAAAATGAGACGAGTGCTTTAAGATGAAAAGATAGACCTCTAATGAACTTATAATAACTATTAAGAATATCTTTAAAAAAAACAGGTGAGATCTGATATGTGTTAAGTGGAGTAATCCGTAAAAGTTGACTATTCTTCTATTGATTACTTCATTAACAAAAAACTATTTTTCTCGGAATGATATGTTGCATTGTTGCTATTGATGGGTACAATTGCGGCTACCTGATGCGGTGCTTTGGTTAATCTGTTGTTAAACTCTGGTTTACACGGTTAATAATGTTACCGCACGTAGAGGTGCAATTATAAAGAGTAGTTTTCGTTGGGGTGATGCCAATGAACGGGAATGAAAGGTGTAATTGCCGAAGTAAATTGTATATCTAAGCAATTTGCTGGGGTTGTGCTCAATAGGTACAACACTGCCATAGTCTTAATTTTAAACTATGGAGCGCTACTGTAGGGTTGGGTGAAGTGTTCACTTCCCTTTCGCTTAGTTCAACATGAGCTTGATAAGCCGTATCAAGTTTATCTGCAGTAGATCTCTAGCCAAATAAAAAACTGGTTTTTGAAGATCATGAATTTAATAGATTTTGCAACATCGCCTTTATCGCTGCTTCCTCCCTTGGTTGCCTTGACTCTTGCTATTGTTACCCGTCGTGTATTAGTTTCCTTGGGTGTCGGTATCGTCATGGGTGCGATTCTACTTGCTGACTACTCAGTAGGTAACGCAGCTAGCTACGTCTTTACTAAAGTATCTGGTGTTTTCATCGAAGATGGTGGTATTAACACTTGGAACATGAGCATCGTTGCTTTCCTAATTATCCTTGGAATGACAACGGCATTATTAACACTGTCTGGCGGTACTCGCGCATTCGCTGAGTGGGCACAGTCTCGTGTTAAGAGCAAACGTGGTTCAAAACTACTTGCTGCCTTCTTAGGCGTATTCATCTTTGTTGATGATTACTTCAACAGCTTAGCGGTAGGTGCCATCTCTCGCCCTGTAACTGACCGCTTCTACGTATCTCGCGCTAAGCTAGCTTATATCCTAGATTCAACTGCTGCTCCTATGTGTGTGATCATGCCGGCTTCTAGCTGGGGTGCTTACATAATCACTATCATTGGTGGCATCTTAGTGACACACGGTGTGACAGAGTATTCTGCACTGGGTGCTTACGTTCGCCTTATCCCAATGAACTTCTACGCTGTGTTCGCACTATTAATGGTGTTTGCCGTTGCGTGGTTTGGTTTAGATGTTGGCAAAATGCGCGAGCATGAGATTGAAGCCTCTCAAGGCCGTGGTTTTGAAGGTGATAATGATCAAAAGCAAGCGCACGATCTAAACGAAGAGCTAGATATTCAAGAGAGCGAAAACGGTTCTGTTTCTGATCTCGTTATGCCAATCGTAGCGTTAATCGTCGCGACGGTTGCAGCAATGCTTTACACCGGTGGCCAAGCGCTTACTGCTGATGGTCAAGCATTCAACTTGCTTGGTGCATTTGAAAATACAGATGTAGGTAAGTCTCTGGTTTACGGTGGTGTTATTGGTTTACTCGTTGCGCTAGCAACGGTATTCAAACAGAAACTGCCTATGGCTGATATCACAAGAACAATGTGGATTGGTGCAAGCTCAATGTTTGGCGCTATCCTTATCCTTGTATTTGCATGGACGATTGGTTCTGTTATTGGCGACATGAAAACAGGTTCGTACCTATCCTCTCTAGCAACAGGTAACATCGATTACCACTGGCTACCGGTTATCTTGTTCCTTCTTGCTGGCCTAATGGCGTTCTCGACAGGTACATCTTGGGGTACGTTCGGTATCATGTTACCGATTGCGGGTGACATGGCTGCTGCCTCTGACATCGCGCTAATTCTTCCTATGCTAAGTGCGGTTCTTGCGGGTTCTGTATTTGGTGATCACTGTTCTCCAATCTCGGATACAACGATTCTGTCTTCTACAGGTGCGCGTTGTAACCACATTGACCACGTATCGACTCAGCTCCCTTACGCGCTGTCTGTGGCGTTCGTATCGTGTATTGGTTTTATCACCCTAGGAATGACATCATCAACTGGCATTGCATTTGGCGCAGCGTCTCTAACGTTTGTTGCGGTATGTTTTGCATTGGCTTATTTCTCTCGTTGCAAGATAGCAACGTGTAAAAGCTAATCATCATTTGATTGAATAATGAGAAGGGAGGCGTTTGCCTCCCTTTTTTTGTGTTCGTTAATTTAATTTTAAATTTCGTGAAAAAAGTTCGAATAAATGGTTGAAAAAGGGTGTCAGCTTAGTTAGTGTGGAGACAAGACAGCAAACAACCTAAGAGCTGATAAGTATGCGTAAATTAGTAATGAACATTCATCACCATCATCACCCTATCTAGTCTTTCGGGGAGATTTACGTATACCCGGGAGCAAGAATTCTCCCGGAGGTTAAGTCAAAGAATTTAGATTTAAACCCTCGGGACGACAAAGTCTTCCGAGGGTTTTTTAGTTTTAGCACTTTTAAATAATCAATAAATTCAAATATTTGCACAGGGATACAGCAATGCAGACACAACGCCTAAGAATCGCAATTCAAAAGAAAGGTCGCTTAAGTAAAGAGTGCCAAGATCTACTTAAAAAGTGTGGTGTGAAATTTAACATCATGGGTGAGCGCTTAGTTGTTCATTCACTAAATATGCCAATCGACTTGTTACTCGTTCGTGATGACGACATCCCAGGCCTTATCATGGATGGTGTGGTTGACCTTGGTTTTATCGGTGAGAATGAACTAGAAGAAGTTCGCCTAGACCGTGTCGCTCTAAAGGAGCCTTCAGAGTTTCGTACACTACGTCGTTTAGACTTCGGTGGTTGCCGCCTTTCTATCGCAATCAACAAAGATGAAGAATACAACGGCCCACAAGACCTAGCGGGTAAACGTATTGCGACAACTTACCCACAATTACTAAAAGCCTACATGGACGAGCAGGGTGTTGAATTCAGCGCTTGTATGCTAACGGGTTCAGTTGAAGTTGCCCCTCGCGCAGGTCTAGCAGACGCTATCGCAGATTTAGTTTCTACAGGTGCAACGCTAGAAGCAAACGGTCTAAAGGAAGCAGAGGCTATCTTCCAATCTAAAGCAACACTGATTCAACGTGTTGGTGATTTCGATGCAGACAAAACGGCATTGATTGAAAAACTACTGACTCGTATGCAGGGTGTTCAACAAGCGAAAGAGTCGAAGTACATCATGCTTCACGCACAAACGTCTCAGCTAGAGCAAATCAAAGCTCTACTACCTGGGGCTGAAGATCCTACGGTTCTTCCTCTATCTACAGACAAAGACAAAGTTGCCGTTCACCTCGTAAGTACAGAGAACTTGTTCTGGGAAACTATGGAACAGCTGAAAGAGTTGGGTGCAAGCTCGATTCTAGTATTACCAATCGAAAAAATGATGGGGTAGTGACGATGAGAACCGTTGTTTGGCAATCTTTAAGTGAATCACAGCAAGACTCGGTATTAGAGCGTCCAGCTATTACTGAAGGTGCAAACATCACAGCGACTGTTTCTGATGTTATTGCAAAAGTACGAAATGAAGGCGATGCCGCACTTAAGGAACTGACTGAAAAGTTCGATGGTGTGACTCCAGAATCTATCCGAGTTAGTTCGGGTGAGATCGAAGAGGCATGTGCTCGTCTAACACCAGAGATGAAGCAAGCGTTGGAGCAAGCTTACAGCAACATTGCTAAGTTTCACGAAGCTCAAAAGCCACAGCCAATTAAGGTTGAAACACAGCCTGGTGTTGTGTGTGAGCAGGTGACGCGCGCGATTAATACTGTTGGACTTTATATTCCGGGTGGCAGCGCGCCACTTCCGTCAACGGTTCTTATGTTAGGTGTACCCGCTCAAATCGCGGGTTGCCGCAAGGTTGTGCTTTGTTCACCTCCGCCAATCGCGGATGAAATCTTGTATGTCGCTAATCTTTGTAAAATCGATGAGGTTTACAATGTAGGTGGTGGTCAAGCCGTTGCGGCGATGGCTTACGGTACGGAGAGTGTCTCTAAAGTAGATAAAATTTTCGGTCCTGGTAATGCGTATGTAACGGAAGCTAAGCGCCAAGTGAGTAACGACTTCCGTGGTTCTGCGATTGATATGCCGGCAGGCCCATCGGAGGTGATGGTGATTGCAGACGAAACTGCGGATGCTGACTTCATTGCTGCTGATCTACTGAGCCAAGCTGAACATGGCCCAGATTCACAGGTTGTATTAGTAACACCATCGCCAGTTATTGCCGACCAAGTAACCGATGCGGTTCAGAAGCAACTGAAAGAACTGTCTCGTGCGAACATCGCTCAGCAAGCATTGGCTTCAAGCCTAATCATCATTGCTGAATCGATCACTCAAGCGATTGCGATTTCTAACTTCTACGGTCCAGAGCACTTGATTGTTCAGACCAAGAACCCACGTGAATTGCTGCCGTTGTTAGACAATGCAGGCTCAATCTTCCTTGGTGACTGGTCTCCAGAGTCTGCAGGTGACTACGCATCAGGTACAAACCACGTTCTTCCTACTTACGGCTATACCAAAACCTATTCAAGTCTAGGTTTGGCTGATTTCTCTAAGCGTATGACGGTACAAGAGTTAACGGCTGATGGCTTGAAAGGTCTAGCGCCAACGGTAGTCACAATGGCGGAAGCCGAAGGTTTGGATGCGCACAAACGTGCTGTGACCATCCGAGTTGAAAAATTAAATCGATTTGAACAGTTAAATCAAGCGAAATAAGGGTAGGGCATGGAAAAGTTAGCAAGAAAACAAGTTCAGGCTCTTACACCTTACTTGTCTGCAAGACGCATTGGTGGCAGCGGAGATGTGTGGCTAAACGCTAACGAGTCTCCGTTTGATAACGAGTACAACCTAAACTTGTCTCGTCTTAATCGCTACAGCGAGTGCCAGCCTAAAGAGCTGATCGATGCTTACGCTCAATATGCAGGCGTGAAATCAGAGCAAACGCTGACCACTCGTGGCGCTGACGAAGGTATCGAACTTTTGATTCGAGCTTTCTGCGAGCCGAACGAAGACTCGATTCTGTACTGCCCTCCGACTTACGGTATGTACGCCATCAGTGCCGAGACGATTGGTGTTGAGCGCAAGGTCGTGCCGCTAACGTCTGAATGGCAATTGGATTTACCGGCGATTGAAGCTCAACTTGATAACGTAAAAGTGGTCTTTGTTTGTAGCCCAAATAACCCAACAGGTAACTTAGTTAACCGCAAAGACATCGTTAAACTGCTTGAGATGACTCAAGACAAAGCCATTGTTGTGATGGACGAAGCGTATATCGATTTCTGCCCTGAAGCATCAACGGTGGATTTGCTTGCTCAGTATCCGAATCTAGCGATTCTTCGAACTCTCTCGAAAGCATTTGCATTGGCGGGTTTACGTTGCGGATTTACTCTAGCAAACCAAGAACTGATTGATGTACTGTTGAAAGTGATAGCACCTTATCCGGTGCCTGTTCCTGTTGCTGACATTGCTGTTCAAGCGCTGTCAGAACACGGGTTAGCAAGAGCAAAATTTCAGGTTCTTGATTTGAGTGCCAACCGAGCTTATTTACAAGCGGGCCTAATGGGCATGCCTCAAATAACGGTATTCGATGGTTGGGGTAATTATCTTCTGGTTAAATTCCCTAACGGTGATGATTTATTCAAAGCAGCATGGGACAGCGGTATTATTTTACGTAATTCGCCAATTGAAAACTGTGTTCGCATTAGTATTGGTAACCGCGAAGAGTGCGAAAAGACACTTGGATTCATTCGTAACTTTTATCAGTAACGAACGGCTTATCAGTAATAACATTTGTCAGTCTTGAGTTGATTAATAATCGGCTCAAGACTGACAAATGAAACCATTATTTGGGTTAGCGTTTGATTTTTGCTAGGCCACCAGATTTAAAATTAAAAGGAAGTTCAAGTGAGTAAACAACAGAAAATACTTTTTATAGACCGTGATGGCACCTTAATTGTTGAGCCGCCAGTCGACTTTCAAGTAGACCGTTTAGACAAGCTAAAATTCGAACCGTTAGTGATTCCAAGCTTGCTTGCTTTGCAAGATGCTGGCTACCGCTTAGTGATGGTTACTAACCAAGATGGCTTAGGTACCGATAGCTACCCGCAAGAAGAGTTCGATGCTCCACACAACATGATGATGGAGTTCTTTGAATCTCAGGGCGTTAAGTTTGATGATGTTCTAATCTGCCCTCACTTTGACGAAGACAACTGCTCTTGCCGCAAGCCAAAGCTAGGCATGGTTAAAGAATACCTTCAAGGCGGTAAAGTCGACTTCCAAAAGTCAGTCGTGATCGGCGATCGAATGACGGATCTTCAACTTGCTGAGAACATGGCAATTCGTGGTATCCAATACGGACCAGATGCGCAAACTGAAGGCACACTTAACTGGCCACAGATCGTTAAAGATCTAACGGTTAATGCTCGTGTTGCTGAAGTAGTTCGTACGACCAAAGAAACCGACATTAAGGTAGCCGTAAACCTTGATGAAACTGGTGGTAACAAGATCGATACTGGCATGGGTTTCTTCGACCACATGCTTGATCAAATCGCGACACACGGCGGTTTCCAAATGAACCTGACTGTGAAGGGCGATCTACACATTGATGATCACCACACGGTAGAAGACACAGCGCTTGCGCTAGGCCAAGCACTGAAAGATGCGCTAGGCGACAAACGTGGCATTGGTCGTTTTGGTTTCAGCTTGCCAATGGATGAGTGTTTAGCTCAATGTGCGCTAGACCTTTCTGGTCGCCCATACCTGAAGTTCGATGCTAAGTTCAGCCGCGAACAAGTGGGTGATCTTTCAACTGAGATGGTGGTTCACTTCTTCCGCTCTCTAACCGACACACTGGCTTGTACGCTACACCTTTCTTCTGCTGGCAATAATGATCACCACATCATTGAGAGCTTGTTTAAAGCGTTTGGTCGTACTCTTCGCCAAGCAATTAAAGTTGAAGGTAACGAGTTACCAAGCAGCAAAGGCGTCCTGTAAGGCTTACGTTAGCAAGGAAAAAACAATGAAAGATCAAAAAGTCGTCATTATTGATACTGGGTGTGCCAACGTTTCATCGGTGAAATTTGCGATTGAACGTCTGGGCTATGCGGTTGAGATCTCAAAAGAGCCAGAAGTGGTTCTTGCAGCTGACAAGCTATTCCTACCGGGTGTAGGCACAGCAAGTGAGGCAATGAAGAACTTGCAAGAGCGCGACCTTGTTTCTCTTGTGAAGCAAGTAGAGAAGCCTCTGCTGGGTATCTGTTTAGGTATGCAGCTGTTAGGCAAACTGTCTCAAGAGAAAGGCCAAAAAGCTGACGAGTTAGTTGAATGCCTAGGATTGTGTGATGGCGAAGTTCGTTTACTTGAAACGGGTGATTTGCCATTACCACACATGGGTTGGAACACAGTAACCGCGACACCTAACCACCCTCTATTCAAAGATATTGAAGAGGGCGAGTACTTCTACTTTGTACACAGCTTCGCAATGCCAGTGGGTGACTACACAATCGCACAATGTGATTACGGCAATCCGTTCACTGCCGCAGTGCAAAGTGGCAACTATTATGGTGTTCAGTTCCACCCAGAACGTTCGTCAAAAGCTGGCTCTAAGCTGATTCAGAACTTCTTGGAATTGTAACAAGGATTAGGCAGCGGCTACCGTTGCCAGATAAGGAATGTAAATGATTATTCCCGCATTAGATTTAATTGAAGGCCAAGTAGTTCGCTTATTTCAAGGGGACTACGGGCAAGTAACAGAATACAAAGTCGATCCAGCAGAGCAGTTCAACCTTTATCACCAAGCTGGTGCTGGCTGGCTTCACCTTGTTGACTTAACAGGTGCAAAAGATACCACTGCTCGTCAGTTAGACTTGATTGCTAAGCTACTGGCTAGCACGCCTGCGAACATCCAGATTGGTGGTGGTGTTCGTAATGAACAAGATGTCGTTGATCTGCTAAAAGCGGGCGCACAGCGCGTTGTGGTTGGTTCTACAGCAGTTAAGCAACCAGAGTTGGTTAAAGGTTGGATGGAGAAGTACGGCGCGGACAAAATCGTGCTGGCTCTGGACATCAACATTGACGAAAGCGGCACACGTAAAGTAGCGATTTCAGGTTGGCAAGAAGATTCAGGCGTGACCATTGAAGCGCTAATTGAAGATTACCTCACGGTTGGCCTTAAACACGTTCTGTGTACTGATATTTCACGTGATGGCACGCTAGAAGGGTCAAACGTAGAGCTCTATGTTGATCTTTGTAAGCAGTACCCAGAAGTGCAATTCCAATCATCGGGTGGCATTGGCAGCCTAGCTGATATCGAAGCACTGAAAGGCAGCGGCGTTGCGGGTGTGATTGTTGGTCGCGCACTGCTTGATGGCAAGTTCACAGCAGAGGAGGCATTTGCATGTTGGCAAAGCGAATAATCCCTTGTTTGGATGTCCGTGATGGGCAAGTGGTTAAGGGCGTTCAATTCCGTAATCACGAAATTATTGGTGACATCGTTCCGCTAGCACAACGCTACGCAGAAGAGGGCGCTGATGAATTAGTATTTTACGATATTACCGCATCAAGTGATGGCCGTGTGGTCGATAAAAGCTGGGTGAAACGCGTAGCAGAAGTGATTGATATTCCTTTCTGTGTGGCTGGTGGTATTAAGTCCGCGGAAGATGCAGCGCGTATTCTTGAGTTTGGTGCAGATAAAGTATCCATCAACTCGCCTGCATTGGCTAACCCACAGTTGATCACTGACCTAGCTGATAAGTTTGGCGTGCAGTGTATCGTTGTCGGTATCGATTCATACTTCGATAAAGAGACGGGTAAATATCAGGTTTACCAATTCACAGGCGATGAAGCGCGTACCAAAGCAACCAAGTGGGAAACCAAAGATTGGGTGCAGGAAGTACAGAAGCGTGGCGCCGGTGAGATCGTGTTAAACATGATGAACCAAGATGGCGTTCGCAACGGCTATGATATCGACCAGTTAAACATGGTACGTTCAGTGTGTAATGTACCCCTGATTGCATCAGGTGGCGCAGGTGCGATGGAGCACTTTGCTGAAGCCTATAAAAAAACCAACGTGGACGGAGCACTTGCGGCTTCGGTATTCCACAAGCAAGTCATCAATATTGGTGAACTTAAACAGTATTTGAAACAACAAGATGTAGAGGTGCGACTATGAGTTTTGAACCCGTAAGCTTATCAAAAACAGAAGTAGGCGCATTGTCAGAGCGTATTGATTGGGAAAAAGTAGATGGCTTAGTGCCAGCTATTGTTCAAGATTACCAATCGAGCCAAGTGCTGATGATGGGATACATGAACCCAGCAGCGCTCGAGAAAACAGGTGAAACTGGCCAAGTGACGTTTTTCTCTCGCACTAAAGAACGTCTTTGGACCAAAGGTGAAACGTCGGGTAACGTATTGCAACTGCAAAACATGTCATTGGATTGTGACAACGATACCTTGCTGGTTAAGGTTAATCCCATTGGCCCAACGTGCCACACAGGTACAACAACGTGTTGGGATGGAGACAAGCAAGAAGAAACACAGATGGTGTGGCTTCATCAGCTTGAGCAGCTACTGGCTGCCCGCAAGGACGCAGACCCTGAGTCTTCTTATACTGCCAGTTTATATGCCCGTGGCACCAAGCGTATTTCGCAAAAAGTGGGCGAAGAAGGCGTTGAAGTCGCGCTTGCGGCGACGTCGGGCGATAAGGCGGAATTAGTGTGTGAGTCAGCAGACTTGATTTATCACTTGATGGTTCTTTTACAAGACCAAGGCTTATCGATGAACGATGTGGTGAACAAATTAAAAGAGCGCCATAAGTAAGCTCTCTTTAGATTAATCGAACTACGTAACAGATAGATAAAAGCCCCGTAAACAATTATGTTTACGGGGCTTTTTAGCTTTTTAATTTTCAATCTTTTCAATCTTTTCAATCTTTTCAAGATTTCAAGATTTCAAGATTTCCAAGACCTACGTCACTTTGCTAAACTCTGGCTTTACGTCATTCCGAGGAGCCTAAGCGACATCAGGAATCTCTTTACTTAATCAAACATTTTAATTTTTTGACTTACCCGCAGCACTTCTTATATTTCTTTCCGCTACCACAGATACATGGGTCATTGCGGCCGATTTTAAAACTTTCAACCGTTTGGTTTAGACGCGGGTCAATTTCTGGCTCTTCTTGTTCTTTTTGTTCATCTTCTTGCTCAGGGAAGGTGCCATCAATGTAATACCAAATACCGTCTTCACGAACAAAGCGAGAACGTTCTTGCATACAGAACTGCTCAGTCCCGTCGTTGAAGTAAGCTTTAAACTCAACAAAGCCTTCGTTCTCATGTGAACCTGCGGCAGTATCGATGACTTCTAAACCCGCCCAATCACTATCTATGGATTCAGCAATACCTTCTCTCTGTGCTTCTGCATTACAAGTCGGGTGGTAAGTAGCAACCACATAATCAACCAAACCAAGTACATGTGCAGAATAACGTGAGCGCATTAATTGCTCGGGTGTTTCAACTGCACTGTGGTTAAGGTGTGCTGATTCGCAACATTGTTGGTAAGTATTTTTGCTACCGCATGGGCATAAAGACATAGTCAGGTCCTGTAAAAATGGCCTCTATTAAGAGGCCATATATGATGCGTTGGAGTTTACCAAGAAATGATTGCTCACCAAAGCTTAGTTTCTATTGAAGCAGCAATGTGAAGTGAACTATTTCAACGAAGGTGATAACAGCTCTTGAGCCCAAGTTGTCGCTTCATCATAAGCTTGACCGAGTTCCGCTTCACTTAGCTTGAGAAGTTTACGAATGCGCGTTGCTTCGTCCCAGCGAGCTTGCTCATAAGCGATAACCATCGCCAAAATTGCACCCAGCACACCTTTTCGTTGAATCAGAGCTTGCTTGATTTCTTCATCGATTGGTACTGAGTCCAAGACTTGCTGTAACGGTTGGTCAAAGAGTGAATCAAGTAGAGAGAACATACCGGTCAAAAAGGCTTGTCCGGGCTCTACCTTTACATTCATTTTTTCTACTAAGAGTTCACACTCACGTGCTCGTAACACGGCTAAACCATAGAGTGAGTCCGGCTTATCTTCTTTCGCTGAGGCAATCGCTACCAGTGAAACGAACTTACGCAGCTTTTGTTCGCCAAGGAAAATAAGTGCTTGGCGGAATGAACGAATGGTCGTTGCTGAGCCGCCTGCGGAGTTCACGTAGGCAAGTAACTTGTAAGACAGCGTGACATCTAGCGTAATCAAACGCTCGACTTCGCCAAAGTCGATAGGGTCGTGCGCAATCTCTTTTAACAGCTGAACAATCGTCAAGAACGCAGGGTTGAGAGCGCGAGTTTGAATCATTTCCGGCTTGCTGAAGAAATAACCTTGGAAGTAGGTGAAGCCTGCTCGATTTGCTTCTTGATATTCATCGTAAGTCTCGACCTTTTCTGCGAGGAACTTAATATCCAACCCTTTGAGAGAGTTCATGAACATCGAAGCTTTCGCGATTGAGATCAAACGGATATCAAACTTGATAATTGAAACGTACGGTAAAAAGCGTTTCCATGCTTTGCTTGGTACAAAGTCGTCTAACGCGATGGTGTAACCCGCGTCATAGATAGCTTTTATTGCTTCAAGTAGTTCGTCTGTTGGTTCGCAGTCTTCAAGAACCTCAACAACGAGGCTTTCTTTGGGGAACAGAGTCGGGACTAAGTTGATTAGGCTTGCATAAGGGAAGTTCACGAACCCCAATTTATCACCCAACGTATTATAGTGAGTTGATAAAAAGTGATCGGAAAGCAAACGGCTAGTAGCGAGCTCCGGCTCTACTTCAGGGAAAGTGTTCTTAGGACCATCCCTGAATAGCAACTCGTAACCTATGGTTTTCTTGTCTGTATCGAGTATTGGTTGACGCGCTACGTATGAATATTTCAACTTGGTACTGTGTTCTGTTTATTTCTGGTAGAGAGATAATAGCTAATTCAGTAGAAATTACCATACACTTTCTATGAAAGTCTGACCGATAATAATAATCAAAGTGAAAGTTTAATAGTGATGTTAAAAGCGGTTGCTAAACTCTCGATTTTGTAGTTCAAAACTTTGCGGAGTGAACACCAGCACTGAACCTTGCGTATACCAATCACCCAATACGATACGAGTTTTAGTGCAATTATTAGCGTTGAAGGTGTGAATGTTAGGGCGATGAGTATGGCCGTGGATCATAAGATCGACGCTGTTTCGTTCCATCACATCTTCCACTTCTTGTTGTGTCACATCCATGATGTCGAGAGATTTGGTCTGCTTGTCATCTTTGATGTCAGATTGAACCTTCGAGACAATTTTCTTCTTGATGAAAAATGGAATTCTGTTGAAGACCCATTGCAGCCATGGTTGATGCACTTTTTCACGGAAGGCGAGGTATTTTACATCTTCGGTACACAGGGTATCACCATGCAACACCACCGCTTTTTGCCCGTAGATATCGATCGTTGATACTTCATCTAGAAGTTGCACACCCGTTTGCTTGGCAAATTTTTTACCAACTAAAAAGTCACGGTTACCTTGTGTGAAGTAGCAAGGTACGCCCGTTTTCACTAAGTCGATAAACGCTTGGCGGATAGAAGTCGCGAACTCACTCTTATCGTCGTCGCCAATCCAGAATTCGAAAAGGTCGCCTAATACGTAAAGTGCATCCGCTTCTACGGCTTCTTTCTTCATAAAGGTTAAGAAGCAGTCAGTGATATCTTGTCGTGAAGGAGTAAGGTGCAGGTCTGATATAAAATATGTTTTCATAGGTCTAAAAAAAGGGAGCGATTCGCTCCCTATATCCTGATTTTATCGGCTCATCAATTATTAATACTAGGGCGTGTTGACCTTTGGCGGTTAAATTTTGTTCGAGATAAAAGCGTTTTAATCGAGGCGAGGGATAAGCAGCCTAGTCACTCTAAGCAAATTTCCCTCAACAAAGAGTAAAACGCTTTTAGCCGAACCCTTTGGGCAGCGTTTGCTGGTCATTTTTACTGCGTTATCGGCTTCTCATGTAGGCTAGCTACACATCAAAGCCTCTGCCTTGTATAAATCCCCAGCAATTCGCTGCAAAAATCAGCTCAAAAGGTCAATACGCCCTAACCGAAAGCGATGAATTAAGCTTCGATTGTAGTACCAGTGATGATCACTTCTTCTAGAGGTACATCTTGGTGCATACCCATAGAACCAGTGCTAACACCTTTGATCTTGTTTACGATATCCATGCCTTCAACAACTTCTGCGAATACACAGTAGCCCCAACCGTCTAGGCTTTCGCTACGGAAGTTTAGGAAAGAGTTGTCGTTAACGTTGATGAAGAACTGAGAGCTCGCTGAATGCGGTTCCATAGTACGAGCCATTGCTAGCGTACCAACTTTGTTCGCTAGGCCGTTGTTTGCTTCGTTCTTGATAGTTGCACGAGTTGTTTTTTCTTTAAGGCCAGAAGTCATACCGCCGCCTTGAACCATGAAACCATCGATAACACGGTGGAATAGCGTGTTGTCGTAAAAACCGTCACGGCAATACTGTAGGAAGTTTGCGCTTGTTTCTGGTGCTTTTTCTTCGTTAAGTTGAACTTTGATGTCACCAAAATTTGTGTGAAGGATGATCATGATTGTTACCTTACTGTCTTTTTAATATGAAGTTCGAATTCTAGCGCATGTTGGCGGACTTTCAAATCACCAAATCATTAACTTAACTTGGTTGTTTGAGGTAATTACTGCTTTGGGGGATTACCTAATAACGCATGAATTGATATACTTGACCTCTTATTTTGATTAATACACAAATATAGATAGAGATCATGCTGAAAATTTATAACACACTCACAAGACAGAAAGAGGAATTCAAACCAATTACAGCTGGCAAAGTCGGCATGTATGTCTGTGGGGTAACCATATACGATCTCTGTCACATTGGTCATGGCCGCACGTTTGTTTCTTTCGATGTAGTAACTCGTTACCTTCGTTACCTTGGTTACGATTTGAACTTCGTTCGTAACATCACTGATATCGATGATAAAATCATCAAGCGCGCTAATGAAAACGGTGAGTCTTGTGATTCTCTGACTGAGCGCCTGATCGGGGAAATGCACGCGGACTTCGATGCATTGAACATGAAGCGCCCTGATGTTGAGCCTCGTGCGACTGAATTCATCACTGAAATCGTTGAGCTTGTTGAAAAGTTAATTGAGCGTGGTTTTGCTTATGTTGCAAGCAACGGCGACGTGATGTTCGAAGTTAAGAAATTTGACGAATACGGTAAGCTTTCCAAGCAAGACCTTGATCAGCTTCAAGCGGGTGCTCGTGTTGATGTTGATTCTGCAAAACGTAGCCCGTTAGATTTCGTTCTTTGGAAGATGTCTAAGCCAGGTGAACCTACGTGGGAATCACCATGGGGTCCAGGTCGTCCGGGTTGGCACATCGAGTGTTCAGCAATGAACTCTTCTATTCTTGGCAATCACTTCGATATCCACGGTGGCGGTTCAGATCTACAGTTCCCGCACCACGAGAACGAAATCGCACAATCTTGCTGCGCACACGGCACCCAGTATGTGAATACTTGGATGCACAGTGGCATGGTGATGGTAGACAGAGAAAAAATGTCTAAGTCACTGGGTAACTTCTTCACTATCCGTGACGTACTTCAGCATTACGATGCAGAAACAGTACGTTACTTCCTAATGTCTGGTCACTACCGTAGCCAACTGAACTACAGTGAAGATAACCTAACCCAAGCTCGTGCATCACTTGAGCGTCTCTACACATCACTTCGTGGCCTAGACGTTACAGCAGCTCCGGCTGGTGGTGAAGAGTACGTGACTCGTTTCTCTACAGCGATGAACGATGATTTCAACACTCCAGAAGCTTATTCAGTACTGTTTGAAATGGCTCGTGAAATCAACCGCATCAAAACTGAAAGCGTCGAAAAAGCAAGTGCACTAGGTGCATTGATGCGTGAACTGGCAGACATCATCGGTATTCTTCATCAAGACCCAGAGGCTTTCTTGCAAGGTGATGCGGCAGGCAACGATGACGAAGTGGCTGAAATCGAAGCGTTGATCAAACTGCGTAACGACTCTCGTGCTTCGAAAGATTGGGCGAATGCTGACCTTGCACGTGACAAGCTAAACGAGTTGGGTATTGTTCTGGAAGATGGTCCAGAAGGTACGACTTGGCGTCGTAAGTAAATATTATAAAAAGGGCTGATTTTCAGCCCTTTTTTCTAGCAAAAATTCTCTAATATCACCTTTTTATCTTCAACTTTTAATTAACAGGAATATTTCTGTGGCTCAGATGTATTTTTATTACTCGGCAATGAATGCGGGTAAATCAACAACACTTCTTCAGTCTTCATTCAACTACCAAGAGCGTGGCATGACGCCAGTGATCTTTACGGCTGCATTGGATGATCGTTATGGTATCGGTAAAGTTAGCTCTCGAATTGGTTTGCAATCTGAAGCTCAACTTTTTAAAAATGACACCAATATGTTTGACGCTATCCAAAAACTCAATGAAGAAGAAAAGCGTCATTGTGTTTTGATTGATGAGTGTCAGTTCTTGTCGAAAGAGCAGGTGTACCAGTTAACAGAAGTGGTCGATAAACTGCATATCCCTGTACTTTGCTATGGTTTACGTACCGATTTCTTGGGTGAACTGTTTGAAGGTAGTCGTTACTTATTATCTTGGGCAGATAAACTGGTTGAGCTTAAAACCATTTGTCACTGTGGCCGTAAAGCTAATATGGTGATCCGTACCGACGAGCACGGTGTGGCGATTGCTGAAGGTGACCAAGTGGCTATTGGCGGTAATGATCAGTATGTTTCTGCTTGCCGTCTGCACTATAAAGAAGCGTTAGGTAAATAAACCGATCTCATAGTTCAGCTTGCTAAAACGAAAAACGGTGACCAAGTGTCACCGTTTTTGTTTATTGAGCCTGTGTTTTTACTTTATTCCAAGTCACGCTTTTGTTTTATTCGAAATGAAGCTTTTGATTTATTCGAAGCCGAGCTGCTTCAATGCTTGATAGGCATGATCAACGTCATCGGGGATTGGCATCTCAATTTGAAAGCCTTGGGCTGGGTAGAATTTGATTCGTTCATAATCAGCAATCAATGCGCCCAACACCATGTCTAACGGCAACTCTTCGTTAAAGTAATCATCCCAATTTTGCCATTGTGAAGTCACGGTTATTTCTACACTCTCTTCAGGCCATTGTTTACTAAACGTGGCGTAGGTACGTTTCTCCATAAAGGGCTTCTGTACTAAGGTCAGTCTTTTCGGTGACAGCCCACGCTCAATAAGCAATTTGTGGGTGAATCGTACATTCTCCCCAGTATTGGTTGCGTGTTTCTCAATGATAATGTCAGAGTCTGGCACGCCAGCATCTCGTGCAATAGCCGCGAATGTTTCGGCTTCTGAACGCTCAAAGCTCCCTTCTGTAAAGCGTCCCACACCGCCAGAAAATACGATATAAGGCGCCACACCTTGGTGATAGAGCTCGGCAGCGTATTCAGCGACACGGGTATCATTACTGCACAGCACAAAGATGCAATCTGAAGGCGTAACCTTGTGACCCATAGACATGAAGTTCCAAAGGGTGTCGATCGAACGATGTAGCTTAATCCTTGAGTTATTTGTTACAGATTGCTTAGCTATGTCTTGGTTAGCTATGGATTGATTAGTCATAAAGAGCGTCCAGCGTGGAATCGAATTTAAATGAGTAACCTAAGTCGAGAATCTTTTTCGAAGATATCAGCTTGTCTGGCGTATCTACCACGAGGGGCAACGGCTCACTGCTATTGGCGCTTTTTAGTGCAGCGGCATAAAACTCCGCCTTACTCACCGTGTTTGGGGTCGTAACATTAACCACTTCGTTGTGCAGTTGGTTGATAGCGAAGTTGACAGCGCCAATCGCGTCGTCAAGATGAAGCATGTTGGCTGGCGCTTTAGTGCTGACCTGTTTCAATTTGCTTGCAAACCTAGAGGGGTGGCGGCTAGGGCCAATCAACCCGCTAAAGCGAAGGATGGTGTAGTCGATACCGGAATCAATGATGTACTGTTCTGCTTGTAGCATCACGCGTGCATTGTCCGAAAATGAGTTGGCCTGTTCATCACTTAACGTAGAAATCGCTAATGAGGCATCTTGCTCGTATAAGATCCCTGGCTTGGTCGGGTAGACCGTGGTCGAGCTAACCATGATCAGCTTTTTGACATTGGCTTTCTGACAAGCTTTGGTTAGCTGTTGCCAGTATTCAGCATATTCTTGTCCCGCACCTTTTCTAAAGCCGGGAGGGAAGCTACCAATGACGATCTCTGCATTATTTTCGAGTAACAGCGAATAGAGTTGGCCGATAGTATGTTCAGGCTCTGATGAGTCAAAGCTGAAAACTTCACATGGGATACGCTTGTTACCAATGGTGTCTGCACCCGCTTGGGTGGTCTTCGTAACGACGACCTGGTTACCATGTTTGACGAGATGTTCAGATAAAGGTGCACCGACCCAGCCTGCACCAACAATAAATATAGAAGCCATGTGTTCCTCACAACTGCAGATGACGAATTTACATTAAGCCTAACAAACCTTTGGCCAAAAATGAAAAAACTCCACGGCCGAAGCGAGTGGAGTTTTTACTAGAACAATGGAGCTTTAGTTTAGTACGCGAAGTAGTTTGTCTGCGCGCTCTGCCATCTGTATACCTTCATCTGTTAGGTAACCGCCGTCTGGCTGAGTACAAAGGTTCTTTTCGAATAGGCGCTTAACAGCGTCTTGAGTTTCTTGAGCTGCCTCTTGATGAACTTTAATTCCAGTAGCGGCACTACTTACATCAAATTGAAGAAGGAGGTTTAAATCAGCAATGTTTTCAGCGTTGTACTTCATAATTAACCTATATATTCATAACGTTCTCTACCTTCACCTTAGTGCGCATTCACGGCTCAAGCAATAGCAAATAAATAGAATTGATAAGTGATACCAAATTGAATGATTAATCGTCGTATGGTGGGTTTATTTTAGTTAGATTGCGTGATTTGCAGCCACTTAAATTCTGAACGATGTTTATTGGGAAGTGGTTGTAATATATTGTGTTACTAGAAATATATTGCATCCAGCTAATATTGTATAAAAAGGAAACGCATCAGTGAGAGTGAACAAAGTAGCATTAACGATCAGTATGCTATTTGCTATCTCAGGTTGTCAAAGTACACCCTCAGAGCAGACAGGCGCGAACCAAACCACAAATGACAATGAATCAACAGTAGAGGTCCGTTCATTTCAGTCTGTCCAAAGTGTTTACTCCGAGTGGGAGGCTAAGCTTGAAGAACACGCTCAATTGTCTCTCTATGCTCCAGAGAATTACAATGAACTATTAGACGCTTGGGATGATGCTGAAAGCATTTATGCGGACTTACTGAAAGATCAAACACGGTTAACCAAGAGTTACTCGATTTTTTCGACATTAACTTACGCCGAAGCCTTTGATGAAAAAATCGCGTTGATTCGATCAAATTATGACTCGATCTTAGTGCTAAAGGAAAAGGCTGACAGAGTATTAGCCGACTCGATAGTGCAAATGGATTACTTAAAGTTTCTTGGTGCCGACACTATGTTTGCATCGAGCTACAAGCGCTTGTATTCAGAATACAGCGAGCTGTTTGAGTATGTGCTGGTCGACGAACTTGAAGATGCTCAGGAAGCACAGGTAGAGTTTCTTAATAACGCGAGTTTGTTAGAAGTTAAAGTGGCCCACAAGAAGTACATCGAACCTTTGAAGGATGAGTTGGAGTTCTTGGAAGATGAAGATTTCGACGACGTTGTTCCACTGACGTTTGCTAAAGCGGCATCTCAAATTGCTTTGGCAGAAAGCCAAGTGAAAGCCAGTCCCCGTGAAAAGTCGATCATTGAAGACGCAGTTCACGCTGCAGAGTTCGAATTAAACCACGTGCGCAGTGTTGCTCATGAAGTTAAAGTGCTCGCAAGTATTAAAGGTGACAAATTTGAACAATCGGTTTTAAATGCCGAGAATCAGTTATTGAGCATTTCACGAGTGGTTAATGATGAAGATCACCGTGATGTTGTATTGCGCCTTCAGTCTCAAAAAATTGTAGCGAGTGTTAAAGCGCTGAAAGGCTCAGACATGACGGCGTCATTAAAGTCAGAGATTAAAACTTTGACTGAACGACTCGCTAAGTTAGAAAGTGAGTATCAGAAACAAACACAGAAATTGGTTGAAGCGACCAAGCACAACCAATTGTTAGATGATCAGGTTACCAAGAGTGATGCTCATATAAAGAGCCTAGAAGAGTTAGTGGATAGTTTGAAAAGCTTAGGTGGTAAAGTTGCCAGCGAAAGTGACTCTGATGTGATTCTTCCTAGTATTGAATCTAGCCTAGAGGATGCATCTAACGAACAATCATTAGAAGAAATGATTGAACCTTCGGTTTAGTAAGACTAATTTCTTTATTTGTGATTGAGTTAAAAGCGCCTAAGGGCGCTTTTTTACGTTCTGTTGATCTATGTCAAAATCTGGAAACAAAAGTGTCCATTGAGTCATTATAGTGTACGTTATTCCTTTGGTTTTAACGTAACTTGTTGATATTTATAGATGTGTTGTTTTCTATGCTGATAACTAATCATTCAGCAGAGTTTTATTTTTACTACTAAAGTCGTATGAATTTGGAATAACTTGGGCTAATTTCTTTCAACAGGATTGTGAGAGGCATTTCGAGCTTAAAATAGGTCTTGAATTCAGAAATGAAAGAGAGGATTATCGCGCTCCCGACGACATGTTTCAAAATGTAAATCATCATGAATCTAAACCAATTCGACTCATTATTACCGCCACAAATGGCTGAGCGCGCTGCAGATATTGGCGTAGGTAAAGCAACCAAAGATCCAATCAAATCTTTTCTCCTAGCGATCTCTGCTGGCATACATATTGGTATCGCGTTTGTGTTCTACACTATCGTGACTACCGGTGCTGGTGATTTACCGTGGGGTATTACTCGCTTATTGGGTGGTCTAGCTTTTAGCTTAGGATTAATCCTTGTTGTTGTTACTGGTGGTGAATTGTTTACCAGCTCGGTGTTGACGCTTGTTGCTCGCGCAAGTGGCAAGATTACCTGGCGTACATTAGTTAAGAACTGGACCACGGTTTATGTAGGTAACTTAATTGGTGCATTGCTGCTGGTGGCCTGTATGCTTCTGACTAAACAGTACATGTTCGATCATGGACAAGTGGGTTTGAATGCCATGGCGATTTCCCAACACAAAATGCACCATGATTTTATCCAAGCTATCGCGCTTGGCATCATGTGTAATGTGTTGGTTTGTATCGCGGTATGGATGACGTTTAGTGGACGTACACTGACTGACAAAATCGCAGTTATGATTTTACCTGTTGCGATGTTCGTATCAGCCGGTTTTGAGCACTGTATTGCCAACATGTTCCAAGTCCCTTTAGCTATCGGTATCAAAACATTTGCTCCCGCAGAATTTTGGACAATGACAGGCGCTAACCCTGCGGACTATGTTGATCTGAACATGATGGACTTTTTGATGAACAACTTGCTGCCCGTTACCATTGGTAACATCATTGGCGGTGGTATCTTTGTTGGTATGTGGTACTGGTTGATCTACCTACGTGACTAATAAGGGTGGCGTGATCCACCAAGCAAAGGTTTCGTGATTAATTCCGATTACGCGGTTAATCCAGTTTACGAGTTAACTGGGTAACTTGGACTCAGTGAAAACACTGAACTGACTTATGACATTTACAAGACGGCCTGCATTGCAGGCCGTTTTTATTTGTGGAAAATCTACTTATTCATTTCTTAAATTATCATGTGAACGCTCAATAGCGATGATCACCGTGTGTGTATATGTCTTTGAAAACACCCAAAGATCAAAGGTAATGATCTTTCCCTAGGTGGGAATGGACAAAAAAGGATCTATATTGATTTGGTTATCCACAATTTCTGTGGATAACCTGTCTCAAATTCAGTGAGTAACCAGATCTAAGTGGAGTAGGGAGGCTATTTCGAAGGCTGTATTTGCGCGAGAACTCGGCCTTCTTTAGTAAGAGATGTCTTCAATGAGAGCTGAAGTGCAAGTGCTAAAGAGCAGCTCATCATCACGAAGATAGCTAACATGATCATCAACTGATACTTAATCGCGATCATTGGTGATGCACCACCTAAGATCTGTCCTGTCATCATTCCCGGTAGCGTGACTAAGCCTGTAGTGGCCATAGAGGCCATAATTGGTGACATCGCTTTCTGTATCGCATTACGAACAAAAGGCGCGGCTGCATAGGAAGGAGACGCGCCCAAAGCGATAGCCGCTTCGTACTCTGATTTCTGCGTTTCAAAAGCCCCAAACAAATTCTGCAATGCCACGATATTACTGCTTAAGCTATTACCTAACAGCATCCCTGCAATAGGGATAAGGTACTGTGCGTTAAAAACCGGTGTCGGTTTAATGATGAAAAAGCAGATAAACAAGACAATAGGTACACAAGTTACAGCAAGGCTAACGGCTATAGGAGCTAAAAGTAGGTTTTTGGGGAGCCTAGATTTTTCAACAATTGAGCTTGCCCCAACGATGATCATTGCAAATAGCCACAGTAAATTGACCCATAAGCTATTTAAGGTGAACAAGTATTCTAGGTAAAGTCCAACCAGAAATAGCTGAATAACCATACGGATTATGCTGACAGAAGCCTCTTTACCAAGGCCGAGTTTTAACTTGTGGTTGATGGTAATGGGTAGCAAGAGAAGTGAGCTGAAGAACAATAACTGCCACCAAGATATATCAATAACGTCTTGCATAATGATTCCTTTTAAGTGGTCTCCATCATATCTGAAAGTGCCAAATGATGCATTTCAACTGTAAAGTCACCAATTCTAAAAATGATCAATCATTTAACAAACAAAACACTAGATAGTGGTTGTTTGAGGCTTTTTTAGCTACTACTTAGTAGGTAAAAAGTTAAAATTGGTTGTCATATGGTTGCTTGTATGTTGGTTTTTAACATTTGTGAAATATACTTAATTCTTCACATTTGTTAATACTTTTTAATAACTTTGTTTAACTGAAAACAAGTTTGGATGACCTCAAAAAAGTATTGATTAGCAAGGGTTATAACGGGGGATTTGATTGAACCCTACTTTGTGTATGGTCTAAAATTTGTTGTTAGATACTCAAGAACTTTAGCCCCATAGAATGGGTTACTCGAAATTACTAAATACAAAATAGGCAAAATGTATGAGTGATGTTAATAAAATTGAAACTGGCGAAAAACGCTCGTTGGAGTGGAAGTCTTTCCTCTTCATCGCGGTGGTTCTCTTTCCAATATTAAGTGTGGCTTTTGTAGGCGGTTACGGCTTCCTAGTTTGGGCACTGCAAGTGTTTGTATTCGGACCTCCTGGTGCTCACGGCGGCATGTAATGCCCTCTAGTAACAACATTTTTTAAAATCAATATTTAAGAGAGCTAAACATGAAATCATTTTTAGTTAAATTATGGCGCACAATGACTCGCCCTGCAGTACACATCAGTCTTGGTGTACTAACTATGGGTGGCTTTATCGCCGGTGTTATTTTCTGGGGCGGTTTTAACACAGCTCTAGAGCACACAAATACAGAAGAGTTCTGTGTAAGTTGTCACACCATGCGTGACAACGTGTACGTAGAACTACAAGAAACGGTTCACTGGAAAAACACTTCTGGTGTACGTGCTACTTGTCCTGACTGTCACGTTCCACATGAATGGACAGCAAAAATTGCTCGTAAGATGCAAGCATCTAAAGAAGTATTCGCTCAAGTGTTTGGTGACTTAGATACACCTGAGAAATTCGAAGCTCGTCGTATCGAACTGGCTAAACACGAATGGGATCGTTTCTCTTCGAACAAATCTCTAGAGTGTAAAAACTGCCACAACTACGATTCAATGGATTTCGAAAACATGCGCCCAACAGCGCGTATCCAGATGAAGAACGCGGCAGAGCGTGATCAAAGCTGTGTTGACTGTCACAAAGGTATTGCTCACAACCTTCCATTAGATATGGCATCAGCGAGCGGTATTGTTGGCGAGCTAGAAAACGTAGCAAGCAGCACATCTTACGCAAATGGTTCAGACGTGATCTCTATTCGTCACCTACCAATGTACACAGATGAAACAGCTGAAGTTGAAGCGGGTCTATTAAGCCCTGCAAGTAAAGTTGCTGTGATCGACGAAAAAGGCGACATGATCAAGATTCAAATCGACGGTTGGCGTAAAGCGAAAGGCTTCGGACGTGTAATCCAAGAAGACTTCGGTATGAACATCTCGACTGCAATCTTGACGAAAGAAGTATCTCAAAGTGACGTAATCACTGTTGGTGAGAAGAAAGAAGATGAGCTAACTGGCCTTCCTTGGGAAGAAGTTAACCTAGCACTTTGGATGAAGAAAGAGTCTATGGTTGATAACTTCGATCCAATCTGGAACGCAGCTGGTCAAGCGTACCAATCTAACTGTTCAACGTGTCACTCACAGCCAGATGAAGCTCACTTCAGCGCTAACGGTTGGGTAGGCATGCTAGATGGTATGATTGCATTCGTTAACTTCGATACAGATACAGAAGCACTTGTTCTTAAGTATCTACAGAAGCACTCATCAGATTTTTCTGAAGGCCATCACTAATAAGACGTCAATTGGAGTAACACAATGGCAATTACAAGAAGAAGTTTTCTGAAAGGTGTCGCGACGACAAGTGCGGCATCGGTTATCGGCCCAAGCTTATTGGCGTCGGCTTCAGCATCTGCTGCAGAAACAGACGGCGCGTGGAAAGTCTCTGGTTCTCACTGGGGTGCATTCCGAGCTCGCGTTTACGCGGGTAAAGTACAAGAGATTAAACCTCTAGAAATCGATCAACACCCAACTGAGATGTTGAAAGGTATTAAAGGTATTATCTACAGCCCATCACGTGTGCGTTACCCAATGGTTCGCCTAGATTGGTTGAAGAAGCATAAATACAGCGCAGACACGCGTGGTAACAACCGTTTTATTCGTGTGACTTGGGATGAGGCACTAGACCTTGTTTACCGCGAACTAGAGCGCGTACAGAAAGATTACGGTCCATGGGCGCTTCACACAGGTCAAACTGGTTGGAGACAAACGGGTCAGTTCCACAGCTGTACTAACCACATGCAACGTGCAATGGCACTTCACGGTTACTCTGTGAAGAAAATCGGTGACTACTCAACAGGTGCTGGTCAAACGATCATGCCTTACGTGCTAGGTTCTACTGAAGTTTACGCACAAGGTACATCTTGGGAACTTATCCTAGAAAACAGTGACAACATTGTTCTTTGGGGTAACGATCCAGTTAAAAACCTGCAAGTAGGTTGGACATGTGAGACTCACGAGTCATTCGCATACTTAGAACAGCTGAAAGAAAAAGTCGCTAAGAAAGAGATCAACGTTGTTTCTGTTGACCCTGTTAAAAACAAAACAGGCCGTTACCTAGAAAACGAGCAAATGTACATCAACCCACAAACTGATGTGGCGTTCATGCTTGGTGTTGCTCACGTTCTTTACAACGAAGATCTATACGACAAGAAGTTCATCGAAACTTACTGTCTAGGTTTTGAAGACTTTATCAAGTACGTTCAAGGTGAAACGAAAGATAAAGTTGAGAAGACACCTGAGTGGGCTTCGGCTATCTGTGGTGCAAGCGCGGACTCTATCCGTGAATTCGCTAAGATGCTGGTTAACGGTCGTACGCAGATTCTTGTCGGTTGGAGTATCCAACGTCAACAACACGGTGAGCAGCCTTACTGGATGTGTGCCGTTATCGCAGCAATGGTTGGCCAAATCGGTCTACCTGGCGGTGGTATCTCTTACGGTCACCATTACTCTGGTATCGGTGTTTCTTCAACTGGCTTCGCTGCTCCGGGTTCATTCCCGTTGAACATCGACCAAGGTCAATCGCCTAAGCACACTAACACTGATTACAACGGTTACAGCCGTGTAATCCCTGTTGCTCGTTGGGTAGATAGCTTGCTAGAGCCAGGTAAGAAGATCAAAGCGAACGGTTCAACGGTTACACTACCGGATATCAAGATGATGGTATTCAGTGGTAATAACCCGTGGCACCACCACCAAGATCGCAACAAGATGCGTAAAGCATTCAAGAGCCTACAAACTGTAGTGGCTGTTGATTTCGCTTGGACTGCAACTTGTCGTCACTCTGATATCGTGCTTCCTGCATGTACTCAGTGGGAACGTAACGATATTGATGGTTACGGCGCGTACTCTGGTCGTGGTTTGATCGCGATGCACAAACTAGTCGATCCTCTGTTCCAGTCTAAAACTGACTTCGAGATTATGTCTAGCCTAACTAAGCGTTGGGGTCGTTACGACGATTACACGCGTGGTATGGACGAAATGCAGTGGGTTAAATCTCTGTATGACGAATGTCGTGCATCAAACGAAGGCAGCTTCGAAATGCCTGAGTTTGCTGAGTTCTGGGAGAAAGGTTTCCTAGACTTCGGTAAAGGTAAGCCATGGACTCGTCACGCTTCATTCCGTGAAGATCCAGAGATCAACGCACTAGGTACGCCTTCTGGTTTCATCGAAATCACAAGCCGTACTGTTGGCAACATGGGTTACGAGCACTGTCAAGAACACCCAATGTGGTTTGAGAAATCTGAACGTTCACACGGTGGTCCAGGCTCTGATAAACACCCGTACTGGCTACAATCTTGTCACCCAGACAAGCGTCTTCACTCTCAGATGTGTGAATCTGAAGAGTGGCGTGCGACTTACGCGGTACAAGGCCGTGAGCCAATCTACATCAACCCAATCGATGCTAAGAAGAAAGGCATCAAAGATGGCGACGTAGTACGTGTGTTCAATGACCGTGGTCAACTACTAGCAGGTGCTGTTCTAATGGATAGCTACGCACCTGGTGTTGTTCGTATCGAAGAAGGCGCTTGGTATGGCCCGATCAACGAGAAAGTGGGGGCGCTAGATACATACGGCGATCCAAACACACTAACTCAAGACATCGGTACGTCTGAACTTGCTCAAGCAACGTCAGCAAACACATGTTTGGTTAACTTCGAGAAGTTCCAAGGCAAACTGCCTCCAGTAACTTCATTCGGTGGTCCAATCGAAGTTTCTTAAGTCTCGTACTTAAGAACCAAGATTAAAGCTTGAATTAAAGCCCCTGTAAGCACTCTTACAGGGGCTTTTTGTTTTTCCAGCCTGTGTGTGGGATTTGTAATTAAGCATTGTCATAGCGCCAGAGGGGGCGTTTTTGAGACAGGCTATAACGACGTGCCGTTTGAGATAGGCTGTAGAACTATGAACTATGAACTATGAACAATGAACAATGAACTATGAAGCAGGAAGGGAGTGTAAAAAGAATCTGTTGTAAGGATTTAGGCAGACGGGAACAAAAAGGCCGATACAAAGTATCGACCTAATAGAGACCTATGGAATTGAATCAGCTTGAGTTAAATCTCGAACATAAACCAATAACCGTATGCACAGATTAATGCGGGTATGCCTGAATATAATGTGGCCACAAGAGCCGCTTTTGGTGCCATTGCGATAGCAGGGAATAAAGCGTCACCATCATTTGATATTGCGTTACCGACCTGAGCTGAAAGTGGCAGTGCACCTGAAAGGTAAAGGCTAGTGACCAACAATTGTGGACCACACCCCGGCAGTAAGCCCATCAACACACCCGCCAGGGGGAGCATCATACCCCAGCTTGAGAATAGCGTCGCAAAATCGACATTTGCAAGCACAGAGCCAAACTCGAAGAAAAGAAAAGCGACCACTACCCATGCAGTGACAAAGTTTGTATCTTGAGCTGTTTTTTGTAGTGGGTGAGAACCTATACATTTTTCATCTTCACTTACGGCCGATTTGTAATCCTCAATTTCACGAGTAAGCCCCCACAAAAACATCGAGCTGATCAGTAAAATCGTTCCCGTCCATTCCATAGACATCTCAGGCAGTGTCAGCAACTGGTTTACATCGATTTGAAAAGAGCCAAGAAGGGCAACAGCGGCTCCCGGAATAATAAGCACAGACCATAGGTAACCCTGAAGGTTTATCGCTTTTTTAGAGACAGGGCTTTGACCTTGAGGTTGTGAGGTACAGCTGTTTTCCGCTTCATTTCTCTCTGCCTGTTTCGGGCGTAAAAAGTCGTCTGCGTGAAACAAGTTTATGATTCGTCCTGAGGCGGTACCCACGATTACACCCATCGCCATCATGGCTAAACCTGTTTTGGGTTCGCTAGCAATTAACAGGAAGGCCGCGTCACCCATGGTTGAGACGAGTACAGCCACAACCGCACCAAATCCGAGTTTGCCTGAAATAAATTGTGTGGTGACCACAATCGCTCCCCCACAGCCTGGCAATGCGCCCATTAGCGCGGCGAATACAACTTGGTTTGAACGAGATTGATGGACGAGCTTATTGAAGACGTTATCTTTGTTGATGTATAGACTTAACCAGTGGTAAATCGCTAGGGTTAGCGCAACGTAACATGACACTGCCCAGAAGGCGTCAGACAAGGTAGTGACCGTCAATTCTCGCGTAGCAGGAGCTGCAACTAACGCCGCAAGTGAAATAGGTAAAAGCAGGCGCTTAAAAGACAGTGAAAACTGAGTTGTTTTCGCAGCGCTGCTGCTTGGCAAAAAAGAGATTAGTCGATCCATAAGTGTCACTCAAAATTTGTGTATTAAGATAATCATATACGAATGATAATAATTATCAATTGCATTCGTTGTTTTTTTATCTTTTGTTACCATTGGCCAAACCCACGAAACATGACCAATCTAAAAAAATGAGGTAAAGTATGCCTAATAAAGAGAGACTCTAAAGGTAGAGTCATAATTGTTAGTGTAATAGGAAGAAACATGATTTTAGTTGTTGGTCACAAAAACCCTGATAGTGACAGTATTTGTAGTGCGTTAGTTGCAACTGAGCTTCTTAAAGCTCGTGGCGAGGAAGCGACACCAATTCGCCAAGGCGAGATCAACCGCGAAACTCAACACATTCTAGAAGTCGCTGGTGCTGAAAAGCCAGAGCTTCGTACTTCTGTTGCTGGTGAGAAAATCTGGCTAGTAGACTACTCAGACCTAGCACAAGCACCAGATGATGTTGCTGATGCAGAGATCGTAGGTATTGTCGATCACCACCGTCTAGGCGACGTGATGACAGTAAACCCAATGGAAGCTTGGATCTGGCCTGTTGGTTGTACAAACACTGTACTTTTCAACATGTTCAAGATTGAAGGTCACGCAATCTCTCAACAAATCGCTAAACTAATGATGTCTGCAATTCTTTCAGACACAGTTGGTTTCGCTTCTCCAACATGTACTCAAAAAGACAAAGACGCGGTTGCTGAGCTTGCTGAAATTGCTGGCGTAACTGACGTTGATGCATTCATCAAAGCGCTTCTAATCGCTAAGACAAACATCGAAGGCCTATCTGCTGCACAGCTAGTAGAAAAAGACCTTAAAGGCTACCCATTCAACGGTCGTGATGTTGTTGTTGGTCAAGTTGAACTTGCGACTCTTGAGCAAGTAGACGGCATGATCGAAGCGCTAGAAGCTGATCTTGAAGCGCGTTGTGAGAAAGATGGTCTAGCATTTGCTGCGGTAATGCTAACTGACATCACTACTGCTCAAACTCGTCTTCTATACAAAGGTGAGTGGGCTGAGAAACTGGTTAAGCATGAGAAAGACGGTGTATTGATGATGGAAAATACACTAAGCCGTAAGAAGCAAGGCTGGCCTTGGCTACAAGGTGAGCTTGTTTAATCAAGTCGCTTAATATTAAACGCCTGCTTATTTAGCATAATGCCGATCGTTTAAGA
>NZ_JBFRKT010000005.1:0-6006 GCF_041469545.1 Vibrio sp. 10N.286.49.C3
CTATCTTTTCATATAACGCCCAATTAAGTAGCTGACAACGCTACCAATACACCCAAATCTACCACCAAAATCACAAAAATAAACCGAATTGAAAATGCCAAGCGTTGACAGTCTGCTTGAATTGCTTGTTAGGCTACTTATTCTCGGCAATGCGCCACAACACACCACTAGGATCTGTTACACAAAACTCAAACATTCCCCACGGCTGCTCAACAAGTTCCGTGACCTTTACACCAAACTCTTTGTCTAAATTCAGCTTTAGGATATGTTCATACCAACTTTGGGCATCTTCGACTAAAAGGTGCATCATGAAATTGTTGCTGTGAACCGGTTCATAGAAATCTTGGAGCAAGAAAGAGCAAGAACCAGATTTAAAATATGCGATACCTTCAAACTCAGATGCCATATCAAAGCCAATAATCTGATAAAAGCGCTTAGAGCATTCAAAGTCTTTAGCGGGAACAAAAGACTTTATTTCTACAGTGTTCAGGTTTTCCATTTCCATCTCCGTTTTATAGCGAATGCTTGTAGCCTAACGCCCAATTAAGTAGCTGGAAACGCTACTAATACGCTCAAATTTAACACCTTAATCACTGAAGCTAAACCGAGTTGAAAATGCCAAGCGTTGACAGTCTGCTTAAATTGCTTGTTATATTCATTTCAACAAACTATCCATATAGTGCTTATCGTAATCGAGTAACAACTGGTTTTTCGTTCGATACAGGTCTTCTAGAGCCCATTTACTGCTTGCGGCAACATCTAGACCACGGTCATCATAGAGGTGGAACATCAGTTCTTTGTCACAATTAATTATAAACAGTTGCCCTGCTAGGGTTGATCCACGATCACCAAAGTCATAGTCAATACAAGCCTGAATGATCGGTTTTATATTTAACTCTGATACTGACACACCGGAGATGGTAACTCTTTTCCAGCAATGTTTTTTGTACTCTAGATCTTCGGTATAGATATCTCGATGTTCCGAAAACTCTAAAGCTTTACCACACAGAGGCTCGAACAGTTTAAAGACGTAGTCACTTTTTCTAATTTTCTTCCGTCCATCGGAGAAAATTTGATAACAGATTTTGATCTTATCCGAAGGTTTAAATGCTGCGTCATAGATGCTAAGTGCTCTGCTCATCGCAATTTCAAAATACTCTTCATTATAATTTTTTCGGTCATCATCCAACCATATGTCGACGTCATCAGAGCCTAACTCAAACCTCAAAGCAAATTTATTACAATAGAAGACTGGTTTTTCTAGTTGTATGTTCATTATTTATCTCCAGTTTTCCGGATGAATATAACGCCAAATTAAGGTGTGAACAACGCTGACACCTTACCTAAAGCATTGTGCCATAAACACTAAATTTGAAGTAGAAGCAAAAGTGCCAAGCGTTGTGAATCCCTCTTAAATTGCTTGTTATGCAAAAATGTCACCATCAAAGACAGAGTGGAATTTTTTAGAAATGCTTTGGCTATGCAGAGAGATTTCATCGATCAAATCTCGATAATAATTTGATTGATATTGAAACTCTTCACCAAACGTCGCAGTTTTTCGCTTGAACTCTTCAATGTCAAATACGCTACTAGGTTCCGAGTCGTGAGCAAACTTATCACTACTTAGCATCGCCATAACCATCCCAAACATCTCGTATTGAGAACACAGTGCATCATATTCTTCTCGTTGAGCTTTTGAAAGCTGCTCAACATGCCGAGAGCGTCTAGAGTTAATTGGTTCGATGTACTGGAAAAATGTATCAATGGCTTCAAATATTTTTGGGCAAAAATATTTTTTATACCAAAGCTTAAAATACCTTTGTTGAAACTCAGCGTAAGTAAAGGCAACTATATTTGTATTTTTTATATAGCTAAGCGCACCTTCTTGAAACCCCTCCTTAGAAACTAAAATTCCAATATGACCACCAGTTTCCTGTAGAACTGTCGTGAATGAGTGAACTACATGCTGAGCTACAGGCTTGCCCCAATTTTTGCACTCTATAATGTACTTTATTTGCTCTACGCTATTTCGGTCAACTCCATAGACATCAATTTCCACACTTCCCCGAGGCGTTTTGATTTTTTGCTCAAGTTCAGCACTAATACCTACTTCATTGAGGATTGTGCAAACTCCAATCTGCAAGTTTTTCCAATTGCTTGGTTTTGGGTCTTCGATCATAACCAAATCCTCTTTTGCATAACGCCCAATTAAGGTGTGAACCACGCTACCACACAACTCAACTTGAACACCGTAACCACTAAACTAAACCCAAACCAAAAATGCCAAGCGTGGTGAATCACTCTTAAATTGTTTGTTAAGCGGGTTGATTCCACGCTCCCGGGCTTAAACAGTCAAAGAATACAACATCGATACCACGACCTAAGTAATCAACAATCATTTGATGAACACGAGTACAGTACGCTTGGTCACCTCCAAATACCGAAATTGCAACTCTTGACACATTTGCTTCAGCAATTCGATTTAGTATATGAACATCATGCTCACCAAAGCCCCAACCATAAATAACTAAGCTTTGTCCGACTCTAGGCAAAACTTCACGATAGACAGTATTCAAATAATGACTGTTGTGTATAGCTTTTACCTTTTGGGTTGATGTTCCTTCACTCACAAACAATGGGATATAGTTACCAGTTTCCCATTGACGCAAAATCGAGCGCAATAAATCTCGACCAGCACCTGCTTCAAGCTTTACTTCTTCTTCAAGTACATTACGAGCTAAAACCAAACTACCGTGAGGGTAAAACACTAGTGTATTACGTCTATCCCACTGACTAATCGACACACGGAAACGTTGCCAATCTTCATCAAACTCTCCATGCAAAATACAATCTTTGAAGGTGTGATTATTGCCCCCCCTATTTGCATGCATAATAACCCAATAAAGAGTCAAATCGTAATTGAGCGATAAAACCGTTTTAAAGGAGCTTAAGAAACCCGCAATGTTAGTAAATTGATCTTCAACTTCGTAGTATTCAGGATGAATACTTCTAACTGCATGGATTAGGCATGTTCGAACATGCTCATAAGCATGTCTCGTTGTTGGGTCGGGAATTTCTAACGCTAAATTTACTCGATTTGCTTGCCAAACTAACCGTAAGATCAATTCAAAATCATCAGTTTCAAAGTAATCAAACAACCGTTGAACATGTAACGTAAGCAACCCATTTTCAATAGCATGCTCTCGTAGCGATGAATAAGAAAAGCTTCTATTCACACCTATTGAGGCACCATTACCCAACAATATTGAATCTTGAAAAAAGTCTGATATATCAGCCCAGTTATTAATTACATATGGCATGTTAACTATTTCTCCTTACCCGCTTAACGATTAGCTAAGTGGCTAACAAACCTACCACTTCACTCAATTAAAACACCTTAAACACACGACTAAACCAAGCTAAAAATGCCAAGCATTTGTTAGTCCGTCTTTAGCGCCTTGTTAGCTGATTGCACAATGATACGTGGCATACCAAGATGTTGATTGCTTTGACTTTACGCCCAGCGAGCACAAAAACCAAGCCTTACGTTAGAAACTCAAACACAACCCAAAAAAGTGCTTGGCAAAGAAGAGGTAATAGTAAAACTTCAATCCCAAAAGGTCGGCTGAATTTGAAAAGGATGCTTTCGAAGCAGTTAATGAAATGTGCTCATGAGTATGAGAATTTATCTAGCCTCACAACATCCAAGAAACCGCGTCAAAGAACTAAACGAACAAACCACTTCAGTAAACGAATCAGTTTGATTCACCAGAGATACAAACAGTGCCACTGGCGAGATAGTGATTAGCACCATTCTTTCGTATGTGTAGCTAGTGCGGGAATAAATAGATTTAAACCCTTGAAACTTTTACTCCAGCTAACGCCCAATTAAGGTGTGAAGCACGCGACCACGACACTTAATTTGACCATCGTAAACACAAAACTCAATCCAAACCAAAAATGCCAAACGTGCTGAATCACTCTTAAATTGTTTGTTAGCACTCTGCTCAATTGAACGTGACGAATCTGTATTTTCTTTCCGTAGTTGTTGAAAAACCAACATCTTTACGCATTTCTAATACTACCTTTTCATATTTAGCTTTAGCTGTCTGCTGATCTACACTACCATCCCTTTGAGCCAATTGAACTTGGATATCTAAGAACTCATTCAACGCTAGTAACACTGGGTCGGGTGCCCATAGCCAAGCCTTAGAACACGCAGAGTAAAAATGAAACTTTTGCTCATCGGTTGCAGGGTGACCAGTAATAAAAAGACGTAAAGACTCAACAATGTCCTCATACACCTCTCTTCTTTTTTCGAGAAGTTTGTCTTGCTCGTTTAGTGCTGACTTCAGCTCTTCAAGTTCAGCAGCGCTACGTTGCTTAACCCACTCTACAATTTTAGTAATATCTTCAATATCTTCTTTTGTGGCAGTATTTTTTCCTTTTTCTTTCATATAGCTAGGAAAATAACTCTTCGTAAACCAGCCAACAATCGCAAGACTAATTACACTAAGAATACTAGAACCAAAGATGAATACGTTTTCCAATTTTTACTCCTTGAGTGCTAACGCCCAATTAAGGTGTGAACCACGCTACCACGACACTCAACTTGGACACCGTAAACACTAAACTCAACCCAAACCAAAAATGCCAAGCGTGGGGAATCACTCTTAAATTGTTTGTTAGTTTTCTAGAACAACGTATACGAAAAGTCTGTCCCTTTAATAGGTTGCGATTCGATACAGTTTTTATTGAGTGTCACCTCAAAATAGTCTGCATATTCATCAATAACCTCGTTTAACTCCGACGTTTCAATCACCGGGTGAATACCAAGGGTCCACATACTTCTTAAGTCATCATGTGACGATTTTACTAATGCAACTTTACAAGTGTCTTCCATCATTCCACGAATGCACGACTTTACACTGGTATTTTGCTTAACTTCTAAAGCAATATACTGCTCTAAAGCTGCTCGTTTTTTCCTGAAAACGAAATCAATTGCCATATACTCACGATGGCGTGCTCTCCTACGATCAATTGAGTATTGAAACTCTCGATCCCAGAATGCTAACGAGTGCTCAAGCTGATCTTCCAAAAATACTGAAAACTCAACTTGAAACCAAATTTCCCACCCAGTTATTGGCTTATCTTCAATAACTTGAAAACGTTTTTGGATATGTTTCTGCCCAAAAAACGAGTTAACCAAATCTAATACAAATTCAAAATCTCTACGTTCCATACACTCATAACTCAAATAGAAAACTAACGCCGCGTTAAGTGGTGAGCAACGCTACCACCTAACCTAAACCATTGCACCATAAACACTAAAGCTGACTAAGACTCAGAATGCCGAGCGTTGGGAATCCGTCTTAAACGCTTTGTTAACTGTTTTTAGGCTTCAGGACAAAGTCTTTTTCTCTAGTTGGTCCATTGATTCTATTGATTATTTCATTCGTGAGAGTTAAGTCCCGCTTGATATTTTGCCCATTTATATTGAAGTGTAGTTCTGACTTGGAACCAATAACTAACGTTGATACGTCAAGACTACGCTCTTTTGAACCTTCTACACAAATTATGTTGTTTTGAGCAATTTTAAACAATTCAGATATAGGAAAACGGTACGATTCACCCGCAACCAAACCTCTTTCAAATAAAGTATGGAATAGCCTGTCACCACTTTTTCCTTTTTCATGATGAACATGAACGTTTTTCAGCAAAGTACATGAATAGTTCGAACGTTTGAAAAAACGTTCCTTAACTAAGATCGATATGTCTAGAACGAAAACTCGTTCACTTTCTGAAGTCGCCGTGACCGTTATCTCATCAAGTCCAGAAGTGATAAAAATATTACAAGTCCTACTTAAGCTTTCAGATATCTTATAAGACTTCAACGCAGCGAATGCACTGCATATTGCTGCAATTGTAGCTAAAGATGTCAAAACTAAATTCCAATCAATAATGCCCATACTTCCTCAAAAACAGTTAACGCTTAAGTATTTATCC
>NZ_JBFRKT010000006.1:0-104706 GCF_041469545.1 Vibrio sp. 10N.286.49.C3
CTTAAGTGAACGGCATTAATGTGTAGCGGTAGTCTTTGTTTTCATGGCGTTCAAGTTCCTTCATTCCCAATACCTTGGTGTAGAACTCGATAGACTTGTCTAAATCAGCAACTCGGATCATTGTGTGTAGGAATTTCATATTTCACCCTTATTGGCACCACAAGCATGGCGCCGTTATGATTTTGAGTGGAGGTTATCCACTAATCTCTGAGTGAAATAATACGATTCATCGAGGAATCAAGGAAATTATCAAAAATTCTCAATGTGATAATTTTTTGTTATGAAATTTATGACTAGCACGAACTCAATGACACAAAAAAGGGAAGCCAATGCTTCCCTTCGAGTTAGACTCTCAATTAAAACCGCAAACGCCTATCTTTAAGCGTCTTCGACATCGCATCTGATGTACTGATGACTTGTTCTCGGAACCATTTATGAGCAGGGTCATTATTCTGCTTCTTTAACCAAATCAAATAGTGAGATATAGGCTGATATTCAAAAGGTGGCTTAAACAACTGTAAACCTAGCCTTTCTTGAAACTGCACAGCCATAGATAAAGGCACTACGGTGATGTAATCCGATTGGCTACATAGCAAGATATTACTGAACAGTGATCGGCCGTGAAACACGATTTTACGCTTAGATAAATCCAATGATGTGTAGTGATTTAAACTGCGAACTTTACGCCGTGTTCTATCTAATACGGCATGCTTTTCATTCATGAATTGCGCTTCGCTGATTTCACCTTGGATTCTCGGGTGATCCTCTCTACACACGATCACAAACTCGCCTTCATATAGAGTTTCACTAACGATGCTTGGGTGTTCAGGTACCACAATATCGATCATTGCATCGAACTCTTGAGTCAAAAGGTCTTCGTAAATACGCTCATCACTGTCTGGTTGGTCAAAGACTTCTAGCGATAGATTTTGATTAGGAAGCGCAGCAAAACTATTGAGTAAAATCCACTGTAAGTGCTCAGGTGAAGAAATCACAAACTTACGTTCAGAGGATTGCTCATCAAAATTAGCCATCGACTGAAATACATCATTCAATTCATGAATCGGCGTTTTGATTTGTTCATACAAACTTTGAGCATAAGAAGTAGGCGTAACACCTCTTCCTTTACGAACAAAAAGCTCTTGGCCAATCTCTTTTTTTAGGCGGGCTAACGCGGTACTGATGGTCGATTGGTTGGTACTGAGTTGATCCGCAGCCTTACTTAAACTGCCCTGCTCCATCACCGCAGAAAACACAGCAAGTAGGTTGAAATTGGGGATTTCGTTGCTCATATATCATTACTCGTTAGGCGACCATAAACACCATGCTATCGTAAAAACGATTAAATATCGTCAATAAAAACATTTATTAAAGGTATAACGCATCGATTATTTTGCTAATAAATAGCATATTAACCAGACTTTACTCACACTCATCAACCCTCAATAAATCTTCATATATTGAGACAATAAAGCCCTCCCTTCTCCGTAAGCCCTTTAATAATGGGGCGTACTTCATGCAACGCGCTTTGAAACCACAACATTGTCTCAAATTACATGACACTGAGTTTCCGTTCGGTACATATACATTCCTTTTGTGAATACTACAATGGCACCAAAATAATGACCCTCGGTATCAATATGAAAAACACTAAAATAATTTCCCTACTCTTAAGCGGTGCGGCTATCGCTTACTCTGGTTCTGCGCTGGCTGAAAAGGAACAACTCTCAGTTCAAGAAGCGGCAAAAAAATCAGCAAACCCAGTATCAGATGTATGGATGCTAATTACTCAAAATGATTACACTTTTCTAGAAAAAGAAGATGGTCACCATGAGATGCAAAACCGCTTCAGCTTTCAACCAGTAATGCCGGTTCCTATAATGGATGGTGAATGGAACTTGGTGAACCGTTTGGTTGCCAACCACTACAGTTCACCAGGCGATCGTGAAAACGGTGATTTCTTTGAAGGACGTACAAACGGTATGGGAGACACTGTCTTTCTATCAATGGCAGCGCCTAACCGTGATGACGGCTGGATTTGGGGTGTTGGTCCAACGGTGATCATGCCAACTGGTACTGATGGTTTAACCCAAGATAAATGGCAAGTAGGCCCTGCGGCAATGGTCGCTCGCCTTGGTAAAGAAACCGGTAACCCAGCAAGTATTGAAAGCTGGAACGTTGGTTTCTTAGCTCAGCAATGGTGGGATGTAGGCGGTAGCGACAGCGTTACTGAATCAACCAATCAAGCGGACATCCAGTACTTCTTAAACTATCGTGTCAGCAACACCGCGTTAATTGGTATGACGCCTAATATTCAAATTGATTGGACAAAAGATGGTTCCGACCAATTTACTGTACCTGTCGGGTTAGGCTATATCGATATGTTTAAGATTGGACCGATGCCTGTTCGTTGGGGTGTAGAACTTCAATATTACGTAATGAAACCAGACGCAAATGTTAATACGACCAATCCAGCTGAGTATGTGCCATATGCACCAGATTGGAACCTAAAATTCTTTATTGCTCCTGTTACATTAAACCCGTTCAAATAATCGATTAAAATCCTCCCTAGAGCTGGTCTAATTTATTCAATATTTTAGGCCAGTCTTTTTAGTACTTTTCATCGACTTCTATGATCCAAACCAAGTTAATGAACAATGTTTTCTATCTGTATATGAGCCTTTTCAAATAAATCACTTTACCGATTTAGAGTTATAACTACTAATCGTAATTACGATATTATCAAATCGTAATTCTGGGTAGATACTGGTCAAAACTCTTCCTATTATCCTGCTAACAAATCAATCACCAGCCCAAATAGAAAACTGACAAATGTTTTACTTTGGTATGTCAATTGTCATGGAAGAGCCCCTCGATTGTCGAGGTAATACACGTAATAAAAACAGTCGCTAGAAAGCCGCGCGAATATTAATTCGAACGCTTCATAGCCATTTCATTTACGTCTGCTGACAAATAATAAAGATTGATTTGTAGAGAAGCATATTCGCTTCTTGATACCGAGAATCGGTTGTCTGGACTGTGCAATATCATTTTAAATATCATCTATTACTTTTGTTTATTATGGGCACTAATCTACCCACATAATAGACATCTACTTTTTAAGATGTCATTAAAGGTGACTTCTAGGCTGCAAATTCTCTCTTCTTATTGATGTAGGTTGAGATATGAACTTTATAAAAATCATTTTCCAGAAAATCTGGGCCGTTGTGATGGTCTTGATTAAATTCTGCCTGTTTATGGCGGTAATGTTTGCTGGTGCATGGGCTCTTGCACCGTTAGGCACTATCCATTCTAAAGACATCGACATGTCTCAATTCAACAATCATCCTAATGAAATGATGATGAACTTCTTCCAGATGGAGTACTTCTCTGGTTACTTGTTCTCGGTGACCATTGCTGTGGTATTAGCCGGTGTTTACGGCATGTGGCAGTTGCATGAACTGGGTGTGCATAAAGCAAAAGAACACAAAAGCGCTCACGTACAGATCGTGTTTGCACTGTCACTTTGCGGGCTCTTCATCAGCAAAACATTCTGGGTTATCGCCTTGGTTATCGCGCTAGCGAACTGGAAACATATTGGTCAATCACTGAGTGATGTCATTCGCCGTGGTGTGCAGCCTAAACAAGACGCGACCAATTCAGAGGCAGCCGCAGTCCACGTATCACCTGAAAAATCGGCAACAGAGCCGTCTCAAACACAACAGTCTCCAGTAGAACCGTCTTCAGAAGCTCAGCCTTCAAAAGAACAGGCTTCAGAAGAAAAGACTCCAAAAAAACCATCCTCTACAGAAAAAGAGGTCGCATAATGAAAGAGATGATGATTCCATACATCCTAATTGTATGGTCACTGTTTGCGACAGGCGCACTGAAGAAGAACTTCAAAAACTACACTTGGGCTGCCATTGGCGGCGTAACGATTCTTGCGGTATTGGCGGTTATCTCTCGCTTGTGGGCACCCGTTGATTTAACCAACTCAACCACAGTGAAAGCACCACACGCGGTGATGTCACCAATCTTTGGCCAGCAGATCGACCAAGTGCTTGTTGAGCACAACCAAATGGTTAAAGAAGGCGACGTAATTTACACACTCGTCGACATTGACTCAGCCGCAGACAAAGCAAAGATCGAATCTTCAATTGTTCAGAAAGAAGAAGAAATCAAGCAAATGACTCGCGACTTAGAGCGTGCTGAAACGTCACCAGAAATCTTCAATATGCGTGACGTAGAAAAATACGACTCTGATCTTCGAGTGCTGCACGCTGAACTTGTGTCGTTAAAAGCTGATCTACAAAAAGTGAACTGGGCGCAAGAGAAGAAAACCATTAGGGCTGAATTTGATGGTCAGGTTTCGATAGTGAATATTGCTGAAGGTTCTGTAATGGGTAACATGCACCTCTACAACACCAACAAAAAGTTCCTTGAGATGCGCATTTCAGACCAAACTTACGGCTATGTTCAAGTAGGAGACTTCGCTGAGTTCTTCGTTGATGCATACCCAGGCCACGTGTTCCGAGCAAAAGTACACAGCTTTAACGCAGGTACCGGTGAGTCGAGTATTTCTCCACTTCAGGGGCCACAAAGTGTCGGTCAACACGTAGTAAGAAACGGTAATGCTTTAGGTCGTACTATCGTTCTTGAGATCATCGAACCAGAAGGTTACAACATCCCTATTGGTTCAACTGGCGCGGCTTGGATCTCGGCTGAGAAGCCGCATCCGTTCTGGGGCTTCATCGATGTAATCGGCGCAGCAACGGTTCGCCTACAATCTTACAAGTCTTACTTAGGTGCTTGGTAAGTACTCAGATTCTCGGTAAACACTTATATAACAGCCATTAGTTCCAAATTAGATGCCCTGAATTTCAGGGCATTCTTGTGTCTATCACAAGCCCCACTTACTAATTGATTTAGATCAAGATAAATCGCCAATACAATCATTAAATAAATAAATCATTGAAAAAACGATATATCGATATCCTATTAGCGCGTAGATAGCGATCTCTCCCACCTCTATTATTTGACTCAAGAAATCCAATTCCTGTATCCAAACATAAGGTCACGACCATGACTAATACATTCAAAAAAATGGCGCTTCCTGTTGCTATCGCGAGCGCTCTATTTGCTTCTGGTTTTGCATCTGCAACGCCAACTGTAGAAGCGACATCGAAAGTAGGCCAAGAACTTCAGACAGCAAATGCTGCGCAATACCAAAACATTGACCTTGATGCTCGCTACAAGAGCGAGGTTCTATTCGAACACAAGTCAAACATGTTCTGGGGCAAAGGCGAGCGCATCCAAGTTGTTTCGAAAACGGGCGACTCACTGGCTTACACTGAAGAATCTGATCACGTTCATCCAATCCTCACCAAGCATGGTCGTAAAATGGACCAAGCAATCATTAAAGTGGATGACAACGTTTACCTTGGTTACGGTTTCGGCCTAGATACACCAGTAATGATCGAAGGTACGGACGGCATCATCATTGTTGATCCAGGCGAGTCGGTAGAAATGGCTCAATCGGTTAAAGAGCAGTTCCGTCAAATCACAGACAAACCGGTTAAAGCAATCATCTACTCTCACAACCACATCGACCACATCTCTGGCGTGCGTGCATGGGTTACTGACGAAGAAGTAGCATCAGGTGAAGTAAAAATCATCGCTGAAGAAGGCCTAACAGCTGCAGTGGCTAACTGGCTTCAAACCTAGGTACTCTATTTGGTCACCGCACTTCTTACACAGGTGCTAAGCACGTAGAAGAAGGTGAGCACGGTACAGTAAATGACGGCCTTGGCCCACGCTTCATGCAAGGTGCAATTTCGTTCATCGAACCAAACCTGCTTGTACCAAGTCAAAGCCACATCGAAATCGAAATCGCTGGCGTGAAAATGCACATTGAGAACGTGCCATCTGAAACGAAAGATGAGTTAGTGGTTTACTTCCCAGATCAGAAAATCCTGCACGCTGCGGAAGTACTTCAAGGAGAGAACTTCCCTAATCTTCACACTATTCGTGGTACTAAATTCCGTGACCCATCAATGTGGTTCAAGGGCATCGACGTAATGCGTAAGTTCGACACTGAGATCATGATTAACTCTCACGGTCGTCCAGTTGAAGGTAAAGAAGCGGTAGCTGACGTACTAACGGCTTACCGTGATGCGATTCAATACACGCATGACCAAACTATCCGTTACATGAACAAAGGTATGACGCCGGACGAGCTAGTTGAAGTCGTTAAACTTCCTAAGCACCTTGCTGAGCACCCTTGGTTAGGAGAGCACTACGGTACCGTTGCACATGCTGTTCGTCAGATCTACGTTGGTTACAACGGTTTCTTCGAAGCAGATCCATGGCAATTAGAGCCAATGGCTTACGAGCAACGTGCTAAAGCGTTCGTAGAGATCATGGGCGGCCGTGAGAACATCCTTACGACTGCACAAGCAGCAATTAAGGCTGAAAACTACACATTTGCAGCAGAAATTCTTTCTTACCCAATCACGGTAAACAAGCAAGATATGGAAGCTCGCGAGATGAAAGCACAAGCTTACAAAGCATGGGCTGCAGACCAAGTGAACATCAACTGGCGTAACTGGGCGCTTAACGCGGCGGCTGAACTAGAGAACAAACGTGACTTCTCTAACATGATCAGCTTCGCTTCTGTTGACGTGCTTACTGCGCTACCAAGTAAGCAGATCTTCGACATGATGACTTCAACGCTTATCGCAGAAAACTCGTTAGACGTGAACATGATGCTAACGTACAACTTCTCTGATACGAACGAAGCATTCACTATCGAAATCCGTAACGGTATTGCTCAGTTACACGAAGAAGCAGTAAAAGGCGCAGACGTTCAAATCGACACCACTCGTGCAGTACTGAACCAAATCTTGATTGCGGGTCCAAACGCTCAACAAGTGATTGGTAGCAACCTACAGTCTGGTACATTCAAGTTCTCGAACGGCGACATCAAAGGCTTCGGTCAATTCATGAGCTACTTCGATAAGCCAATGACTCCAGAAGAGATCATGCTAATCGTTCGTTAATTAGATATACACCAAGCAAAGGCATGCTAAGGATGGCGAGCCGATAACTTAGGGACCTATTATGGTCCCTTTATCGTTTATTTATTGGTACAGTTCGCAACCTTCACTCAACAATCTCGATCTATTGTTGAAGTAAGAAAACTGCCCTAGTTCGTTTAAGGTTCACACATGCTAAAACGATTTGCTCTCATTCTTTCACTCACATCTTCCCTAACTTTCGCTTGTGGTCTTCACCAAGATACAGGATTTAGTTTAGTGACAGAGCCCGGTTCACTAGAAGTCTTTGGCAACGTCATCACAGCCAGACAAGACGATGAATTCAACAACCTCAATAAACCGGATCATTTTCGACTCTTTGCCATCAAGGCTGCGCTTGCGAAACCCCACCCAAGCAAAATTGAGTTCAACTTATTCGAAGCAATTAAAGGTCATTACAGCCAAGTTAAACTTGAGAAAGGTGTCGATGTGTCAGGTCGAGATACTTTGCCTACAGAGGAAGATCTATTACTGATTACGGAACTCGATGTGTTCGATGCGCTAGCTACTGGCACCATATCTTGGGATCACGCGACACTAAACGGTTTGGTGATCATCAATGGCCCACAAGATAAACGAGAGCAACTTGAAGATTGGCTTAGTGATATTTTTGAAGGGTAGTTGGAATGAATTTAGTGAGAGAACAACGCCATAATCGAACCAGATACGGCTCGATTATGGGTAATTGAAGAGCAGTTAAATTGAAAAACAGTTACGCAGCTTGAGTCACTATGTTTTTACGCTGATTTTTAGTCATTAAGTGATAAACCACAGGCACAAAGTAGAAAGAAATAAGCGTGGTTAATACCGTTCCGCCAACAATCGCGACCGCGAACGGAGGCCAAAAACCGCCACCAGCAATAATCAATGGCATAAAGCCACCAACGGTTGTAATCGTTGTCGAGCTGATATGGCGAGTACACGACATCACTGCCTCAACGACCGCGTCCACATTGCCTGATGAGGCTTGCTTATCGAGTTTCAATTCCGTCAGAATCACAATGGCCGCGTTAATCGCTAAGCCTGCAATCCCAAGCATGGCGATGATCACCGTAAAGCCGAACGGATAACCGAAGATCCACACCGATAACAGCCCTAGCCCACCAGCCAATCCTGCTACCATGAAGATAATGCTACTCATTCGGAACGAGTTGAACGACATCACCACCACCAACACCATCAATACCACCACAACGGCGACATTCGAGATAAGGCTGTTGACTGAATTATCTCGTTCAGCGGATTCACCACCAAAACCAATCGTGTAACCCGATGGCATCTGATAGCTTTCTAGGCGTTTTTGGAATTCATTGAGCACCGTTTGAGGCAAGACACCCGCTTCAATGTAGCCCTCAATGGTATTCACACGTTGCCCATTTCGGCGGGTTATCGCGCCGCGACTGGTCGTCAATTCAAGTTCGGCCAGTGTCGATACGTTAATACCTGTCGAGTAGACATCTGAACTGATTGGCAAACGAATATTGCTTAAGTGAGCCAAGTTTTCACGCGCCTCATCTGCCACACGAACACGGATTGGTACCGACTCACTGCCTTCAATCACAGAACCACTTTCACGACCTGTCAGCGTAGTTTGCAGCATACCTGCGAACTGGTTCAATGAAATACCATTCAGCTTTGCGGTGTCTTCATCAACCTTCAACCACACCTTCGGCGTACCTGGTTGCAGCGTTTCCCTTGTGTGCGTCACATGAGGAACACCCGCCAAAATCAATCGCACATCCTCACCAATCGCTTTTAACGTATCGAGGTTTTCACCATACACCCGCAGTTCAACGGGCGCGGTAAATGGAGGCCCTTGATTAAGCTTACGTACCAAGATTTGTGCTTCCGGCACCTCTTCATCCAACACCTTTTGCAACTGTGGAATTAGCGCATTGGCTTGGTCAAAGTTCTCTGTTTTCACCATGGCTTGCGAGAAGTATGGCGCATTATTTTGCCTTGCTTGCAGGTTGTAATAGAAGGATGGGAAGTTTGCACCCACGAGCCAATCGATACGCTCCACTTCAGGGTAACGATGAATGATATCGTCGATTTTTTCAGAGGTGTTTTTAGTGGCATAAATGCTCGCTTGCGGCGGCATATAAACCTGAATCTCAAACATGTCTCGGTCTGATGGCGGGAAGAATTGCTCAGTCAGCTGAGACATACTCCAGTAACCGGTAAACGGAACCAACAACACCAAAGCAATCGTGATGATTGGATGCGTGACACCAAAGCGGACAGAAGATGAGAACCAGCGCGTCAAAGCCGGGATTCTCAAACCCGTCATGTACCAATGGTGCTGTCCTTTCTTGTCGACATCACTGAGTTGCTTGGGCAGTAGCTTGGTCGCCAATCCTGCGATTAAGGTGTGCGAGATAATGTAAGAGCCGATCAATGAGAAAGAAACGGTAATCGCAATTCCCCCCACAAACTCACCCGATGCACCCGGCATCAAGATAATCGGAGCAAACGCCAACACGGTAGTTAAGGTTGAGCCTAATAACGGCACCCATAAATGCTTCAATGCATTCATGGTCGCTTCAGCGCGCTGTTGTCCTTTCAAGCGATAAGCTTGAATGGTATCGACCATCACCACCGCATTATCAACCATGATACCGAGCGCCACAATTAGGCCTGTCACCGACATTTGGTTAATCGGTACACCAGTCATTTTCATGATCGACAGGGTCAATAATGAGGTTAACGGCAGAGAAATGGCGACTAAGATCGCGGCACGTACGCCTAAAGTGACAAACAGCACAATCAAAATCAGACCGAAACCGATCATCAAGCTTTTGCCTAAATCGTCTAAGCGAGTCTCGGTATAACCTTGCTGATTAAACAGCACTGTCACCTTAACGTTACTTGGTAACTCTTGCTCAAATTTACCAATCAGAGCATTAGCTCGCGACGTCCAATTATCAACTCGCAGATCAGGATGCATTCTTGCCGCTACAATCACACCCGGCTCACCATCAATAATGGCAATCTGGTCTTGCGGGGTTTTCTCACCACGCCTCACAGAAGCAATGTCTTCCATACGGATGATGTGACCTTTGCTATCAGTGGCTATTGGCACTTGCTTAATACGTTCAATAGAATCGAGTTCAGATTTAATTTCTAAGCCAAAGCGAGAATAAGCACTCACTAACTCGCCGGCGGAGTTCTTGGCGTCTGCCCCTTCGAGCGACTCAGCAATATTGGCACTTGAACGCCCTAAGGCAGCGGCATCGGCCGTACGTAAACTGATTTGAATCTCTTCTTGTGGCATCCCGTATTCATCAACGAATTCAGTACCCGACAAAGTTCTTAGTCGCTTAGCAAGTTCTTTGGCATAGCGCCCGAGTGTTAATCGGTCAGGTTCACCTGCACCAGACCAGGTTAGAGATGCGATAGTTGTGAAAGCATAGGTATGATCACTGTCGAGATCGGGAGAATGAGAGCCCGCAGGCAAAATGGATTCGATGTCAGATAGCTTGTCGCGAGCTTGAGACCAAACTGGCTCAGGCTCGGTGATGGTGTCATTCAATTCTAAGGTGACAATAGACACGCCCGGCCTTGAGGTTGAGCTCACGAGTTTAACTTCACTCAGCTCACGCAGCTTGTTCTCGATAACTTCTGTTACCAAGGTTTCAACACGCTCGGCACTGGCTCCGGGGAAACTGGTTGTGATGTTCGCGTAACGGTTGATGATTACTGGGTCTTCTGCACGTGGCAACGTCATGAACGCAGAAATACCACTCACCATCAGCAGTGCTGTCATTAAGATAAGCAGTCGAGTGTTGGAAATAGTCTCTATGATTTTCATGCTATTTCCTATTCAGCAGTCACGCTTGCTGGCTTCACGGTTTGTCCAGGAACTAAACGATGTAAGCCACTGGCAATCACTTGTTCACCGTCTTCAATCGCCCCACTCACGTACGCTTGTTGATTGTTGGCAAACAACACCTGAACACTTCGGCGCTCAACTTTGTTGTCTTCACCAATCACAAAGATGTTCCACACACCGCGCAATCCATCAATCAAACCCGTTAATGGCACCCAGTAGCCTTGGTCATCAATCTGCTCATCAAATTTCAAATAGGCAAGTTGCCCTTCTAACACCGACGATTGTTCAGGAAACAAGTAACGCAAACCGACACTGCGAGACTGTGTGTCGACCATTGCGCCCGGATTCAACAGGCTCACAGCGAATTCATCTCGCCCGACGCGAATACTTGGGGCGGAAAGTGAAGTAACCTTTTTCATTTGATGGGCAGGAATACCGATCAAGGCTTCTTTCCCTTCAGAGGCAAGCAGTGTAAGAGTTGGATTCCCTACATTCACTACATCTCCAAGCGAGACAAAGCGTGTTGCGATGGTCCCTGAATATGGCGCACGAACTGTCGATTTCACCAGCTTCAATTGATTGCCTTTTACCGAGGCATCAATACGCAGCAAGTTCGCCTGCAATACGCGTTGCTCACTGGTCAACGAATCAATCTCAGCTTCGGCACTGAAGCCTTTCGCTTTCAATGAACGTTGACGTTTAAGGTTCGCTGCTACCAAACTCAATTGGGCTTTGACTTCTTCAGCCTGCGCTTTCAGTTGGCTAGACTCGGTTTCCAAAAGTTGGTTATCCAGTCTGATCAACGGCTGACCCGTTGTGACTGTGTCACCGACATCCACCAGAATCTCGTTTACTTTTCCCGCCAGTTCGAAACCTAAATTAGCCTGCTGACCCGCCTTAACCACACCCACATATTCACGCTGCACTGCATAAGAGGAAGAGAGCGCCAAGGCCATCGTTTCCACGGTTAAAATGGTTTGGACGCTCGATGCCGTTTCAGCGGTTGAATCAACCCACTCTTGGGCTTGTTCCTTTTCGCCACATCCAACAAGAAAAGCCGACAACGCCACTGCCACTGCGCTTCCCTTCATCAATTTATACATACGTACTGTTCCTATGCGGTACTCAATTATGTTCTTTTTTTAGACTAACCAAATCAAACTAGACTGTCTAGTTTGATTGTGTTAAAAATAAGTTTCATCGTTAATGATTGATAAAAGCATCACAAAAAGCATAATGCTTAGCGTAAAACGAGACACATAGAACTGAGCACCAACAGGCGCTAAGCAACGAGACAAACTAGGTAACGAGAAGCAAGCACGTGACTAAAATCATCAAGAGTGAACAGAAGAGATCGCAGATCTTAACCGCAGCCAGCCAACTTTTCTCTGAACATGGCTTCAAGATCAATATGGATCAGATAGCCAAAGCAGCGAACGTTTCTAAGCAAACGGTCTACTCTCACTTTAAAAACAAAGACGAACTTTTCGAAACCTGCATGCAAACCAAGTGTGCGGAGCGAGAACTCAGTCCTGCAGCCTTTGATATGGATGCTGCGGTGGGTGATGAGTTGGTGAAGTTTGGTGTGAAGTTTCAGGATTTATTACTTGATGAACAATCTAGACAAACCTTTCAAAATGCCATTAGCCAAGCGAATACGCATCCAGAGATCGCCTCTATCTATTTAGAAACTGGGCCTCAGAAAACCACCAAATTACTTGCTGATTATTTGCAGTCGAAAATAGATTCTGGTGATCTCACACTGTCGACATCAAGCTCGCCAGTTATTGCAGCACGCCAACTGTTGCTGATGTTTCACGGCAAATCGGCATATTGGGGATTCTTCGGACACGATAGCGGAGAATCTGAAGAAGAAAGACTTCACTACACTCGCGAATGTGTCGCGCTGTTCTTAAACGGCAATCAGCCTCGTTAATCGTTCAAGGCCCCTAGTTAATCGTTCAAGGTTCATGTCGCCGTTAGCTCACATTAGAAGCTGACTCAAGAAGTAACTCATAGAAACGTTTAGCAGCTGGGCCTGTCTTGGCTCCTTTTGGTAAAGTCAGGTGCAGCGGAACGTGATACCCACTGCCATTTTCGACATTCAACACGGTGAGCTTGTCACTTCCTCGGCTTTCAACAATGTGCTTTGGTAGTCGACAATACCCGACTCCCTGCTCTACCGCGCCAAACGCATGGTCGAAATTGTCCACCGTAATACGCTGACTCGACTTCAACCAGCCCACATCCTGTTTGTTCCCTTGCTTTTTGCTGCCTTGACTAGTTTGAGCACCTAAATCTCGCACCACAATTTGCGGCAAAGACGACAGTTGATTCAACGACACTGAAACGGCACTTGCTAACGGATGTGAGCTAGCAACTACTGGCTCCATCATCGTAAAACCAAAGGCTTCGGCTGAGTAATTAGTAATAGGCAAGTTGATGATAGCCACATCAGCCAGTTCTTGAGTCACCAGTTCGGTTGTTTTAGACAGAGACGTTTCAATCACTTGTATCGATGTGGTGTTGTTCTCCGTCAAAAATGCAGCCATCGGTTGATAAAGGCGTTCAAGGCAGCACAAGTGATCAACAGCAACCACAATTTCAGACTCAACACCTTTCGCTAGCTGTTCACTGATCAACTCTAGCTCGCGAGCTTGTTCCAACATACTGCTTGCACGCCGCAACAGTGATTTCCCATCCTCCGACAATACCGCCCGACGCCCTTCAACCTGCACTAAAGTCACGCCTAATTGGTCCTCCAATTTTCTCAGCGCATAAATCAGCGTGGTATGGCTCTTGTTCAATTGCACTGCCGCCGCCTGAATGCTGCCTGCACGGTCAATTTCGTAAAGCGTTTGCCATTGGTCGAGGGTGGTTTTCAATCTCATCGGTCTAAAATCCTGACAGTTAATAACTATATTATGAACTTTTCTGTCTGTTTTTTACAGGTAATATCTATTTCAACAGGCAATCAAGCCTCCTATGTTTTGCGAAATGACCATGAGTCTCAGCGCAATACCAAGTAACTGTTTGGAGAAATAACCATGAAATTATTACAAGTCGATTTTGAATTTAGCGGCCCATTTGGTGAAGAGATGTCAAACGCACTCGTTGACCTAGCAAAGTCTATTAACAACGAACCGGGCATGATCTGGAAAATTTGGACAGAGAACGAAGCAGAAAAACTGGGCGGTGGTGTCTACCTTTTTGAAGACCAACTCAGTGCAGAGACGTACCTAGCGATGCATAGCGCTCGCTTAAAAGAGATGGGGGTTGAAGAAGTGCGTGGTGTGATTTTTGACGTCAATCAGCCATTAACTACCATTAATAAAGGCCCAATCAACGGTTAATCAAACTTGTTCATTCGCTGAATGACAACAAAGATACTGAATAGCTAAGTAATAAATAGAGAGATACGTAATGAACAACAAAACTTTTCTTAGCCTACACGGCATTATTTACGCAGGGTTTGCCATCGCACTGTTTTTTATCCCAACGGTAATGTGGCCCATGTACGGCGTAGAGATCAATGATAAGTACGCGTACTTTCTCTCTCAACACACCAGTATATTTTTGGGTGGTATCGCTGCAATAAGCTGGCTGCTTAGAGACATTGAACCTGGCTTGTCCGCTAAAAAGCTCATCCAAGGCTTGGTGGTTACAAATATGCTCGGCGCCATCATCACATTGTATGCGGCATTTACAGGAATATTTGTTGGCTTCGGCTGGAGTGATCCGGCGTTCTTCCTTTCACTATCGGTGCTCAGCGTGTTGCAGGTTCGTCGACAAGGCTAGTTCATACAAAACCAAACCAATAAAAAAGGAACAGATGCACTCATCATCTGTTCCTTTTTCTCAATCAACTGTCGTTAACCTAGCGCGCTCAGCTTATTTACCGTGCTCAACGTAAATCAATTCATCAGTATTGAAGCCACGCTCTTTAGACATCGCTTTGAACTTCTCCATCACTCCTGGTGCAACCTCTGGTGTTCTTGAAAGTAACCACAAGTAGTCGGTATCTGGGCCCGAAACAAACGCGTATTGGTAATTCTCTTTGTCCAACTCAAACACCACATAAGCGCCGTAGAAAGGGCCAAAGAAAGACACTTTCAAATAGCCTTGTTCGCTGCCTTCAACAAAGTACGCCTTGCCTTCCGCTTCGTTCCATTCGCCATCTTCCGCCGAATAGCCGCGGTTAATCACCTTAACGCCACCATCATCACGCAAGCTGTATTCCGCGCTGATGTTATCTAAGCCACGCTCAAACGAGTGGTCTAAACGAGCCACTTCGTACCATTTCCCTAAGTATCTATCCAACTCGAACTGTTGAACGGGCTTAACCGTTTCGGGCATGCCGACACAACCACCCAATAAGATCACGCTAAGCAGCAATAATATTTTTTTCATCCTAACCTCGACTTGTTTTTATTAGTAATGCGAGTAAACCTTGTGAAAACATAAACTTACATCCTTGGTAATACGTTAAATCCATTTTTAAAGTTCACCTAACTGTAATTTATTCAGAATCTTATGTGAATTGTTTAGTCTGCGAATGAATCAATGGTGTTTCATTGATGTTCGATATTGAGTCGGAGTCACCACAAAATATACGGCAAGTTAACTTAATCAGGAGAGCAACTATGGACACTTTATTATTAAAAATCCGCGATATGATTCTTACCACTCGCTTTCTATACTTACTAAACAGTGGAACATGGAATAAATAACAATGAACAATAAGCTCACTTTGCCACGCACTGCATGGATTGCATTATTCGCTAGCCTAGTCTCTGTGCCATCGGCTTTTTCTCAAAGCCTAACCGCAGACCAGATCTTTACCAATGCCGACATATATGGGCATCGCGAGTCAGACTCGATCGTTACCCATAAAGGCAAGATCATCTTCATCGGTGACCACGCTCAGGCGCAATCTTTTCAAGGTCAGAGTACCGATGTCATCGACTTGGAGAATGCCTTTGTTTTGCCGGGGTTCATTGATAATCATAACCATGTGTTTGAAGCCGCCTCAGAGCTGGGTGGCAATTGCGAACTAGACTCTGAAGCCACATTAGAAGAGCAAATCCATTACTTAGAAGCGTGTAAAATCAATGCCGAAACCAATGGTCGAGGCTGGCTGATGGGTTATGGCTTTTCTTTGGAATCGACACTCGACAGCGACTCTGAATACACACCACTTGAGATCATCGACAGCATCTTCCCTGATCGCCCCGTGGTGTTTATGGAGCAAACTTCTCACTCGATGTGGGTCAACTCGAAAGCCTTAAAAATAGCCAGAATCAGCCAACAATCTCCTGACCCACAAGGTGGCGCTTATTTAAAAGACCAAGACAGCGGCAAGCTCAATGGCATCTTATTAGATAACGCTGGCGACCAAATTATGGAGATGGCGTGGAACAGCCAAAGCGAGCTCTTTGAACAAAGCTACCAAGGGTTAATGTTCGGTCTTGAAGAAGCCGCTGCGCACGGCATTACCACCATTGGTGACGGCCGGATGTATTGGAAACGAGGTTGGTACGACGTTTGGCTAGAAGCGGAACAAAACCAAGATTTGACGGCTCGCGTGTCATTACGCCCTTGGGTTTACCCATCAATGGCGATACCCTCTCAATTAGAAGTCTTCGAGAAGATGTATTCCGATGATAAAAGCCGTCTGTTGCTCGTTGATCAGGTAAAAATGTACAGCGATGGCATCTTCATTAACGGTACAGCAAAAACACTCGCGCCCTATTTAGATACCTATCTGCCACAGTCTCCCAATGGCCTAAACTATATTCCACCAGCACAGATGAAAGAGTGGCTAACCGCGCTCGATAAAATCGGTTTTAGTGCGCACATTCATGCGATTGGTGATGGTGCCGTTCGTGAATCTCTTGATGCGATAGAAAGCGTGCGTAAACAAGGTTCGCAAAAGCCTTATACCCTAACTCACATAGAGTTAATCAATGATGAAGACGTTCCCCGCTTCAAGCAGCTCAATGCCTCGGCGGACTTCCAAGTCGGTTCCGATGACGTAGCCAAACATCAACACCAATGGGCCGAAGCTTTCCTTGGTGCTCGCCGCGCCAAAGCCATGATGAACTTAGACGCGATACTTAAGACTGATGCCAATATCACCTTGAGCAGTGACTGGAACGTACACGACATCAACCCTCTAGTTGGAATCGCAAATAGCTTAATCATGGGTAAAACAGGCCTAACTGATATCTACACAGCTATCGACGCTTACACGCTCAATGCAGCAAAGAGCCTTGGTATCGAAGACGTCACGGGGTCTATTGAGGTTGGGAAATCAGCGGACTTCGCGATTCTCAACAAAGACATCACTACAGTATCGGCAAGACAAATAGCCAAGACTCAGGTGTTGATGACAGTGTTAAGAGGGGATGTGGTTTTCGAAGACGCTGCTTTCAAAGACATAAATTAGCAAACCAACGTTCGACACAAAGCCGTTTGCTACCAGTTAATTTGCTATCCGTTAGCTCACTTCCAATTGATTCACTAAAAAGTATCAGGGGAAATATAAGATTAAGCTTGCTCAGCGAGCTTGGTATTTCCCTTTATTTTTACAACATAAGTCGTCGCGAAAATCAGTAGAGAAAATAGCCCACATAAGTAGATGGGATACTGAGGGTTCAAGGTTGAAGTAAACGCAAGTAATGAAGCGACGCCATAGCCTAGAGTATGAGACATAGCGATGTACCCTGCGGCTGCGCCCAGAGCCTCACTTTGCTTTTCGGTGGCGAATAACGTGTAAGCAGGAACAAGCAACGCTGCGCCAATCGCTGTCAGTACCATCGCCACAGCTAACGCCCACATACTGGGAATCAAGAACACTCCAAAGCCGACAAGCAAACCCAATGCCCCCCAACGGTACATAACAAACGGTGTCAGCTTTTCTTTTTTGATAACCAAGAGTTGAGTAGCAAAAGTACAGGCAGCACTGATAGTCAAAAGAATCCCGATCGTGTCACTTATTTGATCGGTAGGCCAACGGGTGATCGAATAGATCAGTGGAGAAAAACTGTATTGCAACAACGCGACTGCGGCACACAACAACATCCCGCAAGATAAAAAAGGCAGTAATGTTTTATTCGGTAACCAAGGTGCTTGCCCTATTCCTTCTGCCTTCCGAGTTTCTTCTTTAGGGGTTGGTAACAACATCGTGACAAGTAAAGCAACACACGGCAAAAAGATCATCACGATCAGGGGAGCAAAAGGCGATAACTTTAACGCTAAAATGGAGACCAAAGGCCCAATTAATCGACCAACACTTAGGCCAAGACTCACCGAAGTAATAGCCTGTAAACGGTTTCTCTCACCACACAACAATATCGCCCAATGTTGACTCGCGGGCACCATTCCAGACACCGTACAACCATAAATTATTCGCGCCACCACCAGTCCGATCAAACAAAACACTAGCGCCTTTTCTTGGTCACTATTCATCGCAAAAAAACACAAAAAAGCAAAGCTGACGGCCATGCCTACCAATGCCTGAATGACGACTTGTTTAGGTCCATATTTGTCGCTCTGCCTTCCCCAAAAAGGCGCAGACGGCAGAAATAATATGCTTCCTATTGCGATAAGAATCGACCACGTAGGCAAGCTGAATGCAGACTGTTCCACAAGAAAAGGCAGGGAAACGAGTAAGCCGTTTTGCCCAATTCCCATAAGAGCCGAAGCAAGACCAATAGCCAATAGTTGAAATTTTTTATTTTGTATCACAGACATAATATCGAAGGCGCTAGATAAGGTTGGTAGGTTCGTAGTGGGCACGAGCATATTACAATGATAAATAGATTGATTTAGCGAATAATTATCATTTTGATTTCACTGTGTTACATTAGCGGCTAGCAGCCCATAACTCAACTTCATATTGCATTATGTACACACTTACCAATGCCTCGTTCGAAATCGACGGTAAGAAAATCCTTTCGCCAACGACTTTGACCTTTGAACCAAAGAAGATCACCACCTTGCTTGGTCATAATGGATGTGGCAAATCGACACTAATTAAACTGTTAAGTCGACAAAATACGCCAACAGAAGGTGACGTTTTCTTCAATGAGCAACCACTCGCCTCATACAGTAACCTTGAATTTGCACACCAAGTCGCCTACCTGCCGCAGCACCCACCGATTACTGATGGCGTAACCGTTCGTGAACTGGTTTGCTTTGGCCGTTACCCATGGAAAGGCGCATTTGGACGTTACAGCAAAGATGATTATGCCATCGTAGACGAAGCGATTGAGAAAGTTGGCCTTAACGCCTTTTCTGACCGATTTGTCGCAACACTTTCCGGCGGAGAAAGACAAAGAGCTTGGGTCGCCATGCTACTTGCTCAGCAAAGCCAATGTATTTTGCTTGATGAACCAACCTCAGCACTCGATGTCGCGCACCAGCATGAATTGCTCGCTTTAATCAGAGAGCTTAATCAGTCACTCGGCTTAACCGTGATCATGGTGCTTCATGATGTGAACATGGCCGCCAAATTCAGTGATCATTTGATTGCGCTTCATTCTGGGAAAGTGATTGCTTCCGGTTCGCCTAAAGATTTGATGACGCCAGAAACACTAATGCAAATCTACGGAATGGAGCTTGCGCTCTTTAAACACCCTGAGACAGGGCAACCTATCAGCTACATCCCTTAAATCAAAAGGAACCTGTTGTGAAAAAGTTCATCACCATGCTGTTCACAGTATTAGCTTTCAACGCCCTTGCTCTAGAGAGCGTTCACGCACTAGAAATCAAACATGAAATGGGCAGTGTCTCTTTCGATGCTACACCTAAAAAAGTGGTGGCTTTAGATTGGGCACTCACCGAAACCGTATTAAGCCTAGGCGTTGAGTTGCAAGGTGTGGCAGACGCACAAGGTTATCAGCAATGGGTGGTAAAACCTGCGTTAAATGCAGACGTGACAGATGTGGGATCTCGAAGAGAACCAAACCTAGAGCTACTAACAGAACTCAAACCTGACGTCATTTTAATCAGTGAGCATATGGCGGCGGCCTACCACCAGCTCAATAAAATCGCACCTGTCTTGGTTTACAGTGTCTACAGCAAAAAGAAACAACCTCTTGAATCCGCAACTTCGGTTACCCTCTCTTTAGGCAAGCTATTTAACAAAGCACAACGCGCCCAACAAGTGATTGATGAGACAAACAAGAGATTAAGCGATAATGGTGAAAAAATACGTGCCGCAGGCAACTCAGACAAACCACTGATTTTTGCACGCTTTATCAACGACAAAACCTTACGCATTCATAGCCAAGGTTCATTAGCGCAAGCCACCATAAGCAGCATGGGTCTTAAAAACGACTGGCAAGAGCAGACAAACCTCTGGGGTTTTACCACTACAGGTACTGAAAGGCTCGCTGAACACCAACAGACGAATGTGATGATCTTTGGCCCGCTAACGGAAGAAGAGCATAAGAAACTGACTCAATCCCCTCTTTGGCAAGCGATGGCGTTTACGCGTACAGACTCCGTTTACGAACTTCCTACCATCTGGACCTTCGGTGGGCTAATCGCCGCTCAAAGGTTTAGTGACCACATTACCGAACTGCTTATCCAAAAATAATGGCTACCGCAAAGATCGAAAAAACCGTCACCGGGCGATTCAGTATCAAGGCAGCGGCACTACCTGTCGCTGCTGTTTTGTTGATCAGCTCGCTACTGCAAATTACCGCTCCTTACTCGCAAGGGGTTGGCTTGATTTGGGATACGCTGTTTCACTTTGATTCTTCAAATTATCAGCATCTGATTACTCACCTCACCTATTTACCTAGGCTTACCGTCGCTCTCATTTGTGGTTTTGCACTGGCAGTCGCTGGGTGTGTGATGCAATTTGTACTGCGTAACCCCATTGCCTCACCTACCACATTGGGTGTTGCTGCGGGCGCAGAACTCGGCATGGTATTAGGGATCCTTTTAATTCCTGCTAACCTAGCTATCCCAGGGTTTATTCCCGCTTTCATTGGGGGCTGCCTTGCAACAGGCTTAGTTTTTACCTTAAGTTCTGCACGAGGCTTTTCACCATTACACATGGTGTTAGCCGGTATGGTGGTCAGCCTATTTTTAGGCTCACTCAACACCATGTTGCTCATGCTGCATGAACAACGGCTTACCAGTATTTTTGTTTGGGGTGCAGGTGTACTGAATCAGAATGATTGGTCGAGCGTGCAGGTTCTCATACCTTTAGTCTCGATCCCGACGCTGTTATTACTGGTTTTACAGCGTCCATTATCAGCGCTGCAATTTGGCGATAATGTCGCCACTTCGCTTGGTGTAAACATCAAACAAATCAAATTGCTTTGCTTATCGTTGGCGATCTTTATTACTGCAGCCGTAGTCAGTGAAGTAGGCTTAATCGGATTCGTTGGCATTGTGGCTCCTGCTATCGCTAGGCTTATCGGTGTAAGAGCACTCGCGAAACAGATTCTGGTCAGCGGGTTGGTAGGCAGCTTCATTCTATTGATTGTGGATTTAGTGATTCAGCCCTTCTCTGGCTTCGGTGGCGAACTGCTCCCTACCGGCGCAATGACGGCGCTACTGGGTGCTCCTTTCTTATTGTGGTTACTGCAACGTACCAAGCTGCAGTCCGATCTCAAAAACCGCAGTGAAACCATTGAGCACTACAAATTCGTCAGTACGCGTAAAGTACTGGCCGCGATGTCAGTACTATTGATGGCAATGTGTGTTCTTGCCCTTACAGTAGGTAAAAACCAGTTCGGTTGGAATGTTGAACTCAACCCATCGCTATTCGATCTACGTCTACCGCGTGTATTAGTCGCGCTATTGGCAGGGATCGGGCTTGCGTTTGCAGGCACGATTATTCAACGCATCTCAAACAACCCAATGGCGAGCCCCGAAGTATTGGGGATCAGCTCAGGGGCTGCTCTGGCGTTAGTGCTCGGCACACTATTTGGCACTGCAGTCGGCCGAGAAGAGCAAATGCTGCTTGGTACACTCGGTGCAACTTCAGTGACTGCCGTGGTTTGGTTAATGGGAAGAAAACACAATTTCGCCCCAACGCAAACCTTGTTAACAGGCATCGCGCTAAGTGCAGGGCTCGACGCTCTATTGCGCATCACAATGAGCTCGGGTAATGAGAATGCAACCGCGCTCCTCACTTGGCTTTCAGGCTCGACTTATTTAGTCGCTAATCAAGATGTCATTTTGCTCGCCGTTGGGGTTGCCATCATCAGTGCAGTGGCGCTGTCTTTGAATCGCTGGATAGAGCTGATTAACTTAGGCGACGTCACCACAAGCAGCCTAGGTATGAACACAACCGCTGTTCGATTGGCTTTGCTTTTGCTAGTCGCGGCACTAACAACTCTGTGCACCATCGTCATTGGGCCATTAAGTTTCATTGGATTATTGGCGCCACACATGGCGCGTTCGCTTCACCAATATCGCGCGATTCCTCAAATGCTCACAGCAGCATTATTAGGCGCTATCATCATGGTGGCTGCAGACTGGATTGGTCGTACGCTATGGTTCCCTTGGCAGTTCCCGGCAGGTCTATTAGCCTCTCTGATTGGTGGCGGCTACTTCCTCTATCTAATGAGAAAATAAGCACACACGAGAAGTCACTTTCTCCGGTTAAAGCCCCCGTTTGAAGCCTCCATTTGCAGTCGAGGCTTTAAGCGGGCTCTCTTCTTACCCACTCATTAATACCAATCGTAGTAAATAACTGGTCACCCTAGCTGGTTAAAACGCTCGATAACTGTGTTAGAATTTTTGATTGTAGAATAACTACTTATCGAAACTTCTTGTCGAAAAGAGCAGCCTTGCTCTCAAGCCTTTTTCCTGCGCTATTTTTGAACACTTACTTACTGTGATTGGTATGGCACACTTGCCAACAAAGCTATCAATAACCGCCAACCATTCAATTCCCAACGAACCGCTAAATTACCAACCAACCTATCCATTGCAACAGGTCGATTAACATTGTCTTTTGGTTACAAAAACACAATTTATGGTATTTAAGCCTTTTTGTGTTTACCATGGAATCAAGATTAAACACATACTCTGAGCGTCATGGACATAACGACAATTACAAAGCTCCAACAAAATTTGTTATTCAAGGTCATCGCGAGGCTAAAAGCCGACAACGCGAAAGCGGGAAGCAGCCTAAACGAATCATCTTTGGCGCAGCAATTCGAAGTATCAAGAAGCCCTATTCGAGCGGTATTAAAGCACTTGTCAGCGCAAGGCATCACTAAAGTCGTCCCTTATAAAGGGTCTGTATTACAAACCGATGCGGCAGATATCGAAATTTCAGGCCAAGACAACGACCAACAACCTCGCCAAGAACAATTATACCTGCGCGTACTCATGGATTTATTTTTTAGTGAGTTAGGTCAGTCGTTTTCCGAGAAAGACCTGCAACAACGTTATGATGCCAACCGTGGTGAGATGCAAAGCGTACTGCGTCTGTTAGAAAGCGATGGTATTTTTCGTCGCAGTCCAGGATACAAATGGCAGCTTGATGGTGTGTTGAACACCCTAGAAAGACACACCGAAAGTTATCGCTGTCGACTCATTTTCGAGCCTGCTGGCCTACTCGAACCAACATGGACACTTGATAACAGTGCAATTGAAAGCTGCCGAGATCGCCATGCTCAAGCGATTAACGCCCCAGAATCTGTCAACGCCAGTCAACTCTTTAGCCTCAGTGCTGAGTTTCACGAGCAACTTGCCGCATGTTCAGGAAATCGCTTCTTATTGAGCACCATGCAACAACATAATCGCCTACGTAAAGCGACCGATCTCGTCTCGATGCACATTCAATCTTCGGTCACTAAATCGTGCCAGCGTCGCCTAGAGATCATCGAATTGGTGCTCGAAGGTGACAACCAAACGGCCTCGACAAAATTAGCTCTGCTACTGGAAAATGACATTCGAGTCATGAAACGCACCTACAACGACGTAATGACGGTCTCTATGGAGCAGCGAGAAAGCTTAATCAACAGCATCATGGCAAAAAACAGTTAACTACGTGAGCAGTCAAATCATGGCTGCCCTTATCGTGTCCTTCTACCATCGAAAATACCATTCTGACTTCACGAACACACGAGGGCCTGTTTACCTTTCGTTGTTAAATTTTGTTCAAAAGATCAACAGGCCCTAATACCTGCACTTTCACACCTTCTGAATTATATGGTTCACACCCGCTTAAACACTTGCGGAACAAGGCACTGGCTCTGTTCAGCCCGAGTGACTAACCCCCTCGGCAAACAAGTGTTTCCAAATCTATAAAATAAAATTGCATTTTCACATTGTATTTTCGCAACAAAAACACAATAATAATGATTCTTATTTAGAATTGATAAAGTAAACGATAATACTTCGTACTTTAACTATAGAAGTAGTAACCGCTTAGGTGGCGTGAATGCGAACGTATACAAGCTTGAAAGATATCGAGATGAGTATGTTTGGGGCCATAAGTAAGTGACCACTGTTAACCTCTTTTCTAATTTAGGAGGCTTCATTTATTACTAACCAGTAAAGATGAACGCTTGTTTACTTATAAAAAACAAAGTCATCGCACAAATATGAGTCTTTGTGCAGCCTTTTATTGATCAAGATTGAGAACAAAATGAAAACCGAAAAAGGAAGTTTCAAGCTTTCCACCGTTACGCTAGCGATTGTCGCAGCAAGCACAGTGTTTACAGCCCAAGCACAAGAATACACAACCGAAGAAAACATGGTGGTTGTCGCAAGCCGAACGCCTAAAGCGATCAGCGATATTCCGGGAACAGTTTGGTACATCGACGCAGATAAAATCGAACAGGAATACCGTGGCGGTAAATCATTAGGTGAAATTCTATCGGCGAGCATTCCCTCTTTAGATGTAAGCAGCGGCGCTCGTACTAACTATGGTCAGAATCTACGTGGCCGTAAGATGCTCGTTATGATCGATGGCGTATCACTGCAATCCTCTCGCCAAATCAGCCGCCACTTAGATTCAATCGACCCATTTAACATTGATCGCATCGAAGTGTTATCGGGTGCAACATCTATCTACGGTGCCGGTGCTTCTGGTGGTGTCATCAACATCATCACCAAAAAAGCACAAGGTGAAGAATTAGAATTCGAATCTTATGTCGGTGGTTCATCGGGCTTTAATTCAGGTGAAGATTTCGATTACAAAGTCGGTCAATCTATCTCTGGCGGTAACGACAAAGTTCAAGCTCGCTCTTCTGTGGTTTACACCGAGACACAAGGTGTATTCGATGCAGATGGCGATATTGTTACTCCTGACATTTCACAAGGCTCACTGCAGTTCAACAAGACGGTAGATTTCCTGACAACTGTCGGCGTGAACCTGTCTGAGACCAAAAAGCTCAACTTCCTAGCACAATATTACGATAGCCAGCAAAACTCTCCTTACGGTCTATACATCACCGGGCGCGATTTTGTTGACGTACGTAAAGGGTTTTACTCGGATCGCGAACACGGAACTGAGCGCATCATGCTGAGTGCCTCTTACGTCGATGATCAATTCCTTGGGCATCAGTTTATTGCTGAAGCTTCATACCGTAAAGAAGACCAAACTTACACGCCTTACTTCCAATCTTCTGGTCAACAAATTACCGATGTTATTTCATTAAAAACAGCACTGGCTAAGAGCTTCAATAAGTTCAATATTGTTTATGGTATCGATGCGTATCAAGATCAGCTTGATAGCAATCAAGCGCTTTACGATCGCACCATTGCGAACAATTCAGGCAACTTAGTCAACAAGACCTATGCACAAGTGGGTCGCTATGCAGGTGTTAAAGTCAGCTCTATCGCAGGCTTTATACAATCTGACTATGCGATCACCGATGATTGGACGGTGGAAGGTGGATTCCGCTACCAATACATCTCTAACAAGATTGATGATTTTGTCGGCTACAGCCAGCAGAAGAAAATTGCTGCTGGTAAAGGCAAAACAGCAGACGCAGTACCAGGTGGTGAAACTGATTACGGTGTTGGCTTATTTAACCTAGGTACGATCTACCACCTTAATAACGAGTCTCAAGTTTGGGCAAACTTCTCGCAAGGTTTCGACCTTGCAGACCCAGCTAAATACTACGGACAAGGCAGCTACAAGCTCGTTGGTGATCACTGGAAACTCAACGACAGCATCAACGTTAATGACTCAAAAATGTCTGGTATCAAAACCAACAGTTTCGAGTTAGGTTACCGCCTTGATACTGGCGAGCTAAGCTTGCAAACCGCGGCTTATTACTCACAATCTGACAAATCAGTGAAGTACAACAGAAAGACATTGCTGATTGAAAACATCAATGACAAAAAGCGAGTGTACGGGCTAGAGGCGATGGCTTCTTACTGGGTACATGACAACATTCAACTGGGCGCTTCTGGTCACTACGTCACCTCTGAAGTGAAAGGTAACGACGGTTGGAAAGATGTATCTGCAGGAAGTGCAAGTACTTCTAAAGCAAGTGCTTGGGCAGGTTGGTATGACACAGACCTATCTGTAAAAGTACAAAGCCAAACTATGTTTGATTACGAAGACGACAAAAACAAACTTGATGGCTACACCGTGTTTGATCTAGTGAGTACGTATCAGCTTCCTGTCGGTAGTCTAGGTTTTGGTATTCAAAACTTACTGAACAAAGACTACACCACTGTTTGGGGTCAACGTGCTCAAATCCTTTACTCGTCTCATTACGACTCAGCAGCGTATGACTACAAAGGCCGCGGCCGTACTTACACTCTGAACTACCAAGTTAAGTACTAATTAATCGGTCTGCATAAGCTGAATTAGTCGCTTACTCTAAAGTGTGGGATAGCTAAAAGACAAAAAGGGTTGGCAAACATGCCAACCCTTTTCAATTGAGGGTTCATTCCGAACTCCCCTATGTTTAACTCTACTTATGCTTAAGCTGTCTTTTCTTTCAAGTTTGATTCTTGTTTATCATCAAGCGCAAAGTAGATCTTCGATACAATTACTTCAGCAATGAGAATCGTAAATACCACGGCGAAGAACGCCACTACACCATTCCAAGGGCCTGTAAAGCTCACCTTCTCGCCGAACAATAAGTTAATCGCTTCTAGCATCACGAACTTTGAACCCACCAAGATGATGTAAGTAGTGATGGCGCGATAAACCTTAGGCCCGGTACCCGGTTTACTTTTGAAGTGCTCAGCAATCTTGTGCTCTAAGCCAATAGAGAGCTTCAACAATAACTGCAGTAATAACGCTGCTATCAAAGAAATAGTGAAAGACTCAATGTTGACGAAGTCCCAGTACTCATCGAAAAAGTTAAGTACCACTAAGTCCACCAGCACAGCTAACGTGTAACCTACAAATAGACGTTGTGGTGTGTTGAACCCGTAAACTTTGTCTGATTTAGTCATTCTGTCTCTCTCTAATTTGATAAGTCGCCTTGATTTGAAATACATCTTAGCGCTCGAAAAGGAGCAAAACTTACCATTTTGTGACACCACCAATAATCATTATTCAAATTAATGATTCGACAGAAATCCCCCTTCCTTCTCTTATAGCAATAGCAAAAACACACCCAATTCATCACTGTCACCAAATGGCCATTCTTCAAATGCTGCCCCCATATGATGACTCCATCAGCGACACACACTCATTTCCAAAAGGTGCAGACTATGAAAAAGCTAATCACTAACGTGAACGTATTTAACGGTGTTGATAACAACTTAATCGAGAGCGTATCAGTCCTCATCGAGGATAACTTGATCACCCAGATTAGAGAAATTAACTTCCATTCTACGAGTTAGTTTCCGTTTTTCGAGTTAATTCCCACTCTATGAATTAATTTACATTCACGTATTACCCACCCAAATAACAACCACACAAGAAATAAAATAGAATAGCAACCTGTAAAAATTAAACATAAACAACCTCTAATTACTTTGTAAAAAACACAGAGTAAAGGGAATTATTTCAGCATGGGAAACTCTAACTAAATGTTAAATGATAATTTATCTGGAGGTGCTATTTTAATATAACCTTGTCAACCCCTCGCCCTTAAATTGCACATAAGACAATTTATAAAGTAAATACTATTAATCATTTTTTGTAATCAGGAATTAACAATGAGACTGTTGTTGTACTCGACATGTGGTGTTCTGAGTTTTCTAGGCATATTTGGACTAGCTGCGTTGTATATTGTTTATTAATTTGCAATCTACTTTTACAATTAATATTTAAATGATAGAAAGCCCTAATCAATAGGGCTTTTTATCCATCAAAGATAATAATTAAGTTATCGTAAATTTATTCTATTTACTTTTCTCTTCTAGCTTAGCCTTTACTATTGGATATAGTTTTTCGTATGGCAAGTAGCCGGGGAGCAATGTTCCATCAATTAGCATCGCTGGTGTACCCCGAACACCCAGCCTCGTAAATAAGTTATAGTTTTCAGCAACTTCAATCGCTATTTCACTGTCTGAAGAAACATAATCGGTGGCTTTGTTCTTCTTCGCTACTTTCATTATCGAACGAACGTTGTGAATACCAGGCTTACTGATCAACATCTCTTCAACTGCTTTGTATTTTTCTTTGTCATTGTTCCAGACATTGAGTCCAAAAGTTGCTGAGTTCAATGGCGAATCTCTCTCCTTTAGAGGGATATAAATATTTATCACCTTGATGTCATTAGGGAACTCATCCGCTATTTTTCGAAGAACAGGGTCTAATTTTTTACACCACGGGCAACTAAAATCAGTCATATTTACGATCGTCAGTTTTGGATGTTCGGAACCATACCAAGGGTGATGTGGGTTGTTATAAATAAAGTCATGACTCTCAACTAACGTTTTATCAAAGCTACTTTGTTGATCTATGTAAGCAGCTAGACTGTCGTGAACTGAATCGATAATACCTTCGTTCGTTTCTAGCATTTGCGTTATCTCGGCAATTTTTTCTTGTTTTGTCATTGCGAAAGTGACGGGTGAGAAAGCCAGAGTAACCAATAGTGTGATGATGCTTTTTGTAATGAATTTCATATTTTTCCCATTAATACTTAGCTAACCAAAGTCGGGCTGCGATACCTATTGGCGTAGTAATTCCTGAAGTAACACTTGTTACTTTTCCATCATTAATAACAATGAGTGTTGGCGTTAAGGAGATTCCCCAATCGCGTGCAATTTTACCTTGAGTGTCATTAATGTTGTCGTAGCTATACCCTTTAGCATTCATATAGCGTTGAACTCTTTCATCTTTACCCGAAGTCAGTGATACACCAACGACGGGATAGCTTGATGAAAACCAATCAACCACTGGCGTCACAAATTTGCAGGCGACGCACCATGTCGTCCAAAAATAAACTAATACCGGCTCTTTCTTACTCATCTCTATTACATCTATCGGTTTACCGGATAACGACATCCCAACCATTGGCGGAACGTTCTGCATTGGAACGTCTTTTGTACGCCAATAATCAACACCAAAGACCACGACCAATGCAAACAAGGTATACAGTAATGCCGATCTCAACTTCTGCTTTTTGGCCTGAGGTTTTGCCTTAGCTTTTTTTCTCATCATTCGTCACCACCTTTTGCTTTCTCAATGGCTTCCATAACCGCATCACTGGTTAAGATGACAGGAAGCTCAATACCTTCCGGAGCGTTAGGGCCATAAACCATATTGAACGGAACACCGAAACGGTTGTGATCTTGTAGGTATGACGTGACGCTATCACTCGGTACAGTCCAATCGCCCTCCATCGGCACTACATCACCTTCAGTCAATACGCTGTAAACAGGATCTTGTAAGAGAACCCCGATCTTGTTTGCTTTACAAGTCACGCACCAATCAGCGGTAACATCAACGAAAACTACTTTGTCGTTAGCAACATGATCATCAATGGCTACGGTCGACAAAGCTTCCCACTCAGGTTCTGGTGGCAGAATTTTGGATGTTGCCTTCTCGACAAATAACGAGGCAGAGATAACACTCAACAGCAGCAAGGCAACAGCACCCGCAGTCTTGATTCCATGCACTTGAACCAACCTGACAAGCAATAGGCAAACACTGACCGCCAGTATTGCGTATAGCCACAATTGAGGGACATGAGGTCGAAGCAAGCTAAAGAGCCAAACGCTAGTGATTAGCATCATTCCGCCGAACAGGTATTTAACACGGTTCATCCATGCTCCTGGTTTAGGCAGCGCCAAAGCTATCGATGGGAATGCAGCAACGATGATCCATGGAAGTGCCATACCAACGGCAAGTGCGGTGAAAATACCAAACATCGTCGGGATAGTCGTGGCAAGAGCAAATGCAACGGCTGTCCCAAGAAATGGAGCAGAACATGGCGTAGCCAATAGCGTTGCGAACATGCCTTGAGTAAAGTGTCCGACGTAACTACTGTCTCCCTTGGTTGCCATCCACGTACTTGTATTCGATGAAAGACGGATCTCGAAAAGCCCTAACATGTTGGCGCTGAAAAGGGCTGTGACGATAAACATCCCACCGATAAACCAACCATTTTGGAACTGAATTCCCCAACCGATAACGCTGCCTGATATTTTTAACACAGCCAAGAAAGTGGCGATTAACCAGAAGGATGCGAGGATGCCACTCGCAGATGCAAGGAATTGGAACCTAACCTGTTTTCTTGCCATGCCTTGAGCAGAAATAACCCCACTCAGTTTCATTCCAAGTACAGGGAATACACAGGGCATGATATTGAGAATCAACCCTCCTAATAGCGCCAAAAGCACCATACTTATCATAGAGCTATTACCCACTATGCCGTTGGTAACGGTGGCTGGGTATTCTGTGATGAAGTCTTTGTCTTTGATGCTTACACGAATGTGTTGGTTGTTGAGATCGGGTGTGCCCATCCAGCTGCTTACGTCATAAGTCGCAATGGCTTGGTTACCTTCAATTTCAATGTGAGGAATACCAAATTCAGCATCTTGAATTTCATCTGAATCACCATCCACGATTATATCGGGTGCAGTCCAACCAATTTGATGTGTAGCAATAACTTGAAGTTGCGACTTGTGAGCATCCCAAATCGTAGATGTGCCCTCTACAAGCGGTGAGTCTTTCGGCACTTCGCTCATTGCTTTTGCGTAGACAAGCATCGCGTCGTTATTCACGGTCATCTCACTTGGGTTAAACACCAAGTTGATGTCAAAATCCGTGAGAATACATATGGTGGTGCATGAAGACATCGTCAGCACTGCATGGAGCTCAACAGGTTTGTTCATATCATCAATATGAAGATTCATCGGAAAGATGATGTTGTGCTTGTAGCCCAGCGTATCTATGCCGAGCAAGTTGAAGCGTTGAGGAAACTTCCAAAACCATTGCAGTTGCGAAACGTTCTTAGAGTCGGCCCATTTAATTTTGGGCGCAATGCCTCCTTCGCCAGGACTTCTCCAGTAAGTTTTCCATTCATCAGAAAGGTTCACTTCCAGATAACCCGCCGCGGTTTTATCTTCTTTATTAATTTGTCCTGTCATGACAAAACGCGTTTCTACATACGGATGTAACTTGTCTTGCATCCAACCCGTTGTAACAGGAGTCATCGATTCGCTCGCACTTGCGTTCACAGTGAATGTTGAACACAGCGCAACGAATAGCCAAAGCACAACAAAGCGCAATGACATTTTGCTTTTAGGCATGTCTAATTTTTCCTTAAAAAATGAATAATATGAGTGTTAGTTAAACGCTCTTATTCTCATTCTTTAAAGACACAGACCTTGAGATGGATGCGCCTACCTTTGTGGAGGATTAGCTCAGTGAAGGGAGGGAAATACGGGACAGTACTTAGCAGCCACAATACGACGACAACGAGTATGAAGTACGTGAATATTGCTTGATCATTGACTTGGTGGTGATCAAAATTTATCAGATGTTCTGATAACTCACATTTTTGGACGGATTGGCCGTCTTGGGATTGAGATGCCCCATCAATAAAAACGCCACCATCGCTAATCTTGTTTGCCTGCACGGCAGTAGAAATAGCAGAATCACTGTTGTCATAATTTACTTTGCAGCCTTGGATAAAACTCATATTACTGGCGAGACAGAAACAGATAACCCAACCCACTAATAATAGTGCGCTACGAGTTAGCTGATGTGTGTTTCGACTTGAGATCATATCTAAACTGCAGATGTCTTGTTATGGTAAACGTAGCAATACGACTTAACTAAAATAATAAAGTTCAATTTTTTTCTTAATGTCGATAATTTTCATGAATAAAAGCGATTGAGAATCGTAAAAATCATATACCAACAATCAGGGTCGGAAAGACAATCAGTATCGAAAAGACAATCGACATCAGCCATACCGCGGTCGAGCAGCGTGAACTAAGTAAACTCGGACCAAGACAATACATGCTCAAGAACAACGTATGACCTAACTCTCTGTTTTCTTGCTAGTATTAAACTCATGCTGTTTGTTTATGTATAAAAATTATTGATTGAATGACGAAGCTTGTTGATATGGGGATGAAATTAGAATGAGGCGATTACTTACTGCAATATTTTTCAGTTCAGCATTGTTACTCAGTTCAGTGCTATCAGGGTGCAGTAATTTTAGAAATCTATCTAACGAGATAAACGCAATTGATGCCTATACCGATCAGTACCAAATCATTTTGACCGAACCAGCGTCGGGCTCAGCCGTCGTTATTCAACAGATAAAAGATATCAATAAAAGCGAAGTTGATGGCTACGACGGCATAATAGATAGCGACAGTATTCAATTGCAGCTATCTAGAAAAATACACTACCTACTTGTCTTTGATGATAAAAACCAAGATTTAACCCTACAAGCTGACGAACCATTCAGTGTCGTTAATCTGCACGATCACCAAGACAATTCTACAGTAAGAATTTCACTCGCCATTGACGAAAACAAAGCGCCCAGAGCCTTTGTTAATCACTCACTGTCCTCTTTACTGAAAGTGGAATTGGATCTTGTCGATATAGGCACTGTTGTGAGTTTAACGGATCCGCCCTTTAAGCGAGAAAACGCTAAGCTCGGCATGTGGCAGCCAGTAACATTCTTTTTTGAAGGGAATGCTGGACTCTACTTTTTGTCGGAATACGACCCAACTAAAATCCCTATCCTATTTGTACATGGTATCAACGCAACCGCTTTAGATTTTGCTCCATTAATCGAAAAAATCGATCAATCTAAATACCAAATATGGGTATTCAACTACCCTTCTGGCTTATCTCTGGTTTTAAGTTCGAAAGGCTTAAATAACCTGCTGCATACCATAGTGACGGAATACAAGATCCAACAATTACACGTGGTGGCACACAGCATGGGTGGGCTTATCGTGACAAACAGTGTTCGTCAGTGCCAAATCGGGCAGTTGTGCAATTTTGTCAGTAGCATCACCACCATATCTTCCCCGTTTGGGGGTGTGGCATCCGCCAAGCAAGGAGTTGAATACTCCCCTATCGTGATGCCAGCCTGGGTAGATTTAAATCCAGACGGAAAATTTATCGCCGAGTTATTTGGTAGTAAAACTAAAAACCATACCCCGCACTTTTTAGCGTTTGGATACAATTCAGGGGAGTTATTTAATACCAACAGTAATGATGGCGTCATTGACCTATCAAGCCAGCTTTCGCGTCCAGCTCAATTAAACGCCGACCAAATTTTCGGGTACGACGAAAATCATTTAAGTATCTTAGACAACGACGACCTATTTGAAGATCTTTCTGAGTTTTGGTTGAGAACCGAACAAGGCTATAATTCTAATGGAAATAATTTTTAAGATTAATTGACTATTGGTTGTCCACTATTGATATTGTTTATTTAGACACCACTACCACAGTAAATACTAACTCCTGTAGGAATGCAGACAGCACCGTTGGTTGCACAGCCAGATATATAAAGACAAAGAGCGGTTATTATTAGTTTTCTCATACAGAATAAAATCCTTTAGGTAGAAACATTGTGTGTTTTGGACAACAGAAAATGCATTTCTACTCAAATAAAAAGAAATTTTTATTTATACACTTCATATAAACAACCAAACTCTACTTTTTACCATATTTATACAATGCGAGTATTAGTATTTTGCCAACGAAAACACTGGTGAATTTAGTCCTAAAGTCCAAGTTAATTAGCTTATCAAAAAAAGGGGGGGTTCTCTACCAATCCCTTTCCCAAACTCTCTTTCTACTTACAAGCTCTCAATTGCCTTTTGCACTGCAGGGCCAATCTGGCGCTTACGAGAAGTGACGCCTTCCAGAGTTAACATGTCGCTTGTTGGTTCAGCATTGAAAGCCGATTTTTTAATCTCCTTCATTCACCTAAGTTCACTTATTCTTAGTCCTAATCATCCTCATCCTATATGTAGATTTTCGACGGAAGAATATAGACATAGCGAATCAACTCATGCCTCCAACGCACTTGTCAATTGCATTAAAACCGAACATATATGAACACTGAGTGATATTGCTAGGTAATGCTTGGTTTGGCGGTTTTAAAGGGATGGACCGTATTGATGCAGGCTCACAATCCAAAAGAAATACAGCTCTTGAAATGAGAGGCAATTCGCAAGGCCTACCTGGCGGAGCGACTCAATTCTATATTCCCAACTTAACCGTCGGCCATTTTATGTCTCACAAGTTTAGTAAGATGTGAGCCTGCTTAACGAATACAATTTCACTTTTGATTACTAACCAGTACCGGCCTAGCTCTTAGCACCGTTTATAGTAGTGGTTGACAATTCAAAGGAATACTTGAAGTTGGTTAGTGCTTATACCTAAAGGTATTACTGTCATCAACTATCTCGATTTTGACAGGCACAGTACCTTGCTTAACGTTACCTATTTGTGCAAATGCCTTGTGCGAAAGGTCGATAACTCGGCCTTTTACGTAAGGGCCTCGATCGTTAATTTTCACATCGACCGACTTGCCATTGTCTGTATTGGTCACTCTCACGATCGTCCCAAAGGGCAAGGTTTTATGAGCCGCTGTGTAGGCATTCATGTTGTATGTCTCACCACTTGCTGTGAGTTTTCCATGGAATTTATCGCCATACCAAGAAGCTTTACCCACAAGAGCATGTGACTTGGCATAGTCCTTTGTTTTAGAACTGCCGACAGCCGACGTTGAGGTGCATCCAGCTAATATCATAAGAATAAGAGCGGTAAAGATGATATGTCGTTTTTTCATGTGATTTGGGAACGCTAATCTCTGCATGTTTCTCTATTTTCGTTGTTGTTGGTTAGCAATATTGTGCTGAGTATAGTCACAACTCAATCAAGGCTACCATTCGGTATGATGGCGCAATGTTTTCATGAACAACGCTTTATTCCGTCATATTCATGAAAGGTTTTATCTTCAAAACGTCAACTTTAACAACGCCTTAAATCTGTACCTTTCTTAATCACTTCATATAGATAAGTCACTCAACCAAACATCCAAACACAAAAAAAGGATTGGTATCTCTACCAATCCTCTTTAGGGGTGTTTCGGTTTTCTACCTTATGACAGGCAGGTAACGCGATTACTCGTAATCAGTCGCGTACGTGTCTTCGTATGTGTGCGAGTAGAATTCGAATAGGTTGCCAAACGGGTCTTCTAGATAAACCATTTGCGCTTGTTTTAGTTCGTCTTCTGGGTGGTAACGCATGATGTCCATACGAACCTTACCGCCATACTCTTCAACACGCTTAATCGCTGAATGAAACTGCTCTTTTGGAAGTTGCAGACAGAAGTGGAAGATACCTAGGCGAGAGAAATCAACTTCGTGACGCTCTTGGCGATCTTTCATTTCGAACAGCTCAACACCAATACCATCAGAAGTTACTAGGTGTGCAATGTTGAAGCCTTTAAAGCCTTCACCGAACACAGCGATACACATACGGCCGATTGCTGATTCGCGCTCTTCCATCACTTTAGTGTTGTTCATTACGATTCTTAGACCCAGCGCTTTCGTGTAAAACTCGACTGCTTGATCCATGTCACCCACCATGATGCCTACGTGATTCATTTTCATAACTTACTCCAAATTCGTTTTTAATTCTGTGCGTTTCGAAGACTGGCTTCGATGTTTCGTTTCGATGGAGAGAGTATATGGAGATGTAACGATTAACTGAAATTATCATTAATTATATTAATGATAATTTTTTGTTATTTAAAGATTTAGCATCAAATCCCAGCTCGCTTAAAGAAGCCACGCCTGCCCTTGCCTACTTAGATACTTACCTACTACTTAGATACATAGATACTTACGTGGATAGAGATAAGCCGAAATAGAGCACAACCTAAAGAGCATAGCTACCCAAATAAAACGTAGCCCTAGTTTGATAACTTTTATCGATAGCTTTTGTCGATAGTTCTCTTCTTACGAAGATAGGATTTGCCTATTGAATCTATAGAAATGTCCGATTTCACTAATTTCCGGTGCGAATGCAATATAGCTCCATCGACGCGGGATAGCGTTAAACACTACAAATTAGAAAGAGAGTCGAATCATGATCAACACAGAAATCAAACCATTCAACGCAACAGCATTCAAAAACGGCGAATTCGTAGAAATCACTGAGCAAGACGTTAAAGGCAAGTGGGCTGTATTCTTCTTCTACCCAGCAGACTTCACGTTTGTATGTCCAACTGAGCTAGTTGACCTACAAGACAAATACGCAGAGCTTCAATCTCGCGGCGTAGAAGTTTTCTCAGTATCAACTGACACGCACTTCTCTCACAAAGCATGGCACGATACTTCTGACAAAATCGGCACTATCGAATACTTCATGGTCGGCGACCAAACAGGCAACATCACAAACAACTTCAACGTTATGCGTGAAGGTCAAGGCCTTGCAGACCGTGCAACGTTCCTAATCGACCCTGAAGGCGTTATCCAAGCAATGGAAATCACAGCTGAAGGCATCGGCCGTGACGCTGAAGACCTACTACGCAAGGTTAAAGCAGCACAATACGTAGCCGCTCACCCAGGTGAAGTTTGCCCAGCTAAATGGAAAGAAGGCGAAGAGACTCTAGCGCCATCTCTAGACCTAGTAGGCAAGATTTAATCTAAGCCTAGCTAAACAAGAATAGCCAAGAAAGAACGAGTAAAACAGAACAGTTAAACGGTTCTACAGGCGCGCTTCGGCCCCCCTCCTAAAGGGCAGTCGCGCGCCACCCTTTCAAAACATCAACACCACAATATTTGCCGACTTGCGCCCCCTTTTTATTTCCCTTTTTCAGCAAGAAGGTATTGGTCAATACCAAGACACCGAATTTAAGAGCAGGCACGATTATGTTAGATCAAGCAATGAAGCAGCAGCTAAAAGCATACCTAGAAAACCTAAAAACCAATGTTCAGTTAGTGCTGAGCCTTGATAGCAGCGACACCGCAAACAAACTTCAAGATCTGGCGAATGACATCGCGTCTTTAACCGACAAAATTGAAGTAACTCGTGATGATAGCGCAAGCACGCGCAGCCCAATCATGCAGGTAGTGAACCAAGAGAAAGGCACAGCGATCGGTTTTGCCGGTTTGCCAATGGGTCACGAATTTACGTCACTGGTTCTAGCACTGCTTCATAGCGGTGGTCACCCTATCAAGCTTGAAGCGGACGTAATCGAGCAAATTAAAGAACTCGATCAAGAGCTTAATGTAGAGATTTTTATCTCGCTCTCATGCCAAAACTGTCCAGAAGTGGTTCAGGCATTCAACATGATGTCGGCGATTAACCCTCTGGTTAAGACAACCATGATTGATGGCGCAGCATTCCAAGATGAAGTGAAGTCTCGCGACATCATGGCAGTACCAAGCGTATTCGTTAATGGTGAGCTATTTGGTCAAGGCCGTATGTCACTGGCAGAGATCCTTAACAAAGTTGATTCAGGCGCTGCAGAAAAGAAAGCGGCAAACCTAAACCAACAAGCACCGTTTGATGTATTGGTTGTCGGCGGTGGCCCAGCAGGTTCTTCAGCAGCAATTTATGCGGCACGTAAAGGCATTCGCACTGGTGTGGTTGCTGACCGATTCGGTGGCCAAGTGATGGATACGATGGCGATTGAAAACTTTATCTCTGTGAAAGCGACAACTGGCCCTAAGTTAGTGGCAAGCCTTGAAGAGCACGTAAAAGAGTACGGTGTTGAAGTAATGACTGAGCAGCGCGCGGCTAACATCATTGCGGCTGAAGATACAGAAGACGGTTACATCCACGTTGAGCTAGAGAGCGGCGCAACATTACGATCTCGCACGGTCATCACAAGTACTGGTGCTCGCTGGCGTGAAATGAACGTTCCGGGTGAGCAAGACTACCGCAACAAAGGCGTCGCTTACTGCCCACACTGTGACGGCCCTTTATTCAAAGGTAAGAAAACAGCGGTTATTGGTGGCGGTAACTCCGGTATCGAAGCGGCGATTGATTTAGCGGGTCTTGTTGAACACGTAACCGTACTTGAATTTGCAGACACACTGCGTGCCGACCAAGTGCTTATCGACAAAGCAAACGCAACACCAAACATCGAAATCATCAAGATGGCACAAACAACGCAGGTGATTGGTGATGGCAACCGTGTAACCGGTTTGGAATACAAAGACCGCAACACCGATGAACTTAAACAGATTGAACTAGCAGGTATCTTTGTTCAAATCGGCCTGATGCCAAACAGCGAATGGTTGAAGGGTTCGAAGGTAGAGCTTTCACCACGCGGTGAAATTGAAATTAACGCTCATGGCGCAACATCGATGAAAGGTGTATTCGCAGCGGGTGACGTAACAACCGTACCTTACAAACAGATCATCATTGCAATGGGTGAAGGTGCAAAAGCAAGCTTAGGTGCATTTGACCACCTAATCCGTAACTCAGCTCCAGTTAAAGAGGCTGAAACGGCTTAATCTTTAAACTTAAAACTTAAAACTTAAAAGCTTCTAGGCATAAAAGCTTTTAGCTCAAGTTCCTTAAATATTTGTTAACTTATTTCTTTACTGTTAACGACTTAGTCGACATTTAGACACCACTCCTATGGATTTAGGAGTGGTTTTTTTCTTTGTGATTTATGCCGGTTGATAAAGCATAAAGGCAACCACCATCGCTAAGCTTCCACCCAAGCAACGGTTCACAAACATCATCTGTTTTGGTGATTGCAGTAATTTCTTCAGCATGGTGCCGCAATACGCCCACACCAACATGCACGGCACACCGGTAATAACCATACCCGCGATAATAGTCACTACTTGGATCAAGTAATCTGCATTCGGGGTGATGAACTGCGAAAACACGGTTAATGAAGCAATCCAACCTTTAGGGTTCAACACCTGCACTAACACGCCTGACATAAAGCCCGAGCGATTATCAGTCGTGCTTTCTTCGATTTGCATGTTCGCAATCGACCACGCCATAAACAGCAAGTAAGCCGCACCCGCGTATTTCAAAATGTTATAAAGATCTGGGTAAAGGGTAAATAGACTCACCAATCCGACACTGGATCCTGCCAGTACGATGATGATGCCAACAGCGTTCCCAGAGATAAAAGGTAAAGTCGCAGCAAATCCATAACGACTTGAAATCCCAAGTAATGCGATATTGCCTGCCCCAGGTGTAATTGCAATTGATGTTGAAAATAGCAAGAACGCCAGCATTAATTGAGAGCTCATTTCCTCTCACTCCTAATAAGTAAAGTATTTATACGGAGAGAGTTTACAGATTCGACTAGGAATTAAATTGCTATATAGGCTAATATTAATGCAAATTTGAGCAAGACTTTCCTAAAAACACCATGAAACAGAAAGAATCCACCAAAGAAGTGTTAGATGACACAGATATCGCCATCTTAGAACATATCCAACAAGACGGACGCATGAGCAACAGCAAGCTCGCGGAAAAAGTTAACCTCAGCGAAACCCCATGCTGGCGCCGTTGGAAACGCATGGAAGAAACTGGCTATATCGATGGTTACGCCGCTAAGCTGAATCGCAAGAAATTAGGCTTTCATGTTGCAGGCTTTACGCTAGTGACACTGGGCAACCACGAGGTTGAAAACACGGAACCGTTTGAAGAGTTTGTCGAAGTAACCGATTGGATTCCTATGTGTCACTGTATTGCAGGCGGCGCCGACTATATGATTCAAGTGCTAGCGAAAGATTTAGAAGAGTACTTTGAGCGTATTAGCTCGATCAGACGAGTAAAAGGTGTAAGTGCGATTCAGTCGAATATCTCGGTTAAAGAGTTGAAAAACAGCTATAAGCTCCCTCTTGGAGAATAATCTTGCTCTCAGTTAATAAGCAGTCGTCTTGCAACAAAAAATGATACTTAAAAGCCCAGCCACCTTAAAATCTTAAAATCTTAAAATCTAACGATGCTGGGCTTTGATATTGAGCCTAATTGATCTGTTTGATAGCTACTCACATGGCGCTGCAAGGTGAATTAGGGCAAGGCCACCGAGTGAGGTTTCTCGGTATTTCTTGTTCATGTCTTTGCCCGTTTGATACATGGTCGCAATAACCTTATCTAACGAGATCAAAGATTTACTATTACGCTTCAAAGCCATGCGTGATGCGTTGATAGCTTTCATCGCGCCCATCGCATTTCGCTCGATACACGGCACTTGAACTAAGCCGCCAATCGGGTCACAGGTCATACCCAACGAATGTTCCATCGCGATTTCCGCCGCGATACAGATCTGCTCGTTACTGCCACCGCGTAGTGCCGTTAATCCCGCAGCCGCCATAGAAGACGACACGCCTACTTCACCTTGGCACCCTACTTCCGCGCCGGAAATAGAAGCGTTGGTTTTGTATAAAATACCAATCGCGCCCGATACGGCTAAAAAGTCTTTTAATTGCTTAGTATCGAGCTCTTTAATAAAGCGATGGTAATACATCAACACGGCAGGAATAACACCCGCCGCCCCATTGGTTGGTGATGTTACCACTTGGCCACCAGCCGCATTTTCTTCACTCACCGCAAAGGCGAACAAGTTAATCCAATCCATGATTTCCATTGGATCGTTTTCAACCGCCGCATTCGCTTCAAGCTTCTTCAACAAGTTTGGAGCACGACGAGTGACGTTCAAGCCACCATCAAGAATGCCCTCAGTTTCAAAGCCTCGTTCCATGCAACGACTCATCACTCGCCAGATTTGATCCGCTTTCTCTGAAATAATGTCAGATCCTTCGAACTGCGCTTCATTTCTTAGAATCATGCCACCCAAGCTCATCCCACTATTATCGGCTTGTTGCAGCATTTCATCGGCATTTTTAAATGGAAAAGGGACTTCTACTGCTTGGATTTGAGTGCCATTTTGCAGTTCGTCAGCAGTTGCGATAAAACCACCGCCAATCGAATAATAAGTTTCATCAACGATTACGTTTCCAGTCTGATCGAATGCAGTAATCATCATGCCATTTTCATGTAAAGGCAGGTTGTCTTCGTGGAATAACATGTCGGTTTGGTAGTTGAAGACAATACGCTTCGTGCCCGCAAGATCCATCTCACCATTATCCACTGCATGACGCATAGCTTGGTTGGCACTGGTAATTTTGATGGTGTCTGGCTTATTACCGAGCAACCCCAAGATGGTTGCTCTATCTGTGTGGTGACCTATGCCAGTCAATGACAAAGAACCGTATAAATCCACCTGAACACGCGTCACTTCTGCGATTTCATCAGCGATTAACTGTGTGAAATGGAAACCCGCAATCATTGGGCCGTTGGTGTGAGAGCTCGATGGCCCCACACCAATTTTGTAGATATCAAAGATCGATAACATAGATATACCAGTAAAAAATCGGTCAATTAAGAAAGAGCGGCATAAAGCCAATCAGGGATAACAGTACAAGCAGCAATCGTCACAACAGCGAACACCAACAAGCCGTAATGACTCGCGGTAGGCTTTGCAAACAAATGCTTTTGCTTGGCTATAAATTCATTCTGTTGCTCGGTTACCTCTCCCCAGAAGCGACTGACGACAACGCCTAACACTAAGAAAACCACGGTGCCAATCAAGGCAAACCAAGGCCAAGCTATTCCACTGTATTTAGCGATGAATACGACGGCCACACTGCCAATACTGCCCGCAATCACCCCTTTCTCGTTCGCTTGTTTGAAGAACAAACCAAGAATGAAAGAACCAAGGCGAATACCAACAAAAATGGAGGTCAGGCTAGCAATGGTTTTAAGTACGGATTCATTTGAAACCGCAAGCAGTGCAGGAACAACAACCGACGCCGCTGCAACAAGGCTCATTTTTCTAGCAACCGATTCATAGTGCGCGTCAGAGGCTTTCTTACGGAAAAAGCGCTTGTAGAAATCGAACGTTGCCACAGTCGCCATTGAGTTATAAGTGGAATCCAATGTCGACATTGCCGCTGCAGATAAAGCCGAGATCACCAAACCAACAATGATCGGGTTAGTATGATTAAACACAAAATCGAGAATTACTTCATTGCTGTTTTCAAAACTGCTGTCCTGATAAAAGACACTTAACAGCACCCCCATCACAGCAAAAAACAGATAAACAAAGAATGCGCCGTAACCACAAAGCAACATCGACTTTTGCGCTGTTTTAACACACTTAGTTGCTAATGTTCGCTGAATAATCAATTGATTAGTTCCATACACACTCAGGTGCAGGAAGCTCACAGCCACTACGCCTGCCCACAATGTGGTATCAACGCCTAAGTCAAAATCAAGGTTGATGATATTCAGATGTTCAGGAGACAACACCTCGCCCGCATCAATTTTCATCAACAATAAAACAAAGATCGCAATGCTGCCGATAATCAACACTGCTGACTGCAGCATATCAGTCCATATTACTGTCGAGATACCGCCCGCATAGGTGTACAACGCGGTAAATAAGCTGATGTAGATGATCGCCTCAGAGATACTGACCGGCAGCACTTGCACTAAGATCAGAGCAACCGCATACAAAATAACTCCTGCCGAAATACACTGAACCACAATAAACACGATGGAATTGATCGTGCGAGCAACAACGCCAAAGCGGTGCTCCAAGTATTCATAGATCGAAGTTAAGCCGAGCTTGTAAAACACCGGAACAAAGAAAATCACAGTGAAAAAGATCACAACTGGGTAGTTCAGGTGAACACTCATCGCTTCCATGCCCGAGCTGTAAACCCAACCCGGCATGCCCACGAACGTCATTGCACTGATGTAGGTCGCAAGAATCGACACACCTGCCGTAAACCAACCAAACTGTTTACCACCAGTCGAAAAGTCGCCACCAACGCTATAGCGTCTATTAACTAAGTAGCTGATAAATAGGGTAGTTAGCACATAAAGAGCAATAACCAAAAAACTTGAGTACGTAACCATTTCTAGATTCCGTTTATTATATTGTGCAATCAATTCGCCGCTAATATTACTCAAAAATGGATAACTTCCCTCAAAAACCCATAGTAAGTGTGAGTATTGTCACTAATATAGATGATTAAACGCTCAAAACGCTTTCAAAAGCGCAAAAATACGATCTAATGAGATCAAGATCACTAAAACACACAAAATGGGTACGCACTCATTTTAAAGTTGACTTTGATCACGGATCTAATAACCACAAAAATTCTATCATCTCTCCCGAAATGAAGACTGTGTGATGAAGATTGATAATCACCACACAAAAATCAAAACTACAAACACCCTATAAAAATAAAGGTTTATCGGTCATGACTACTAAAAAACACATGAGCGAAGTTCCTATGATTCAAAGGGTAGCTGCTTATCTTGCAATTCTAGTTGGCTACTTTTTCTATTGTTATAACTTTGTAATTATTGACTACGTACGCCCATATATCGTTGATGCGTATGATGGTATTAACTTGGCGGATACCGCTCAGTTCTATACATGGCAGTCGGTTGGTGCACTTATTGGTGCTCTAAGCTGTGCATGGGTGGCATCAAACTTTGGTAAGAAATCAACTCTTATTGTCATCACGGCACTGAACGGCGGCGCAACCATCATCAATATGATGTTTACTGACTACGCAATGTGGGCAGCGATGCGTTTCATTATCGGTATATCTTTGGGTGGTTACTTCACAGTAGCGGTAAGCCTGATGATCGGTCTCTTCACACCAAGCGTTCGCGGTAAGTTAACCGCATTCGCTTCTTCTATGTTCTCGGTTGCCCTAATGGCAATGGGTGCATACGCAGCGTTCATTTCTAGCATCGATGCACCTTGGCAGAGCCTAATGTGGGTAGGTGGTATTCCTCCTCTAGTCGCTGCTGCACTGATGATCTTTATCCTGCCTAGCGACAAAAAAGTGATCGCCTACGGGGAAGAAGATCAAGCCGCGGCTGAAGCATCTAACGCACCAGCAAAGAAAGGTTCTTGGGGTGAAATGCTAAGCGCGCCTTACCGCAAACTCACCATCACTTGTCTATTACTGGCTGGCCTTAACTTCTACGGCTACCAATTCTTCTCAGGCTTCGTGACAACGTACCTGAAAGAAGTTCGCCAATTTGACGGTTCAACTATCGGTATCATCTTCTCTATCTCAGCATTCGGTTCTCTATTCGGTGCTTGGGTATGGGGTGCAATCGCCGACAAATACGGCCGTAAAGTGAACGCGTTTGGTTTCATCCTTGCAGGTGTCATGGCTTCAGTATTCTTCGTGGCACCAAGCGACGTGATGATCGGCAGCCTAAACATGCTGGCTATCCTAGGCCTTATCTACAACTTCGGCCTCTCTGCTTCTGCGGTATGGGGTGGTTACTTCTCTGAGTTGTTCCCTGCTCACCTACGTAGCTTCGGTGCAGCACTATTCCACGGCGGTCGTATCATCGGTATGTGGGCACCAATGGTGTTGGTATTCATCCAAGAGCGCAGCGACCTTGCAACAGCAATGTGGGGTTCACCAATCGTATGGATTCTGGCTGGTCTACTGTGGCTATCTCTACCAGAAACATTGAAAGGCGGCATTTTCGACAAGAGTAAAAAAGCGGAAACAGCAAAAGCTTAATCCCCTTTAGTTAAAACCTCTAAAAGTTGAAACCTCTAAAGGCACGAAATAAACATCAATCCGGCTGAGAAGTCAGCCGGTAACAAAATCCAAATCGAGTCCTGTTCCGAATGTTGGCTCGACAACACAAAAGAGAATTTACTATGTCTAAATATCAAGAAGCTAAACGCATTGTTCGTGACTACTTTGACGCAATGGAAAACGCTACCCACGAAAACGTTGCTGAAGTTTTAAAAGCACACACTTCTGAAGATTACTTGTGGCGTGGTGTTTACCCATTCCGTGAGCAAGAAGGCGCACAAGCAGCGGCTGACGTATTCTGGGCACCAATGATGAAATCAATGACACGCATGCAGCGTCGTCAAGATATCTTCATCGGTGGTAACAACGAAGTTAACCCAGATGAAATTTGGGTAATGAGCATGGGTCACTTCATGGGTCTGTTCGACGCTGAATACCTAGGCATGCGCCCTACTGGCAAGATCATGAACGTTCGCTACGCAGAGTTTAACTGTGTTGTTGATGGCAAAATCACTAAGACAGGCCTGTTCCTAGACCTACTAGGCATGATGGATCAAGCGGGTTGCTACCCACTTCCACCATCAACTGGTAAGCACTTCGTATACCCTGGTCCACGTAACCACGATGGTCTGTTGTTTGAAGATGCAGCTCCAGAAGAAGGCGTTGCGACACTTGCTCTAGTGAACAAGATGGTTGATGACCTTTCTGCACTTAACGACAGCGGCGCAATGGGTTGCCCACCAGAAGTACTCGCGAAGAGCTGGTCAAAAGACATGATTTGGTACGGTCCTTGTGGTATCGGCGCGTCTTACACGATTCCTCGTTACCAACAACAGCACCAACTTCCTTTCCGTAACAACTTGAAAGACAAGAAATTTAACGGCCATGTTTGTCGTTTCGCTGAAGGTAACTTCTCTTGTTTCTTCGGTTGGCCAAACCTATCAAACACACCAACGGGTGGCTTCCTAGGTATGACTGGCGGCGAAGTACGCGCAAACATGCAAGTGGTTGACGTGTACTACCGTGACGGTGACAAGCTATCTGAGAACTGGGTTCTTATCGACCTTCCTTACTGGCTACAACAGCAAGGTCTAGACGTGTTCGAACGCACTTCAACCATCATGAACCCAACACTGTAATCGAAACGCTTTAATCCAAAAGATTGAAACGAAATAGTGGCAACCTAAATAGACATCTGATTTAGGTTTCCACGCTTGCTGGGAGATCCTTCTCGCTCCTAGTAGGTGCTCCAACCAATTCATTATTGCTCCACTAATAACTGAATCTACTAGTGCCTCATGGATGGGGTACACCCTGCCAAACCATTACCAATATAACGGGCTTGAAAGCACGGTGGCTTTCTACGGCCTGAATAAAGAGAATTACAATGAAAAAGTCGATTCTTTCTGCAGTGATCCTGACAGCACTTACCTCGGGTTCTGCTTTTGCTGCACACACTTTCACCAATGACGCGGGCGATAGCCTTACTTTAGACGGTCGTTTCGACGTTCGTTACCAAGATAAAGGCGGCGACCACAACGGTGAGTGGAACAGCGGTAGCTCTCGTTTCGGCCTAAAAGGCCAAATGGGATTTGATAACGGCTGGACTGGCTTTGGCCATGCTGAATGGGGTTACAACTCGGGTGCTAACGGCGACAATATTTACGACCGACTTCTATACGCAGGCGTAGAGCACGACAAATATGGCAAGATTGCTGCCGGTACTAAGCAGTGGTCTACCTTCTACGATGTGGCTTGGTTTACCGATATGGGTCGTGTATTTGGTTCGCGTGGTTCAGGCTACTACAATTTATCTGACTGGGGTATTGCGTCTGGTACAGGCCGAGCTGAGAATTCGATTACTTACCGCAACAGCATTAACGACAGCTGGAAATACGGCTTCACTTACCAAACTACCCGTGAAGATGTTGGCCTTGCTGACGGTTTAACAGCAACGCTGAAAAACGGTATGGGCGCATCAACGCTGTACACGGTTATGGATGGCCTAACAATTGGTTTAGCTTACCACCAGAATGAGTTTGATGATGTCGATGCGGGCGTTAAAAACATCAAAGATGGTGATACACAACGTATTGGTTTATTGGGTGTGAACTACACCAATAATAGCCTATTCGTTGGTTTCACTTACAGCCAAGGCTCAAATTGGGAAACCACCAGCAAAGCAGAATTTTACGACCACCGTGGTGCTGAATTCTTCACTTACTACCACTTTGAAAATGGTTTGCGTCCAACCTTTAACGTTAACTACTTAATAGACACAGACGACAACGCTAATGGCTACGATCGTCAGTTGATTATCCCTGGCCTTGAATACCACTTTAAGAAGAACAAGTTCTTAGTATGGACTGAATACCAATTTGATAATGGCAACGACAAATCTGTTGGTAACCATTATGAAAATAGCGATGACCAATTCGCTGCGGGTATCCGTTACTACTTCTAACGCCCAGTTAGTCGAGTCATAAATTCGCTAAACAAAGCTCTGCTATTAATGCAGAGCTTTTTGGGTCGTACCCAGAATAATATCCAACATTCTCTATTACCCCTTATTTTCATCCTATCATGGCATATTGTATTTTTGAGTACGTACCTAATTATGTTACTCTATGCACAATCAATTTGGTTCAAAAGTATGGTCTATGAACTCTCCAAAACACTCTTCGCTGTCCAAAACAACCGTAACATCTAAAGATGTCGCTAGACTTGCTGGCGTTTCTCAATCAACTGTATCTCGCGTATTTGTACCGGGAAGTTCAGTGTCTGAAAAGACCAAGCAGAAAGTGTTCGATGCCGCGAAATCGTTGAATTATCGTCCCAATGCTTTTGCCCGTAGCCTTACGACAAATGAATCAAAATTGATTGGCTTAGTTTTCCCTGATGCCGACTACCCTATTCACATGAAAACGCTGCAGCTTATCTCCACTGAACTACAAAAACAGGGATATTCTGCGGTATTGATCCCTTGGCAAGTTGATGGCAACGATAACCACTCAATTCCCAATATCTTCCAATACCGAGTTGATGGCGTGATTGCTGCTTCTGCGACCTTTAACAAGTCGCTTTATGAAGAGTGTGAAGAATTCGACATTCCTATCGTTCAGTTCGCACGTGTTGTTGAAGGGACTAAGAGTAGCCATGTGGTGAGCGACAACTACGCCGCTGGCCAAGTTGCCGCTCAGCATTTGCATAGCGTAGGGACAAAGTCAGCGGTTTACCTGACAGGTAATGTTCCAACCTACACTAACGGCGAACGTGAAGCAGGGTTCTGCTCAGAATTTGAAGAACTTACCGGTGAACAAGCTCGAGTTATTGAAGCCGACTATGACTACCTTGATGCACTAGAAACCATTAGGACTCTGTTTTCTGAACCCACACATCCTCAAGCTATTTTCTGCGCGACAGATAACCTAGCGATGGCCGTCATGGATGTGGCGCGCTTAGAGTTCAATCTGCGTATTCCTGAAGATCTTCAAGTGATTGGTTTTGATGATATTCCACAAACTCAGTGGTTGAACTATCAACTCACTACCTTTAAGCAAGATTTCAGACGCCTTGCACGTGAGTCTGTGAAAATTGTGGTTAGTCAGATTCAAGAGCAAGACACGAGCTTGGTCAAGTTGATGGTGCCAGTGAAGTTCATTGAAAGAAACACCACGTTGAAAGCGAAATAGTGTTGTTTTTCAGCCTTTTTTGAATGATTAAAATACGCTTTTAAACGACCAAAATACAAAAATCCCGTTCGGCGCCTTATATCAAGAATATATAAGATGTCTAACGGGATTTTTTCTACTAGTTTTTATTTTGTCTCTAGATGTTTTTTATTAGTTGCCAACTAATTACCCACACCACCTACTTTCTCTGCTGGTGTTTCAGGCGTTATTGGAGGCCATTCTTGGAATGTCGCTAAGTGTTGTTGAATAGCAGCTTGTGCAGGCCCAAATGCCCACATTTTTTCGCCCATCCATTTCAAGTACATACCTGACTCTTCTGCCGCTCTTTCATAAGGGTCACGACGTAGATTGAAGAGTAACGGCGCATTCAATTCATCTTTCGGACCACCCCATCCGCGATTTTGTACAATGAAGTGAGCCTTCCAATCGCCTACGCGAACAGCTTGTAGTTTATCTCGTTCATAATAGTAAATTTCGTTACGATTAGATTCGCCTTTTTCCGTCAGCATATCGACTTGATTGTAACCATCTAGGTGTGCTTTAAAGCCATCGTGGCCCTTGAGCATTTTCTCTTTTAAATCTGTTGGACCACCTGCGGCTGCAACCAATGTTGGTAACCAATCCATACCATCGAAGATGCCATTACCGACACTACCCGCAGGGATTTTACCCGGCCAGCTAACCAGTGCAGGAGCTCTAACTCCCCCTTCCCATGTTGTCCCTTTCTCACCGTGGAATGGTGTCATACCACCATCTGGCCACGTCATAATTTCAGGGCCGTTGTCGGACGTGAAAATAATAATCGTGTTATCGGCGATGCCAAGTTCATCTATTTTCGCCAACATTTCACCGACATGATCATCCAGATCTTTCATCACGACTTCTTGAAGCCCCCAACCATTTTGGCCAAGCATTGCCTCATATTCAGGAGAAAGGTGCGTCCACACATGCCCTCTAGATGGACAGTACCAAGTAAAGAACGGTTTATCCGCTTCTACGGCTCGTTCAATGAAGTTAATCGCATGTTTGTTTACTTCATCATCTAGTGTTCTCATACGCTCGATATTCAGCGCACCATCGTCTTCAATGCTTTGGCCACCTTTACCATCAGATTTAGAGTAAATCACGTTTCGAGGAGCAAAGGCATCTAACGATCCATCTTTCGGCCAATCTGGATCTTCGGTGTATTCCATGGCATTCAAGTGATATAACCAACCCCAATATTCATCAAAACCATGCATCGTTGGCAAATACTCATCTCGGTCACCCAAATGATTTTTGCCAAATTGCCCAGTCACGTAGCCCATGGTTTTTAATACCTCGGGAAGTGTTGGTGTATCTGCGCTTAAACCCACAGGGCCACCCGGCAGTCCAACCGTATGCATTCCGGTTCTAACTGGTAATTGCCCGGTTAAGAAAGCTGAACGACCCGCGGTACAAGATGGCTGCGCATAGTAGTCTGTCAGAAGCATTCCCTTCTCAGCAATACTATCAATGTTTGGTGTTTGGCTACTCATCACGCCATTGTGATAAGCACTCAAGTTTGAGATCCCAATATCATCAGTAAAAATAACAAATATATTAGGTTGTTCTTGTGCAGACCATGCTGATAGCGAAAAGCTACTCAACACACTCATCACAACAAGGTGGAAAATCCTTTTCATAGAATGTCCTTATACTGTTTCAGATTGCTCTTTGTGAACCATTTTTATTCCTACCAAACCAAAGCCAAGCTCCAATAGTAGATAGACGACAAGTAGCCAGTGAGGCATGCCATCTATCAACAAGCTAATGACTCGGCCGGCAGCCAAACCCAACATGAAGACCACCAAACTGTAGAGTGCTGGCAGTCGGTATTTCTTTAGTAACGCCCCTACTATCCAAAACAGAGCCAACGCTAAGTACAACCCCATCACAGCACGAAAGATATGAGTGACATTGATAGGGCTAGCATCAATTCCGAAAAGATAATCAAGGGAGACAACGGGGGCATAACCGTACGACAACGCAATCGGTGTTAAACCCAAAACAGCAACGAACAAAAAAATGCTTTGTGGCTTCATATCCTTACTCTTTTAATTTGGCTCTTTTCAAAAAACATAGTCTACAATCAGCAATATACAAGTTGCATATGTGAAAGATGGATAGTTAAAACACACATTCACATTCGTGCTATTTCACATCGAAGATAAGGATATCAATATGGCTAAATGGCATTACCTACTCGCATCAGCGTTGGCTGTTAGTTCAACCGTAAATGCACAAGAAGCAAGTTCACAATCGGACACGAAAAAGTGGCAACACAGCATAGAAATTTATGCGCTTGCTTTAAATATCCGTGGTAATACAACAATTGGTGATATTTCTAGCGATGTTGATGTCGACCCTGCATTCATCATGGGTCATTTGGATATGGGAGCGATGCTTCGACTAGAGGGGATCTATAACAATCAGTGGGGTTATTACGTTGACTACAGCTACATGAAACTGAGCGGAAAGTCAGATTCAATCATCGGCAACACAGGTATTCTTAATGGCAAGCTTGAGATCAGACAAGGCGTTTTAGAAGCAAAAGGCTTTAAACGCTACCAATACGACATTGGTGCCATTGATTATATGGTTGGATTACGCTGGTGGGATAACGATATTGATTCCAAACTCTATACAAACAGCGGGACAACCCTGAATTCAAGATCTTTAGAAGAAGATTGGATTGATTATCTGATAGGCGTTCGTTGGACCAAGGAACTCAACAAAAATTGGACTGTGCACACGAGCTTAGATATGGGCCTTGGAAGCGATACCGACTTTACCTCATCTCTGTTAACCGGCGCACGCTATCAAATTAACGACTGGTCGGATTTAAATCTGGCGTATAAATCCACTTGGGTTGATTACGAAAACAAAGGTACCTTTGAATACGATACCGCATCGCAAGGGTTCCTGATTGGTTGGGCTGCTCACTTTTAATCCGATTATCGTAACGTGTTAGAACCCTCGGCCAATCCAATGCCAACCCAACATTGGTCATTTGGATTTAATTTCAATTAAAACGTAAGCCTCGAATGATTCTTATTTCTGGTGATGACCTCCGTCGCCAGAGGTTTTTCTGCGTGAAACATGCACCGCCCTCCCTCATAGAAAACCCATTAAATCATAGACTAACTCTCGCACACCGCGCATTTGATCCATCTAAAAAATTGTAATTTTAGGTCATGGAAATACAGGCTTATGTTTTGAGATATTTAATCTTACCACCGCCCATTCGAACAGTGTTTTTTATTTTGAAAATGCCGCTAAAATCCTCTCCCGAAATTTACAAACCAGAGTAAAAACAATGAAAAAATTAGTCTTAGCGGCTCTTACGATTGCCTCAGTTACGGGGATCGCATCAACTTCAGCTTTCGCATCAAACGAAATGTACACATTAGGTGGTGTAGGTATGGATAGCGGTGACGTTGGCGCTCAATTCACGTTAGGTAGCCAGATCGTTCAAAGCAATTGGTATATTGAATCGACGTTACTTGTTATCAGCACTGACGATAAGTCTACTAGCTATAATGGTGACAAGGTGCTTCAAACAGAGCAAGAGTTCGATTCTTTAATGCTCTCATTAACACCTATGTATAAGCACAGCTTCAGCGAAAACTTCGCTGTTTATGGTAAGGCGGGCGCGTTTTACGCACACTCAGATACCAAATTGGTGTTCCGATCTAGCGATAATAATGAAGTCCACAAAGGGTCCCATGGTGATTTTGGCTTAACTTACGGCATCGGCGCAGAATACAAGTCACTAAAACCAGTTTTCGGCCACTCCAAGTTTGTGACTCGAGCTGGATTTGATTGGTATGAGTTCGGCGGAAGTACTGGTTGGTATACCGCTGAGTCGGTACTGAGTATCCAAGCAGGCTTTACCTTTTAATTGAGTCGATAAAAAAGTAAGCCTCTTGTTGTGTGGGGCTTACTTTGTACATTTTTTGATTCAGACTACACACTCTTTCTTCATGATAGCAAGTCCTGTTTCCAAGGTATGTGCCCAAGCTTGTTCGACATTTTCATCATAAAGTGGATCGTATTTTTTAACCGTATTGAGCAAGGAATTAAACCACTCGTTGAGCTCTTGCTCAGAAATATCCATGCCTAAATCTTTATGTCGCTTCCCAAGCTTTCTCACCGAGTTTCGTACGCTCGGCAGACCTGCAGAGTTATAGATAAGGATGATTGAAGCTTTAAGCATCTTGGTTTGTTGCTCTAACCCTATGTTTTCAAATCGCTCTGAAAACCTAGGGTTGTGTTCGCAGAAGTCCGCCAAAAATGTTTCTAGAAATTCTTCATCGATCCTGCAACGCTCAAAGCTTTCATAAAACAGTTCATTAGGTGTCATTTTGTTGGTTCTTCGCATTCGCCAGCGATCCTTAACAGTCCATGTCATCTAAGTATAAGCCATTATGGTATAAGTATACGCCACTATGGCATAAAGTGAGTTGCACAGATCTTGTTTCCATCAGGATCTCGCAAATAAGCCATGTACAAGCGACGCTCGTCAGAACCTCTCGCTCCGGGGCCATTTTCAATACTGGTACCGCCATTTTCGACGCCAACACGATGCCACTCATCTACAACTTCTGGGGAGGATGCAAGAAAACCCACCGTCATACCGTTGCCGTGAGTCGCAGGCTGACCATCAATCGGCTTCGTTAAACCCAACACACCCGTTTGGCTAACGTAAACACAGCGCCCTTTGGGATCAACAGAACCTTCGCTATAACCAAGCACTTTCATGATTGGGTCATAAAAAGCCTTCGCGCGTTCAATATCTTTGGTACCGAGAAAAACATGGCTGAACATAACTAACCTCTTCTTTTATTGAAAGAACCACATAAACTAGACCTATAATTCGTGATTGTCTAGGCACGCTATTCGGCCACAACTGTTGCTTAACCCATTGAGTAAAAGCTAAAACTTAGCCCGTTGCTCCATGTCTTTCAGGAACTCAGTTAGTCTAATCAACAATGCGTTGTGCGCCCTGTCCTTGGTCATGCAGAATATCTTCAGGGTTCAACAATTGGCATTTCTGCATACTCAAACACCCGCAACCAATACAACCAGTTAGGTTTTCTTGTAGCGATTTAATCTGCGCCATCTTGCTGTCCAGTTGCCCCTGCCATTTCTTCGCAACGCGTTCCCAATCTCGCTTAGTCGCGGTATGGTTCATTGGCAGTGTTGATAACTCTTCGGTGATCTCTTCGAGCGTGAAGCCTATCGACTGCGCGACTTGTATCAACGCAATTCGTCTCAACATCGCCGACTGATACCGGCGTTGATTTCCGTTAGTACGAATCGAAGCAATCAACCCTTTGGTTTCATAAAAGCGCAGCGCTGAAGGTGCCACACCACTTCGCTCCGCCAATTGGCCTATGGTGAGATATACGATGTTTCTCATTGTTACACTATCCTTGAGATCATAAATATTTAAAGCTTACTTTAACTTTAGAATAACGACCTATTGTTACCTTAACCAGTTAATGTCCTTAAACTTTGACAACGGGCGCAATGAAAAGAAACCACGCAAATTGCTGCTTTGTTTTATTGTCGTGTTCTCGCTCTCTAAATCTGACTCATGATCGATTTCAAGTTCTCGGCCATCTCGGCATTGATGATCTCACCCGTTTCTACATTAAAGTTGTCGTAGAAACTTGGCACCGACATCGACCCCTTCACATCAGCATCAAAGTAAGGTGCAGAATGTACCGCAGACGACAACACAGAGCTTGCGCCGCCTGGGCCTGGTGATGTGGAGAGCATAACAACAGGTTTGCCTTGATACACTTTCATGTCGATTCGTGATGTCCAATCAAACACATTCTTAAAGGCTGCGGTGTATGAACCGTTGTATTCTGCAAACGAAATGACGACAGCATCTGCTTCGCCAATCTTGCTAAAAAAGCGCTGCGCGTGCTGGTGAATACCCGACGCCTTTTCTCTGTCTTCACTGTAAATCGGCATTTCAAAATCATTAAGATCAAGCACTTCAACTTGCGCGTTGTTCGCAAGGCTTGCGGTATAAGCCGCCAATTGTTGGTTAATCGATACTTTACTGTTGGTCGCGCCAATCGCTAATACTTTCATTATTTGCCCTCGAATTCGGTTAGAAACATTTCTTTAAAAATGACAAGGTGATACTTGATGTTTTTGGATTGGAGAGGATGATAAAACCTCAAGTTAACTTGAGGTAAAGTGATATTTTCAAGAAATAGGAAATAATTTAAAAACGCTAATAAAGCAGTGCATTACAGCAGGTGTAATATGGATTGGTATTGCATGGCAAAAATAAGCACACCCAAAATACAGTGAGTGTGCTTTATCGAAATACTATTTACTTAAGTTGATTTAATGGACTGACACCAGAGTAAGCGACTCCGGATAGCTCGGCCATTTCGCGATTCCATGTTGCTAGATCGTGAGGATTAAACTGATTTAAATGATCATGGCCACACGCTCTCGCCATCACTTGCATCAATTCATTCGAAGCTTCGAAGAAGTTCTTGAGTTGATTCGATGCCTTCTCGACATTTAACCGTTGGCGTAAATCGGCTTTTTGAGTCGCGATGCCCGCCGGGCAATTATTGGTGTTACACATTCTCGCTGCAACACAACCTATCGACTGCATGGCACTGTTCGAGATAGCGACCCCATCTGCACCAAGCGCCATCGCTTTTACGAAGTCCATCGGAACACGAAGCCCACCAGTAATGATTAAGGTGACTCTGTCACTTACGCCTTGTTTGTCTAGATAGGCTCTGGCACGAGCAAGCGCTGGAATAGTTGGCACACTGATATGGGCACGGAACATTTCTGGCGCCGCACCTGTGCCACCGCCTCGACCATCCAAGATGATGTAATCGGCACTGGCATCCAATGCGAACTGAATATCCTCTTCAATATGATTGGCACTCAACTTGAAGCCAATTGGGATTCCGCCTGTCACTTCTCGAACTCGGTCGGCAAAATTTTTGAAATCCTCGACGGTTTTTAGATCAACAAAGGTGGGTGGAGAAATCGCGGCTGTACCTGCTTCAATACCGCGCACCTCAGCTATCTTGCCAATGTTCTTCGCCCCAGGTAGGTGACCACCTGTTCCGGTTTTAGCACCCTGCCCACCCTTAAAATGGAAGGCTTGGACATTTTTGAGCTTAGATTCATCGTAACCAAACTGAGCACTGGCCAGTTCATAAAAGTAACGTGAGTTCGCGGCTTGCTCTTCGGGTAACATACCGCCCTCACCAGAACAGATACCTGTCTCTGCGAGTTCCGCGCCTGTCGCTAAAGAAATTTTCGCTTCTTCAGATAACGAACCAAAACTCATATCAGACACAAATAAAGAGATGTTCAATTTAAGCGGCTTTTTCGCTTTTGGCCCAATAATCAGCTCAGTACCGACGGGCACATTTTCCAATAACGGTTTAGTCGCCATTTGTGCGACCATCACTTGAATATCATCCCAGTGAGGTAATAGATATCTTGGAACGCCCATTGAAGTCATTGGTCCATGGTGACCCACTTTGGATAAACCATCGCGCGCCAGTTGATGGATAAACTCGACGGTAGGTTCTTCTTTGGTTGCGCTCGCAGCAGGAGACAAGTCTGGCGCAGCCGCTTGGATGTGAACCTCTGGGCCTTCTTGCCCCACTTGTTCCGCCGTAAACTGTTTATGAGTGCCATCACAAAAAGGGAGGTTGTTTGAATATTTACAGCGGCATAGGTACGCGTCGCCGTTTTCTTCGGCCACAAAACTCTTAGGTTTAAAGCCAGTTCCGGCATGAGAACCATCACAAAACGGTTGGTTTTTCGATTTACCACAGGTACAGAAGTAATACTCCTCCCCTTCTGTTAGTTCCACTTTGATTGGCTTGTTATCCGCTATTACTGGATTATTCATAGTTCGTTCACCTTTTCTTTCTTATGATTTGATGACTGAAGCGATGACTTGCTCACAAGAGTAAAGTAAAGGTGAGATGCCTGGCGAATTCAATAAATGAGATAGATTGATAAGTTAGTGAACCGAATCAACACAAACAAAAATGGCCACCTAATCGGTAGCCATTGTGTTTTAAATATGAGTCTAAGCTAAACGTGAAAGGTTAATCGAATAACTCGATGACCAGCTTATTGTCTTTAATCACTAGATTGGGTTCCGATGATTTAATCAACGACTCTTGCACTTTATTGCTGTCGAGCTTGTAAACTGGAGACTGGGACAAAGCAAAACCAATCATAGAAACGGCAGGCTTAAGTAGTTTGGCAATCTCTGGCGAAAGCTGTTTATCTTTTTCTTCAAAGCGCTCTAAACGCAGTGATTTCAAATAAATCTCGCCGCTCTCTTTGTCGTATTCAGGAATCGCACTGAACTCGATATCCAAGTCCAACCCCATATTCGGCATATTGAACACCTGAACTTTTGCATTGGTGTTCGCTAAAACAGACACACGCTCGGTATCAGCTCTACCAATCTGCACCGCTAAATCATCAACAGCGACTTGCGCATACATAACGTTTTGCACACCGACTTCTTGTTCTAACATCACCGAATCTTGCAGGTAGTTCGTCATTTCTTGTTCAGTCACACTGTAGCTAACACAACCGCCGAGCATCAGCGCAGAAGCTGCTAAAATGAACTTTTTTGCTACGTTAATTATCATCAATATCAGCTCTTTATCGTTAGTGATTAGCGCGGGGTTTACTGTGTGTTCATCAGCAAACAAAAAGTAAAAACACGATATCCGTGAATATATTTACTAATAGCATGAATATCAGTAAGTAAAGCACCAGATTGGCTTTCCCGCTTGAGATAATGACACTTGTCAGCCAAACGCCATCAGATTTGTGTGCTCGAATTAATTGAATTTTGCTTCTAAGCTTATAGGATATTTAGGGGGCTTACTGAAGGTTTCATCATGGATATCGAAACATGAAGAGTGAGCACAATGCCATCAAAAAGAGTATCACCTGAGCCAATAACTCGTTCTGTGATTTTGTTATGCAACACCGCATGCCTGCACCATAGTCAGTGGGTTGGAGAACTGCGTCTCCATAACTGGAAAGCTCAAGTTGCAGAAACGACCGAACAGGCCATTCACTTACTCGAGACACGCAGCGAAAGCTACGCACCAATTGTGGTTTCTTGTCTAACATCATCCTCAATCGACAAACAATGTGAGCAAATATCAGCGTTAAAGGCTCACTCTCCAAGTTTAAAAGCAATCGCTATCTGCAACCAACCACCAAGCCGCAACTTATCACTCATTAAGCAAACCTTTTGGGATTATTACCACCTGCCTATTGATACAGAATGGCTTTGTCGAAATTTAGGGCATGCGTATGGCATGGTAGACACCAAGCAAACTAAACCTACCTCGTGCCATGAATGTCAATTGGTAGGGCAATCCAGAACCATCCAACAACTTAAAAAGAAGATAGCCAAGATCGCTAACAACGATTTTCCAGTGCTGATTCAAGGGGAAACCGGAACAGGAAAAAGCCTATGTGCGCGTTTAATACATGAGGCCTCAGCCCGCAGTCAAAAACCTTTCATAGCTGTAAATTGTGGCGCAATTCCACAATCCCTGATTCACTCAGAGTTATTTGGCTTTGAAAAAGGCTCGTTCACGGGTGCAAACAAACGCTACGTCGGACACGTGGAAAGAGCGAATGGTGGCACGCTATTTTTGGATGAGATCGGCGACCTTGAACTGTCGCTGCAAACCTACTTACTCCACTTTCTAGAAAATAACTTGATAGAGCGACTCGGCAGTAACAACCAATTGCCCGTAGATTGCCGTGTGATTTTCGCCACCAACGTCAATATCGAACAAGCCGTTGCTGCGGGTAAATTTCGAAAGGATCTCTTTCATCGCATCAATGTACTTCCATTAGACCTAGTACCACTCAATGATCACAAAGAAGACATTGAGGATTTGGTTCGATTTGAACTGAAGCACAATTACGCATCCAAAACCAAACTGCCTAGTGACACCCTTGAGCAAATGAAACAGTACCATTGGCCAGGCAATGTCAGAGAATTATTCAACTGCATAAAAAGAGCGATTGTTCTTTCTAACTCAAGCGCCCTCTCTACTCGTCATATGGGAATTCAATTAAAAGACGCGTCGCCCGATACTGAGAGTGACGCACGACTGTCTTCAAAAAATGTTCGTCGAGTGATTCAGCAACACCACTACAATATTTCCCAATCCGCTAAAGCATTGTCTATTTCCCGAACAACCTTATACAAGCTGATTAAAAAACATCAGATAGTAATTTAAGTCGCCTAACTAGCTAACTAAATAACTAATAACTAATAACTAATAAAGCAGCCTAACAAACTAGGCTGCTTTGGAGTTTAGTTGTACTCAACTAATGAAAGTACTTATGGCTCAGGAACAGTAAATGGACAAACATCACAGGTTGCAATGTTCGATGTTTCCATAAATGCTTGTTGCAAGAACAGCGAGTCAAACGTTGCTGTCACTTGATTAGATAGCATTCCTGCAGTTCCGGTTGGTAACACATTTGGCGCATAAGTTTTACTTACTTGTGTACACACTTGGCCAATCGCATCACCAAAGTTCGGTATCCACTCTCCTTCACCTGTTTTACAAGCAAACAGCTCAGGGTCGGCACTTAATGCACTACACATATTACCAGCACCACATGTGGTCACATCCTCAAGATCATCACAAGGTAAAGCAAAGTCGAGGTAATAACTGCTGTTGACTACTTCAGTAGGTAAATCAGAACGGCTCAGAGAGTCATCCTTAGAATCCACCAGCGATTCAATGGCCAATGGGATATCACCAGTATTACATATTTCAACATCATAGGTTTTCTTAAGCACAACTTGACCGCCATCAACCTCTAAGAAGCTATTACACACCTTAGAAATTTCAACCATCGGGCTCAAGTCTATTGGTGGACAATTGTAGGCCACTGGCGCTTGAGCATTCACGATAAGCCCATCAAGATCCACCGCACCATCTATCACGCCGACGGCACCGTTATTTACAGACAGATAATTCCCCATGATTGCGAATGACTCACCGACACTCCACACTTCATCGCCGTTACCAACCACTGGAAGCGCACCTAAGATTGGTGACTCAGATAAAAAGGCCACTTCGTAGTCACCATTGGTGCCTAACGAACCAGGGCCAGTGTTGGTGACCGTCACGGTGTAATCTATGTTGAACATACCATCAACCGTAAAGCTGGTTGTGTTACAAGTCGCCGCTATATTGATGCTACATAAACTGAATGAACCGACAACGAAGTCAGCCAAAGATGCATCAATCGAACGAGAAGCTCGTGACTCCACTAAGAAGCTGCTGAAACAAGGAATATCCTCAATACCAAACTCATCATTCAACAGAGCTGACAAGTTTAATCGACCTTCCACAAAGCTTTCTGTCGGAATAGAGGTTGTTTCACCCGTTTTCGCGAGATAGTCCCAACCTTGTACATTGGGTAGAGCAATTGCCCCGATAGAATCATCATTTGAAATCGCACAGATCTTCTCGACACCGACAGCACCACTGCCACATCTTGCACCAACGAAGTCATTCGATTTAGGGTCACCGTCCGTTTGGAAAATTCTCGTCATGTTGTCGGTGACATCACCATTATTTAAATCCCACTGCAACACTTCTATATACGGATTACCGCCACTTGCTTGTGGGAATGAAATCAGCACAAGGATGTCTCCATTGATATGCTGTCCAACAAAGTCGCCCTTAGTTTTCCCATCCGGCAATCCTACTTGGTCTTGTAAGAACCAGAAGCCAATGTACATATCACCATTGTTCGCATATCGGTCTGCACCAAAGTAAATCAGCAAGTCACCTTCGCTTTCAAAAGCAGCGGCATACGCATTGGTAAAGTCATCTTTTGGTTGTGGTGACGCGGTACGAAATGCCCAATCTGTAATGTCGGAATCATCTTTTGACCCACCCTTCCAAAAGATTTGGTCGATACCATTACGGTCTTTTTGGAAAAATTCTGCAATCCCAACCATGCTGTTAGGATCATTTACGTCATCCCAATCGATAGCACTATTATCACTGGTCGCGTTACCATCGAGTTCCATCACATCAACAGTAGCCCACGCCAACTGGGGGCTACTAAACAACAAAAGCACACTAAGTAAATAATTTATAACCTTCATGTTCTCTCTCCATTTGTTCATACTTATGCTTTTAGGGTTTTCTGCCTGCCCAAATTAGAGAAAATCCTTTGGCAATTCGTAGGTTCGATAGAGCATATTCCAAGCCAAGTTCAACTAATTGATTTGATTGATGTTTATATATTGAAGGCACACCTTTATTGGACGCTTTGTTATCCTTTGTCCATAAACCCGAGATTTAACCAAACAATCAAGGACTTAAAAGGATGAACAAAGTGTCTACGTCAGACATTTTTTTAGCTTTGATACGAGGAGAGTGATCTTTAAAAGGTACAATCACGTAGCCATTGCTAGATTATTGAATAACAAGCGATTGAATTGACGGGTGCCGACTTAACGGGTAACTGAAGGTTCACTCGTGAAATGATAGGCGAACAGACGATGACACAACTTACGATATTTTACGATGGGACATGTCCATTGTGCGCAAAGGAGATGGCGGCACTTGCAAAGCATGATGTCGAGAATAAGATTCAAACCATCGATATCTACAGTGAAGCCTTTTCAGACTACCCTCAGATTGATGCCGACGCAGCCAACACCGTTTTGCATGCACTGGATGAGAATGGAAAACTGCTGCTAGGTTTAGACGTGACCTACCAAGCGTGGCGCTTAGTAGGAAAAGGTTGGCTATACGCCCCTTTACGTTGGCCGATATTCAAGCCAGTGGCCGATTGGTGTTATTTACGATTTGCCAAGAACCGATATAAAGTCTCTTTTTGGTTAACCGGAAAGTCGCGCTGCGATGGTAACAGCTGCACAAAATAGCGCTTGGTTAAGACATACCACTCGCGACTTTGTAATACACCACACCAAACAGCGCAGCAAAAACTAAAACGGTAACCGCGACTTTTAACCAAATAAACTTCATGTTTTGTCCTTTAAATTCTGTTTACTGTTTCGCGAGACAAGTTACCACAACAAAACATTCGGTTGGGTAATGATTTATAGAACTTTGTAGTCATACCAATCACAGTAAGTAAGTGGTCAAAAATAGCGCAGGGAAAAAGCTGGAGAACAAGGCGGCTCTTTTCGACAAGAAGTTTCGATAAGTAGTTATTCTACAATCAAAAAATCTAACGACGTTATCGAGATTTTTAACAAGCTAGGGTGAACAGTTATTTACTACGATTGGTATCAATCTTGATAACTAGAGAGAACCTTTATGTCGGCAAAAGAAAGAAATTTACCTACCCATCGTATTTCAAGATTCAGTAAGTTCGCCTCGCTGGCAACAAGGGTCGCGGGTAATGTGCTGACGGAAGGCACCAAGCAAATAGCACAAGGCAACAGGCCGAAAGCAAAAGACTTAATGCTGACGCCGCAGAACATTGCTCGCCTGACTGACCAACTCGCACACTTGCGCGGTGCAGCGATGAAACTCGGCCAAATGTTGTCAATGGACGCTGGCGATGTCCTCGAACCTGATCTCGCCGACATTCTTTCCCGCCTACGCTCAGACGCCGACCCACTGCCGACAAAGCAGCTCAACCAAGTGTTAGAAAGCTCACTCGGCATCAACTGGAAAGCCGAATTTCTTTCCTTCAACTTTAAACCGATCGCCAGTGCGTCCATCGGACAAGTTCACCAAGCCTACAGTGATGCGGGAGACAAACTTGCCATAAAAGTCCAATACCCAGGCATTCGAAAAAGCATCGACAGTGATGTAGACAACGTAGGTACATTGCTGAACATCGTTGGTTTGATTCCCAAGTCTGTCGATTACAAAGGCTTATTAGAAGAGGCAAAAAAACAGCTCCATGATGAAGCCGACTATGCTCGCGAGGCTGACTATGCGACTCGTTATCACAATGCATTAAAAGAACATTCTCACTTCGTTGTACCTAAAATTCACCCTCAAATGTCTTCAGAATCAGTGCTCGCAATGGACTTCATTGAAGGCGTCTCGATAGAGCAAATAGAAGGTTACGATCAAAGCACCCGTGATTTTGTAATGCACAGCTTGCTCGAACTTCTGTTCAGAGAGTTATTCGACTTCAAGATGGTGCAAACCGATCCCAACTTCGCCAATTACTTGTATGTGGAACAAACACGACAGATTGGCTTGTTGGATTTCGGTGCCACCCGTGAATACAGCGACCGCTTCAGTGATGGTTATCGAATGGCTTTCACATCTGTAGTTAATCATAATGAGCAGGGGTTAAACAAAGCCCTAGAGCAAATTGGATTTTTTAGCGAGACCATCCTCCCAGACCAACGCCAAGCGATTCTCAACTTAGTGACAATGGCCTGTGAACCCATGCTTGTCGATGAAGATTACGACTTCAAAACCAGTGGTTTGGCCCAACGGCTTCGTGAAGCAGGAACCATACTCAGCATGGAGCAAGAGTATTGGCACACACCACCAGCCGATGCCCTATTCCTTCACCGTAAAATCGGTGGCATGTACCTGCTAGCATCTCGCCTTGGAGCCAAGGTCAATATCAGGCGCTTGGTGGAACCCTATTTGCTAAGCGACAGCTGATACTGGAGCGATTCTGGTCTTTAAAGTGATCATTTCAAGTCGCTGAACAGTAATAACAGTTACGCCAACTAAAATGAGTCAGACTTATGAAACATTCACTGCTGTGCTCCACCGCCCTAATCGCGAGCCTAACAAGTCCATTCGCTTTTTCAGCAAGCTGCCCTGAGATACTCAACGGTAAACAACGGCTGTTAAATTCAAACGAAGAAATTGAGCTGTGTGAAGAGTTCCAAGGTAAGACTTTATTAATCGTGAATACGGCAAGCCAATGCGGTTTCACGCCTCAGTTCGAGCAACTAGAGCAGCTTCACCAAACGTATAAAGATGAAGGGTTCACGGTTGTTGGTTTCCCAAGTAATGATTTTCGCCAAGACAGAGGAAGCGAGAAGCAATCCGCAAAAATCTGCTACCTAGATTATGGCGTCACCTTTCCAATGATGGCGCGCGCGTCACTCTCTGGGCCAAACGCAAATCCAGTCTTTGCCGAAATCCAACAACAAGCCGGTATCAAACCGAAATGGAATTTCTACAAGTTCTTGGTCAGCAAAGAAGGCAAAGTGATAGCAACCTTCCCGAGTTCTACATCGCCAACCAGTAGCACCCTCAAAAATGCAATAGAGCAGCAGTTATGAGGTTAGATTACATGGAGACAACTCAAACACGCAACACCATGGCCAAGCTCGGTTATATGGGTTTAATCCCCTTTTTATTCGGCCTACTGTTATCACTCACCGACAGGCAATTCTTTAGCTTGAGCGGCGAAACACTCTTCATCACCTACAGCGTGGTTATCTTGAGCTTTTTGTCGGGCATCTTGTGGGGCAATGGGATAGAGAACTTCGAAAGCCAATCCAGCAACAAGGCTCTGTTTCTTAGCAATGTTATTGTGTTGGCAGCGTGGCTAGCGGTGCTACTCGGTGAGCAACAAGAGTTCCTCACCACTCTGATTCTGATCTTAGGCTACATTGCGGTTTGGCGAGCGGAAAGGTCAATGAGAGAAGAGAATCAAAGTGAAGGCCCCGACGGCTACTTTGATATGCGAACCCGACTGACCTCTAGTGTCGTATTAATGCACGGTATCGTGATGTTGACCTAGGCGTGCGTACGCCCATATTTAAACCGGCATCAAGATGCGGGCTCTAGATAGGCACTCTCTTCTTTAATGGCACCAAAACCATCGACAAATACAACTCACAAACCAGTCAATTCCTACTGACGACTCACCAATAAATTCGCACCAGACAAGGCAAGAAACACAGAACATGCTTTATTGAAACGCTTGGCCATCTGAGGTTTTGAAAACCAATGCCGTAGATATAAGCCAAAGGCTGCATAGATAGAAATTGCGAGCATTTCTAATACAAGAAACGTACTTCCCAAAACAAAGAATTGAGTATTTACGTTCGCAGAAACATCGACAAATTGAGGAAGGAATGCAGTGAAAATGAGTATCGCTTTTGGATTGCCCGCAGCGAGTGCGAACTCTTGTTTAACAAGACCAAACCAGTTCTTATTTCGCTCGATATCCGCGACCGGGCTGGCTTGAGATCGCCATAGGTTAAACGCGATCCACAACAGATACATTGCACCAAATAATTTGATCAGGAAAAACAGCGTTTCAGAAGTATAAAGCACAACCGCTAAACCAGATGCAGCCAAAGCAATCATGCCGGAAAAAGCAAGGATTCTTCCTAGACCAGCGACAAAGGAGGCCTGAAATCCGTAACAACGAGCGTTGTTCATTGATAACAAATTGTTTGGGCCCGGTGTCATGTTGAGCGCGAAACAAGCGGGGATGAATAGCATTAACTTCCAGATTTCCATTTTTCGTCCTTGTTAAAAACTTCGTAAATATTTAATCAATGAACGAATGCAGAAAGCTCTGTATTTACCGCTTCACATGCCGCAATTTTAATTAATCATTACTCGACAATATAATGCTCTTCGTCTGGTTCAATCAAATTCTCTGCAATACCAATTTCGCCCGCGATGAAAATCGCACTCGCTATCGTTTCTAATGTTTTATTCGGCTCTCTATCCGGTACTTCGCCCACTTCAGGAACGGGCTGCGATCGCGAGATTGAATTACAAACGACACTTTCACAAACGATATTGTGTTGTTCCTGTTGAGAAACTTCAGGTGGCTTAAAATCCGGTGAATTGAAGTCGGGAGCAGTAATACCCTCATTTGAAAACTCAGAGGCGCTGTATGAGGCAGCTGAAAACAGAGAGAGGAGCAGCATCCACTTATTCATATATCTTTCCATAGTTAGTATTCACTAGATTTATAAATACTATCTAATTAAAACAATTATGAACAGTGTTTTATTGTTAATAATTCATATTTCCCTAGACGCTTATCAGAATACCCTCGCTCTAGGTGAAATCGGTTCAACTTACGTGGGAATGTTTGCCTAACGTGAGCTTATCGAGCAACGCTTGTGGAACAGGAATAACAGAGTATCGAACAAAGGCGACTAACGTCACTATTGCCACAAAACTGCCTAAAACAAAGTCATGAACATCAACCAGCACCCAACCAAGAAGCTGGTCACTGGTAATCGCAAGTATGGCGATACTCACCGCAGCCATCCATTTACGATGTTCATAAGGCAAGTACTCCATCTTTTGACTCACGATATAGAGCAGTGACAGTCTCACGGCATAAGTGCCACAAAGCACCACCACAACGCCCCACACTCCATAACTCGGTGTAACAACAAAATAACCAATCGCAGCTAGAATCGCACACCCGCCTTGTATCCACATTTGCGATTGGCTTGAGTGACCGCTGAAACAACCAAGGTTGAGGTAATCTCCAGCGTTCTTAATCACACCAATCGCCAAGAGTGCTACAACAATCGTGCCTGCATATTGATAACTGCTTGGCAAAATCAATGTAATAAAACCAGGTACAGTAAGGATCATCAAACAACCCAATACAATGGCCAGATTAACACCGACTAGCGCTCTGTCCGCACACTCTTTCTTACCATCAGGTTGTTGCAACATGGCCACTCGATTTGGAAACCACCACAGAGCATAAGGCTGCAGTAGCAAGCCAAGCAGCAATGCAAACTTGCCACTGACCGCATAGATTGCAAGTTCTTCAACACCAACAAAGCTTGCCATCACCCAACGGTCTAGCCCTGTAATCATGTAAATCGAAGCGCCACCAACTAACGTGGGCAATCCAAATTTTAGGATCTTAGCGGAGTATTTGAGGCTGCCAAATGAGCCCATCTCCTGCCTTTGATAACGCAGTAAACACAGCATCAACAACACACTCGAAACAGCGGCAGATATTAGTACACCATCAATGCCATAACCTGCTTCAAGCAATGCAAACGTCATAGCAGCTTGCACACTCGCCTTCATTACATTTAGCATACAAAAGCGCTTAGCCATCGCATTCATTCGCATCAATGTTAGCGGGATAGAAATCGCACCATCTAACATGGTCGGTATTAGCAAAAGTAGGATTTGATAAGGTTGAAACTCGACGGGCAACATCAGTAACAACAACGGCATACTAAGAGCAATTAAAGCCCCTCCTAGCACACAGGCCAAGACACTCAACGTGAAACAGTTCGAGACCAGCTTTCTTTTTTCTTCACCCTCAGCAACGCCAACATATCGATACATGGCTTCAACAATGCCAAAGCTAAATAATATCGTCCCGATGTCAGCCAACAAGACGATGGCTTCTAAAGAACCGTATTCAGCCAACGTCATCTTATGGGTGATATAGGGGATCATCACCAGCGAGATCCCTTTCATCATCACAATGCCAATGGCGTAATAGGCAGACTGTTTTAGTGACCCCATAGCAGACACCTATTCCTTACAATGCAGGCATTAGGAAACTCTTACAGTCTCCAAGAAGATGTCGTAACGTTCGTTTTTGCGGAGCCAAAACTAACGAGCGAATACTGTATGAAATGGCCAATCGGTTTTGTTGTAAGCCTCTGTAATAGTCAGCGTAGCCTTCCAGTATTCTCGCCTTTGCGATTTTGAAGCTAGAAGTGGGTAGATTCCATCGTTGACTGTCATTTTGGTAATGTTGAAGAATGGTTTCTATAGATTGCAAATTTCTCAATTTAAGACTTTCAGTTTGGGTTACTGAACTCGCTCTCATCAAGTAACCAACCTGCACCGAGTTCAACACACCGATCTGATGGTTTTCACTCATTCGAAGCCACAGTTCCCAATCTTCCCCATACTTGATGTCAGCATTGAAACTGTCTGTTTGAGAAAACACATCTGCTTTCACCATGACCGTTGATGTTCCAATCACATTGTTTTCAATGATGAACTCCAACGGGTTTTCGATATTGATGAACAGCTCGTCTTGATCTTGAAACTGCGACCAGTAACTAAAGCAATCGACTATCACTTGGTAATCTTCCGTCAGGTGTTCGTAGTTAGTAAAGCTCATCGAGAGATCTGGGTAACGTTGATGAAATTCGAGTTGGCGCTCAATTTTTTCTGGAAACCAGAAGTCGTCCGCGTCTAAAAAAGCGATGTATTCTCCGGTCGCCTTTTCAATCCCTAGGTTTCTAGCTTGAGGCGCGCCAACACCCAAAGTTGATAATTTAATGATGCGTTCATCATGGATTGACGCGAGATACGTCGACGTTCCATCGTTGCTGTTGTCGTCAATAATGATCAACTCCACGTCTTGATGTGTCTGCTGCAGTACGCTGCCAATTGCCTTCGGCAGGTAATCCAAACAATTATAGGTAGGAATAACAACACTTACTTTAGCCATAATGACGCCCTCAGATTTATACGTTATATGGCTGACGTTGCATGTTCTATGCCGAGAGCGTCTTGCTACGAAATCAGCTCTATATCAGTCACCTACACGCCGATTCTCAAAATGACGACCAAACACAGATATTCAAAAAAACTGCACCTCCAATTTGATTATCAATTTGAGAAAACGAGCGACTTCTTTAGGGATAACCTTCAGAAAGCCCTCTAAAGCTAAGATTCGATCTTGGTTCGTATCTTGCTTTATTGGTTATTAACTTGGCTTGATAGCTTTAGTCATATGGATTTGAGGAGTAAGGAATGAAGAAAGTAGCATTTGTGGCACCAACCTACCCTGTACTCAGTGAGACCTTCATTCAAACAGAAGTCGACTCTGTGAAAGCGTGTGGGCACGATGTTTGTGTAATGACGTTCAAAATTGAAAACAGTGAAAAACAGTTCGACTACGACATTGTCCAAATAGGTAAAAACGTTCGGAAGGGTAAAGTCGCTAGCATTAACTGGATAGGGTTCATCAAGGCTGTCTCATTTATTTCTAAGCAAACCAGCATGCCCAAAAAGTCACTGTTCGCTTATGGGTTTAAATTAGCGCTGCAACTCGCGGAAAACGACGTCGAACACGTTCACGCGCATTTCTGTCAGCACACTACAGCACACACCATCGTCGCGGCAAAACTGCTGAATATCACCTGCTCGTTCGTTGCTCATGGTCATGATGTTTATGAGTTCGCTTATGACATTGAACATAAAATTTCATCGAGTGATTTTGTGGTTGCAGTGTGTAAAGACATGCTTGCTGACTTCAACACCATGGCGAAAGGAAACATTAAACTCTTGCATTGCGGAGTGAATACCAAACAATTCCAACTCAACCCAAAAACCGAAACGAAGCAACTTCGCTTTGTTTTCCTTGGCCGATTAGTGGAGCAAAAAGGTATCCACCATCTTATTGATGCATTGGCGCCGATTGCCGAACCTCTCGACATTCATCTCGATATCATCGGTACTGGCGATTTAGAGCAACAATTAAAATTGCAGGTCAAAGAGCAAGGGCTCACTCGAAACGTGACCTTTCTTGGCGCTAAACCTCACGAGTGGGTGAAAGAGAAACTATCGAACTATGACAGCCTAATCGCGCCCTTCTGTTTTTCCGAAACTGGGTGTGTGGATACAGGACCACTGGTTTTAAAAGAAGCGATGGCCGTGGGAACACCCGTCATTACCACCAACATCATGGGATGCAAAGAGATCGTCTCACCAGAGACGGGGTTTGTAGTCAGCGAAAAAAACGTTGAGGAATTAAGAGAAGCGATTGAGCGTTTTGCACAGCTAAGCAGTAACGATAAAACATCGATGGGGTTAAAGGCACGTGAGAGAGTGAAAGACAGTTTTAATTCGATCAAACAAGCTCAGCAATTATCTCGTTGGATAGAGAACCCGGCTCAATAAGGACTAACTCAGACAGCTAAGCATCATACTAACTACTCAGCACCATTAAAAACTAAGCACCATAAGAAAACGGAGCACCACAAAAACAAAAGAGCGCTACATCCATTTGAAATGTAACGCTCAACTTAGCACTGCCTAATGATGGCGACTTATGCTTTCAGTGACTTTCATTAGCTTTTCATTAAGAAGCCTAGCTAACCTGCTCGAAGTGCCAAAATAGACTCAAGATCTTCGATGTCACGATATTGAGCTAGCTCCTGCTCTTTCGATGAAATAGCCACAATCGACATTCTATCGGCCAATTCGTTACCTTCAATACCAACGTGTCCGTTCACATGGTAGATGGTGATTTTTGAAGCCAGTTCTTGGTAGAGAGCATACGCAGGCTTAATAATATCGAGGTTTTTGATCTCGCCGCCCGACTTAGTCCAGCCCTTTTTCTCCCAACCCGTTGCCCACTTAGTAATACAATCAATTGAGTACTTAGAGTCACAATAAATCGCTACAGAGAGACCCGCGTTTAGCTTCTCTTTTGCGAGCAAAAACGCCTGTTTAAGGCCATGTAACTCAGCGGTATTATTGGTTCCAACAGGTTGATACAAGCCATACCACAATTCGGTTAATTGGTTGTTTTGGTATACCGCTAAACCCGTCCCCGCTTCACCAGGGTTTGGTTCACACGCACCATCGGTAAAGATCTTGATATCAAAAGGCATATCTGTGATTTGCTGCTCCGAAAGAGGCGGCACCTTAGCTTTCGTCGCCTTCCCCGCAGAGCTTGGCTTTGTAGCCGAAGAACCTGACACAGACGACGTTTTACCACCGAAAGCAGACTCGGCCTCGCCTAGTGTTGGAAACGATTTATATCTCGCACCAGCAAAACCATCAACTTGCGACTTACACTCATTCCAAGTAGTAAAAATACCCGGTGTACGACCTTTCCAAACCACATAATACTTCTTAGCCAAACTAACTCCTTACCAAAACCTAAACACACAAATAGTGAATCAGTACATTAGATGCCACCAAGCTATACGTTGCAAGGTCTATCACTCTAAAACAGGTCTAAAAAAGCTGCGTTCATAACTCACGATGCAATCAACTTCGTCTGCAAATTCAAACGCTTTAATGCACTCAGCATCGCTCAGCGACTTAACCCGATATTCTTCGTAGGCAGTCAAACTTTCAAAGGTAAACAACGCCAATGCAATATTGTTCGCCCCTTCCGACGGTAAGAAATAACCGTTGTGTTGACCTCCGAATTTAGCGACCAGAGGAATCCACATTTTTGCGTATGCCTCAAACTCACTTACCTTTTTAGGATCAATTACATATCGAACATAACAAGTAATCATAGTTATTCAGCCCTTAAATAATAGGAGAAACACAAAGCCGAAGTTGACGTTGAAGCTCAAGAAAAAAGGTAATCAACCGCAACGAGGTTATAGAACAAAAACACGCCCATACTGACGCCAATCGTTAGCAGCACATTGCCTGTTTTCCAAATCAACAGACCTGTGACCACCGCGCCTATCAAGTATGGGTTTTCAAAGCTTGGCCAAAATGTTTGTTCAGGAGCAAATACAATCGGCCCCCAAATTGCGGTAAGCACAGCTGGGCTTGAATAGCGCAATAGACGACGCGTGGTTTGATTTAATCGAAGCGGGATTGCAGGCTCTAGAAACAGATACCGACTAAAGAAAACAATCGCTGTCATAAGTAATATCGTTAACCAGATCATCTCTATTCCCCTTCCACAATTGTCTTGTTGCCGTTGTTTCGCTCTTGGAACGATTCGCTGATAAAGCCCGCTAACATACCGGCAATCGCTGCAATCATTAGCCCACCCTCAATATTGTTAACCGACATGGCAACCGAAGTGACCAATGAAACCACCACACACACCACGACGGGTAGAGTTCGGATTAATGGGAACACCAAGGCGATAAAGGTTGCTGCGACCGCGAAATCGAGACCAATTTCATTGAGTGAAGGAATTTGGCTTCCCGCGACAATGCCAACAAAGCTCGCAATATTCCAAACGAGATAAAAACCGCCGCCTACACCCGCAGCATACCAGCGATTAAATTCTTGCTGAGACTGCCCACTACAAATCGCGAACAGCTCATCGGTGAGCCAAAATCCGAGTAATAGACGCCAACGCGCAGGAAGATGGCTGATTTTGTCACGCATCGATACGCTATACAGAAAGTGTCTAGACGTGATGAATAAGGTAGTCAACAACATGGTGCCTAGACCAATACCCGCTTTGAACATACCCGCGGCGACAAGTTGTGCTGAGCCAGCAAATAGAATAGCCGACATCGCTTGCGCTTGAAGCTGACTCAATCCTGCATCTATCGCATATGAGCCCGCTAGAATTCCCCAAGGGATTACCGCAATGCTCAAGGGCATTCCCGCTAAAACGCCCTTCCATAACTGTGTTCGTCTATCCATTGTTTCACTATCCATATAGTTCTTTTCTCTCTTCACATTGGCTATTCAATGTAAGAGGAGTTGAGTCGGTTCGATTGTACAAACTTGCTCGATTTCATGCCCCAATTCACCGTACCTTAACCGCACTTAACCGCACTTAACACAAGTTAGCCATGCCTTAGCCATGCAAGTTTAGAGCATTTTGATGTATTGCCCCGGCGTGTAACCATTGGCCTTTTTGAAATGTCGATGAAAATGGCTTTGATCATGAAAGCCACACTCTTGCGCGGTATCAGAAATGGTATGTCCTTGTTTCAATAACTTACGCGAAAGCCTTAACCGAGATTGGATTTGATACGCATGCGGCGGAAGACCAAATTCTTTCTGAAAAGAGCGCACTAAGTGAAACGGGCTCAATGCCGCTAACTTAGATAGTTCGTCTAGCGACACATCGGCTTGTGGGAAATCATCTAAAAACTCTTTCACCAACACAAGCTGGCGCTGAGTTTTCCCATCGAGTTGAGGGTTAAGCGGCGATTTTCCATGTCGACTAATCAGCTTAACCAACATCCCATACATCAAGGTCTCTCTTAACAGGCGATTGTCGGATTCATCAATCGTGTTAAAGACCAACCTCAATTGATTAGCGAGTTCAGGGTCTTCAACCACCGCTCTTGGGAAGTAAGGCGCACCGTAGTTCGGTAGGTTAAGCTCTTGAGTGATCTTGGCAAGTTGCTCTGGGAGAGGATACATGGCTCGATATGCCCAACCACCTTCAGTGGCAGAGTGACCGCTATGAACTTCGTCGGCATTGACCAGAATAATCGCATCTTGTGGTGCTATATGATGCCCGCCCGTTCGATAGAAACGCTGAGCGCCCTGCTCAATAACCCCAAGCGTATAGCCCTCATGGCTGTGGCGCGAGAAGTTCTGCTTTTCGTATTCAGCATTAAGGGTTTCAAGGCCACCGAGCTCTTCTGTGATCTTATATTCGGCCTTTTCTTTAGAGCGTTTCTTGTTCTCCATAACAATCCCCAAGCCTGTTAATTATCGAGCGACTTATCAGTCTACTCTATAGGCTCTTTCAGCTTTTGTACAAAATTGCGCTTTTGTTTGTTAATACTGTTTTTATCGTTGGCTTAATAACGCTTTCTAACTGGGAGGAAAGTCTTGGTCTATAACTAGTTGGCGAGAAATTGACAAATTAGTGGGGCAATCATGGCAATACTCTCTTCAAATCATCGGCAACAGATCTGATACACCATGAAAAATACGCTAATCCTTTTCTTTTTCCTGAGCCTAACTGGGTGCACTCATAACCAATCAAAAGCACTGAGCATGAACTCGTCATCGGTTAATTCATACCCACAATCGATGTCGAACCTGCAACTGTGCGACACCTTGTATTACGGTAGACCAAGTAACCAAACACTGGCTGCAATTGGTAGTGAGTTTAATCGAAGAGGATTATCAAAGAGTTGGTGTGATACCGAAACCAACAAGCTTTATCTAACAAAGACGATTGATTGGGTAACTGAAAAAGTCGAATACAAAGAAGATTCAGAGGAAGAAGCGTCTGCGGTGGTGCTACCTGCGAATTAAGAAAGATGAAACGTTCTTGAACAAGAAAAAGGCAAACTGCAGATAGCAAAAAGCCGCTCATTAAGAGCGGCTTTTTTAATGTGATGCTTGCAGGATAAGTCAGCATAACTCGAACCAACCATCAAAGACTTACAATACTATTTGCAGTATAAGTTCGCATAACATTGCATCGAAAGTCTGCAAATTTGAACAACGACTAAGATTCAACGTAGTAAATTTACTACGCTCCAATTAATCCTCTAGCAGACATAATCGACATGTGTGTAACAAACTTTTGGACAGAAGTCATTTAGGAAATGATGAAATGTTAGCAAATAATGGATAACTCGAAGTATTGCAAACCGCGTTATTGAATGCTAGCGCACCGGTTTACATGCGCTAGCAGGTTGTTGTGCGCCAAGAAAGCGAACGACAATCTATTCACACAGACTAGAGTCTAAAACATACGTCCGACTTGAGGATTTCAAAGCCACTTCTCTCTTTGTTGGGCATTCGACATAGCTGTTATCTCTGATTTCTTGCCTTAGCATAGAGTCAAAGTAGTGACCTAACACAGCAAAAACCAACGCTCCAAATAACATTAATTTAAGTGTTAATTTTGGTAGTTGTACATTTAAAAATATATTGAGTAGTGCCATTGGGATACAAGGAAGAAAAAAGCCAAATAGTACAAATGAAGATGTATTGTTAAAGTATCCCGATACTTTAATGATGGGCTCAATATCTACGCTTTTTACTAAATTGCTCAAGTCATAAACACCAAAAGCGCACCATAGCGTTATGGCGATAAAGAATAGCAAAGCAGAAAGCTTCTTCAGTAAGTCTGTCATATTAATCAATTAACTCTTCTACTGCTTCTTTCATTGGTTCGGTAAACTTATATTCGTCGTCTAAGTCTGAAATGTAACCACCAATCTTGAAGGCGGAATAAGCAAACAAGCCCAGCCCAACGGCAACTGGTAAAGAAAAACCAAAGAGCAACCCTAGTGCCGCACGTGAGCCGAGTAAAATACCTTGAGCGACTACACCTGCAACAACCCCCTTGACCACGTCAGCAGAATATTGACCGACAACCTCACCCAAGTTTTTTTCATCATGCAGTATGTAATCTACGGCATTGACTGCGCCACTGAAAACAAGTTCTACATAGATGTTACCTTTCACGAAATTAACATTACCTTTAACAGTATTCAGTGCGTAGCCGATTTTAAGCATTTGAGGTGTCGCTTCCTGCCAACGAATACCGAGATCTAAATATCGAGGCTTGTAGTTCTCAACCACAATATTCGTCACTCCATTGATATCGACCGCCTTAGCGGTTGCTCCCAATCCACCAAGCTCTTTGGCTACCTCATAGGCACCTTTTAAGCCCATACTTACGCCTGTGTAGTCTTTACCTGTAGAAAGCTCACCGTGAGTGTCTTTCATGAGTAAATCTAAATACTCGTTCGCTTCCTCAACAGTCATCACAGCAATGCTGACATTGGTTTGTTGAGACGTATCCCACTTATATTCTTTCGCTTGCTCTTGTAATTCCTTATTCCACTCTCTTTCAGTAAGATCGTAGGCCTGTTGTGCAGCAGCACGCTCTGCAAGAACGCGTTCTCTATCTTCAGCCCAACGTTTATAATCTTTTGCAGTATAGGTTAATTCCGCTCGGCGCTCTTGCCGGTGACGCTCCGCTCTTTCTCTTGTGGTTTCTTGTCTTTCTTCTGGAGCTACAGGAGCTGATTCATATCTCATGGGAGTCGGCTTAACTGATAAATAAAAAGGATAATAACAATATTTTCAGTAACTTATCATCCTTAACAAGATAATCCGACGATTTAACCAACTAAATAGGCAATCTAACAGGCCAAACAAGCATAATGGAGACTCAATCGTGTTGAGTTGAAATCTATCGGATAACTTTTTGTAGGGTAAAATGAACGACACAGATCTTATAGATTATTTGTTCTAGCGAATTTTGGGGCACAAACGAGTCAGACAAGCTTGAAGCTACAGTTATCACGTAAAATAGAAAATTGAGAATAATGTTTGCTGTCGGAAAGCCGCTTAGTAAAGCTTCCAACCCTGTTGGTTATCTGTCAATTTCACCGTGAAATCCGACAATAAAAAGCAACCTAAGCGCATGTTTTGTAACAATTAATTGTAGGTGCAAAAGTTGTCGTTTTTTTTAGAAAACGAATTCCGAACTGAAGGCGGTCAATACCAGCTACTATTGACCGCTGGTCGCGCGTAATGTAGTTATGGTCGTGTCTGTGTTTTAGACAAGCTAAGCTAGATCCCTTTAGATTTACCACGTAAATGTATGGTTTATAAATACTTTAAGGGGAAGAGAAGTTCATTCCGCAGGTTGCGATTCGCACACTGCGAAATGAGCGTCTAACTAGAAAAGGGGCAGATATGAGTTGTTGCAGAATCTGCAATCACTGAGCTTTCTCGTTGCTCGGGCAATTATTGCAACAGTTCAACTACCGAGGAATCCTCGATAGTTGCTTGATAAGCAATGTGCATATTTTGCACATTAGTTAGTTCTATTGCCGAAGCGACGAGATCAGAACCGGGTTGGAGCAGAGGTGATTTACGAAACAACCTGTTGGACAATTGTGAAACAGCTTGTTTCACAAAGAAATCTCATGGTGGTTTCTTGCGCTCTAAACACATCTTGGGGCAGAAGCAAGCTTGCCACATACAGTTCTTAGCTTTAAACTAACGTTGAGAGCCTCGGGTATCTCTGCTTTTTCTTGGATGTACTACTTACTGTCTGGCCAGAAGTAATTGTATCGAATTGAACTTGGCTTAATTGCAAAGCAGACCACCGAGGACATATGATAAGTCTAGGTGCTTTCCCTTCCATATACTTTGGTGATAAAACACCCGACGCTGCACACAGAATGTATTCCCTCTTCGTTTTGAATGACAAACATTCTGTAGCTGTTTACAAAGCCATAGGTATTGCCTGTGGCTTTGTCGTATCTGGGACTAAAAAACTGGTGCAACAGGCTTACACACAAATTAATCTATTGATAGTTTCTTATGCTCTAAACACGTTTAGGGGCAGAAATAATTCACGAAACAGGTTGTACCGCAATTGTGCAACAGGCTGTTTCACAATTAGAAGATTGGAGTTGTTGCAGAATTTGCAACAACTGAGTTTTTCCTCGAAACCTTAGTAATTGATACTAGAAAAGGATGTATCCGAGTATTAAGCCCACAACCATTATGATGATACTGGTTAATGTCATATTGTTGTCGACCCATTCATCAAGCTTATTCATTCGAAGTTCCTCTTTCTTTGCTAATCATGTCAAAACCATGTTCAATACCATGAGTTACTTCACGTAAGAGTGTCTTATTTGGTGAATTCAAATTAGCTATAACCCGACCAATTTCATTGCCCAAATCACAAAGCTCAATATCACCATCAGGAAGGCGATCAAGTGCTAACTTGAGGTTTGAAAGAAAAATATCTGGGTTCACCAAACCTGAACTAAGCTCATCGAAAACCTCATTTCGGTTAGCCATTAAATCATCTGTAATCCGCTCTACCTCGTCGGCGAAAGGCACCCAATCAGGCTTTGTTTCAGTCCTGGTGAGTAAATCACTGTGGGCATTATAAGGAGTAATCCCTTCTAACAGCTCTTTTTCGGTCAGCTTTTTCTTACTCATCTCATACAACCTAGCAGAAATTTTAGATAAGTTGCAGTATAGCAAAATCAGCTAGACTACCGTTAGAGTGAATGCGCTTAAACAAACTTCGCGGCATTTCCATGTTAGAAAGTGGGACGAATAAAACCGATTGTAAACAAACAAAAACCATCAAGCCTAAACATGATGGTTTTGATTATTAACTGCTTGTTCAGCAGGAAGGTTGCTTTCTTCCTGGCCTATTCTTAGCTGCCTATGCGGCAGGACACAAGGTAAGCAAGGTATTTCAAGACTATTTAGCTTTCTTAGCTGCCTATGCGGCAGGACACTGTTAACTATAGTCACTAAGCTTTTAATTCCACTGGCTTTACATCACAAAAGTCTAAAATACCCTTTTTATTATCGTGTCTGTAAGTCCTTGTTTTTACTTCTCCGAAAAAGAGCTTTAGAAAAAGGGTCAAAAACGTAACTCAGGTACTGTGCCTTTTCTTTCTTGATTGGTGGCTAAACCATAGCTATTAAAGTTTGCTGCACCACGCTCACCGACAAACTCCTTTTGTACAAACAACATATAATCTTCCCCAGATGAACCGCTGGAGATTGGTATTCGATGAAAACTATCGATGATTCGCTCTTCATTAGTGGCTGGTAACGATGGTTCAACACCAGATAGTTCGGCTCTCGCCATGCTACGTTTGATTCGACGTTTCTTGGAGCCCAGAAAACTTTTCCCAATCGTTTGATTACGGGTAAACCTCACCTCAACCGCAATGTCAGGCACCTCACAAACACTAGAGATCTCAAACAAACCTTCATTTACCATCACAGAGAAATAGGGCTGAAAAGAGAGTCCAATCATCATCTCTTTATCTTCAGCAACAAAGGCAATGGTTTGGCCAACTGTAGATTCGTTCCAGTCGGGAAAGCTCACACCTATTTTATTCATGGCTTGTCGGTTATTGACCATAAACAAGTGCATTTGAGAGATACAACGTCCTGCTAACAGCTCATAGTCGGCTTGAACAGGGGTATAACGTATACAGAAGTAGTAACGCGTCGTCATAGTCATCCTTACTTCGCTTTGGAACAATTGAAGAGACCACCTTTAATCAAGACCGACATAATAAAGTGCACGTCATTTGGGATGGTCTGAGAAGCGGTCATTGTCTCAATCCAATTCTCTGTATTTCTGACTAACTGGTAAAAGTCATTTCCATAGGAAACATGTCGCCTTGCTATAACGTACTCTCGGTCAGCTCCATACTCATTCACTCTTAAGGGTTTATCTGCGTTTTCATGCCACCAATCGTCAATCGATTGCAACGCGGCTCCAACTTTTTGACCATGAAACGCAACGGTTTCTTTTCCGTCCAATAGTTCGACAGTAGCTAACTGCTTAGTAGGAACACCATCTTCTCGGCTCTCTAAAAACTCTTGGCTTGGGTAAACCTCATCTCCCCAACCAACTCCAATTTTAGCTTTGACATCCATATAGAAATATTCGGTCGGGTCAGACAGGGCTCGCATCAAATAGGCTGTGAGCTTTTCTAGGCATTCTGCTGAAGCCTCATCCCAATGACCATACCAAGAAAGCTTTGTTGCGTTTTCTACAATCAGGGTTTGTGAATCACTGGTGGTCACTTCTATCAACAGCTTTCGACACTCTCTGTTACGCCAAAGCCAACTGCCAAGCAGGATATTTTTCGCGTATCGATGAGCGAGCTCCTGATACCCATTGAGCTCTTTATAAGTGTTAGCCAGTAACGAAAGTTTACTGCGCACTTCATCGTCACTACAGATATCAGGGGTTAGAGAATTTGCTCGAATTCGAAGGGGGAATGCACAGTAGATATCATCTACACCCGGCTTTACGTAACACTCTTCAATGAACTGAGGATTGGAGTAAGCTAAGTCTTGTGGAGCAACATTCTTTTTTACAAACTTGCCCCCTTTATAGGCTTCTGCATAACCCCCTTTTGGTGCGCGCAACCTAGTTCTATCAACTTCAAGGGGACACATCTCACCACTTTTAGAAAGATGGTAGAAATATGCTTTGCCAGCAGAGAGTGATCGAACGTAATTCAGCTGAGTGCAAAGTTCCATAAACGATTAATCCCTATAGTTTTTTATAAGAATAGTTTCGCTACTGCATTCTATCGACCAAAAGGCGTGGTTTAAAAAGTGATCTCTTCCACTAAAACGTACTTCTATGGGGTTAACTCGCTGAGCAAGTCCCATCGCATTCTCTGCATAAGCGTGACAACTAGTGATTGAGTTACCCCGTTTAGTTGGACGCTCTAACAAATGGTAGCCGATGGAAACTGGCAAGTTATCAGCGTCTTTAGTTATTAAACGTTCTAGCTCATCAAAATCACTCGGCTGGTTTTCACTTGGATATAACCATCGCCCATATGCTGGTAAACCTTTTATGACATGGAAAGCTCGCTCCTGCTAGTAAATGTCCTTAGCCACTCAATCTGCGTCGATAGCTGTGGTTGGTATAATGCCCCTCCGGCGAAAGCAACGGGAAGGGCCGTTTTAAGCGCAGTCTTAAAATCTGAAATTCGGCTGTCACTATGGACTCTAATAACTAAGTCTATTTCTAGGTCTGCCAATCGTTCACTACGAATAGTTGGTCGCTTCGCGTTAGAAACCGTTCGCGCTTTGGCGACTGAGTTGGGTTCGGTAAGCTTCGCTGTCGGTTGAATATTTTCACTTCGAACATAAAAAGAGAAACTCGAAAACTCAAACGGGGAATCACAATTAACTAGCTTATTAAACTCTCTTTGATAATGGTGCATGAACCCCCAAATAGCAGTCAAAGAAGGAGCACCACACAGATATGGGCTACTCATTGCGACCGCATCTTGCACTCTCATTGATGACAAATAGATATACTGCTCACCCGTTACCTTATCTTCATTGCCATTTGGTTTACTGATTTGTTCAAGTACCCATACGATTTGGGCTTTGACGACCTGCATAAGCTTAGGGTGATAGGCAAACTTCGCGGCATACTTGTTATTCTGAAACGTGAGATGCAAGCGACGGTTAAACTCACTAGCTAAGGAGCCTAGATCCGCTTCTGGTCGGGTCAAAAAGGCTTGAGCTAAAGTGTCATCATGTTCCAATTGCTGTTGGTTGGGGGCAGCGTCAACGATATCTCTTAACTCAATTAATGGAAGCATCCACAGGGCTATCTGCTTTCGCAATATCTTACTTCTAACCTTACGAGCGCTCTCTCTTTGCTTCTGTGTTTTTGATGGTTCTGATCCAATTAAGTGGTTTAACACCTGACAAATTTTGGCGTTAGTTACCTGATAGTCATCAAAGTAGTGGCCACTCTTTTTGCGACTTTCAGTTAACGTCCCACCCTGCGCTGGTTTGACGTCTAGCGGGTAGTTTAGGACTTTCATATGCCCACCTAAACTGCCACACAGATTCCCGATACTTGCCGAGTTTGGTAATGACGAAGATACAAAGCTGAGCTTACTTTCCTGACTTCGCGATCTCACTTCTAGCTCACTTTGAATAGCATGACTGACCACTGGTGTGACTGAAACATAATCATCCCCCCATGGAAACCGAAGTTGCTTGCTGTAAGTGCTGACACTATCGGGAAAACTATTCTCAGGGAGCTCTTCTGCCAGTGTATTTTGTAAGCGAGTAAGTGACTTAGCACTTAAACCAAATTCTTTGAGCAACCCAACCCAAATAGGGCTTTCTTGCTGTATAAGTGAAAGAATACATACGGACTGTGATTGCCAGCGGAAAGGATTCAATAACCACAATGTATGGCGATACACTGCAGAGTTATGCGCCCACCCCAAGCGTTGCTCTAATACTGCGCTTGAAATAAATGCCTCGGTTGTCACAAGAGGCTGTGCAATTATTCGCTGATCTTTAACTCGGCAGTCTGGAAACTTGAGATTATGAGTGTGGAACCATTTGATCTCATCAAGGGATGCCTCTAGGTTCTCAGCCGCTTTTAAATGCCTTTTAGCGCGGGTAATATCCAACCAATCCGAGCATCTATCCGCTTGATGGCTTGAACTGAGATTGAGCAAAATCGTTAACGCTTCTTTTTCACACCCTTCAACACAGACATCTTCCGTATAGGGCATGAACATCTTCTTTAAAGCAGACTGCTTTACTGCTTCGTCTTCAATTGTTAATAAGTCACTTAATTTCGTCATAATTACCACTCTGGCAAATACACATTTAAGCCATCACTTTCAGAGCTCATTCGAGTCAGCTTTGTCTCGATGACACTTCGTAAAGTAAACGCCGATTCATGACTCGCTATCTTTGTATGCATTCTCGGCCTAATAGCGGCTTTGATCTCACCAAACTCATACAACCGATATACCTCATCTGTGGTGCAAGAAAGCAATGTAGAAGCTTCTAAGGGGCTGAGCAGTACATCACCGATATTTCCTTTCGCGCTTGAAGGTACTGTTGCCATCAGCTGTGTAAAGTACGCTAACACCTGAGTAAGCACGATATTGTGATTCAACTGCCGACTGGGTAACTGACGGCAATCTTTAAGCAGAGCACCAAAGGCTTCATTGAAAAACATTTTCTTCCAATCTTTTACTCGAACAAGTTCTGCCTTCTCTTTCAAAGCATCGAGGTCTTGCCACAATGACATTGGCCAAGCGCCACAATATTCAATGAATGACTCAAAACTGAGGTCATCGATATCACCATAGCGATTTACATACCAAAGTAAAAAACCATAGCGCTCAGATAACGTCATTTCTGCTTTTAGTAATCCCAAGGGTTTTGAATCATTCCCTGACAACCATTGAGCAACTAATACCTCAACCTCTGGCGCATCTTCTACTGGCGAGTTTCGGAGTTCAAAACCACATTCACATTGGCTAATACTCTCGGTACTTTGGTATTCAAGTCTCGATTTACACTCAGGACAGTGATGAATCAGCTTACAGCCATGATGTTCACAAGCTTGGTGAGAGATAAATTGCCACTGCTGGCGAATGTAGGGTGCTTCATTAACACACAGAGGGCAAATAGGCGTGAAGCGTTTGCGAAGAAAAGCATAAGGGTAGTCAACACCAAATCTATGAACAGCTTTGTATTGCGGAGAAAATTGAGCTTTTGAATGTGATAACGCTAGACGCAGTGAACCAAAGTTGTTGAGCTTTAATTGGTTCTCAAGGTGAATAAGCACTCGCACCCTCATTTGGCTTGTGGTTTGAGCGTGGTAGATATTGACTTGATTTAGCTCTAAGGGGAAAGCACCAACCATCGCCTCATGCTGATCCATGGTGTCGAACCAGATATCTTCGGCGAAATGAGAAAATCGCTCGTAACCTTGCTCTTGCGATAAGCGCAACAAGAAGCTTTCGAGCGATTCGTCAGGGTAAAGTTGAATGTCCGTGTTCACATGTCACCACTAAAACTTAGAATTTCTAAGTTTTAGTATTGCCGTTAATCCGAATAATTCAAATTCTATGGAGCCAAATTGTGACTAGAAACTGTTCCCTTACTTGGCAGGAGATATATATAACCTAAAGAACCACGCACATCCTTTCTATATATAACCATTTTCTTCATGTTTCCGAGGTTCCGAACAAAACCATCGACTCTCAGACATAGCTCGGTACATAGCAGCAATTGGAGAGTTAATACTAGGGCGATTATTTGCCTTAATTTCGAAATCCTCTTGTATCACTTCTACACTGAGGTCTCGTCGATTCAAGGATATATCAACTGTATCAATTTCTGTAACGACTGCGTGTGCCACAAATAAAGCAAACTTGTCTGCGAGACCAAACTCCTTGAAATGGCTCTCTAACAGAGTCACTTCATCAGCATTCCATCCCACTGGAGGATCAACAAAAAATCTTACCTTAACCGGAGTTTCCTCTACGATTTCAGCTTTCAGCCAAAGCTCTTCATAATATTTACTAGAACTAAAGTATGGATGTAACACATGCTCTTCTTTCTTTGACAATAAAGATGCCCCCTTACCTTTATTGCACTTTGTACATGCAGGAATTAAATTTTGTGGGTCTACCGAAAAAGCTGGGTATCTAGCCTTAGGCAAATAGTGATCCAAGGTTTCAGCTTCACCTACTAAGCATATTGAACATCTTTCATCTGATGATAGTTTTATTCTGTTGTATATCGCACGACTAGCAGTACCTTTCTTAGAAAATACACCTTTATATAAGTCAACAAGGTCCCCTTTACTAACCCCTCCCCCACAGAAAGGTATTTTGTCTTGCGGGCGTGCTCTTTTTGAAGCTTTAAACTGATGCAAATCTAAAGAAGTTGCTTTTGATGAATAAGCCAGTGACTGTTTTACTAGGTCTGTTTTAGCTCGACTCAGTCTAAACTTATAAGCTAACTTAGACGCTGGCAGATCTGATAAGCATGAATCTAAACTTACACTATGAGTTTCTGATGGTAAGGGAAGCTTAATCATTTTTAGCATTCTCACGGTCGCGAATATCGACTAATATTCTAAGCAAGGTGACTCCCTCAGCTCCGATACGCCCGCCAAAAGTATTTTGGTAGATATGCTCAAACGTTCCTCCTGATTTTACAGCGTTATCAAGTACTGTTATGAAACCCGATTTCTCTACATCTAGACCAAATGCTTCTCGCGTTAAAATTCCAACATTCTCTCCGAAAGTCTCTCTTACTGGCCTAGAAACTGTCGTTTCTGTCTCACTCCTGATTACTTTCCATACACAGTTTTGGGGAATTTCTTGTAAGACAACTGGAGAATGGGTTGCGATGATAGAAACTCCGTTAACTTGATTTAACAACCAAGATAATGCTCGAATATAAGCGGCTAAAAGAGGAGGATGTAAATGACTCTCTGGTTCGTCGATTAAAACTAAGCTTTTATCGTCAACTGTCGCAATGAGATTAAGTGTACTCAATAAAACAATGGCATGCCCTGAACTCATCGGTGGAAGAATTTCAAGAAATCTTTCGCGACAAATCGTTCTAAACTTGTATTCATCGAATCCTGGATATTCGTTTATTAGTTCCACATACTCTTCATGATACTTTGTAAGATTCAATGATTTGATATTTTGGTCAAATTCCAATAACTCTATTACATACTTGAACCTAGCAAGTTTTTGTTGTTTGGGATCATAGAAACAATCCAGCATACTTTCGCATAAGTCTTCCCTCAACTCATCAAGAGTTTTGAGGGTGCCTTCTTTATCTGGGTTTTTAAGCCCTACATAAAAATAGCAAGTTCCTTTAGCTGGATTTGGCTGTTCTTTTGGAGGAGTAAAAGTATCGAACGCACTAAATGATACTGACGTTATACTACTAAAGTAATCTGAGCCTATCGGAGGTTTAGGTTCTAAATAACTATCCAAATCGATAACCTTCGAACCATCAGGAGTTGGGTTGATGATAGCCTCAACCATATTATTTAAAAAAGTAGTTTTACCAGTACCATTTTTTCCGATGATTGCATGTATATTTGTACTAGGCATTGAGTCATCAATAACATTAAACTCAAGTTGTTTTCCACCAAACATGTCACCTAGAGGTACAAATGCAAAATCATAAGGAGTGAGCTCTTTGAGCCCAGCTAATACACGACTGTATTTTCCTTTAACCGCAGCCATAGACGTATCACGCAACAATGCTGTACCAAACACATCCTGATCTTCTGCGATAGAAAGGTATTTCTGAGAGAAAACAACATCTCGAAGGGCATGAAGTAGTTTTTTTCGTAAACGATCATTCAGTTTATATAACTCTTCGTAGTATTCCGTATGCATTCCTAGCGAGAAAAAATCTGAAGGTAAGCCACCTTCAAATACATCGCCCAACTTTTCGTATGTGGCAGTTTCAACCGTTTGTCCTACGAAGCCAATTCTAACATTACCTATTTTATGAAAATCACCTTCTTCATCATGTAATGACACAGAAAATGTTGTAATAAATGAATAGTCATTCCAATTGTCGATCTCTAGATAGCAAGTACTCACTCCCTTTTGGGGAGCAAATGCATTTCGAGGTATCATTTTAAATTTCATTCGTAATTAACCCTTATAAAAAATCATGCACTCTGGCTCTCTTCAACCACAGCATTCGCATTCACTTTGCGAATCACTCCAAACAGCTCCACTACAGTTCCTTCATCGAAGAAGCCGTAGGCGCTTTCGCCGTGGTTATCAGTAAATGGTGGCTCGAAGAGTTGTGACATATCGAGAATGCCGTTATTAACTAAGTAATCGATCACTTGATCGACGAATTGAATCTGTTCCGCGTTGTAAGACTCTTCATCAAGGAAACTGCTGAATGCTTCTTTGGCTGCATTCATGTCTAAACCGATGAGTTCACGGATAAACGTGCCTAGCGGCTTCTCTTGTAAGATCTTCTCACGGTAAGCTTCCACATCACTCATACCGCTTGCATCCAGTAATAAGCCTTCTAGGACGTCTAAATCAGCTTGAGTGATGGATTTATTGCGCTTGAGCTTTTGAATCGTTAGCTGATCTTGGTGATCTTGAATATAGAGCTCAATTTTCTTGCGATACTGGGCTAAATCAACGCTTGGATTCTTGTACACATTTGTCACGTCATGGACACCTTGAACTTCATCTTCGAAGTTGGTGTACACCATCTCTTTTTTATCTTTGTCCAACGCAAACATTAGATTTCGTAACTTACGACGTAGCTCTTCAAGCGTCACTAAATGGATATCCTGCCAAAACTCTTGGGTCTGAATATCTTGGATAAGTTGCAGCTGCGCTTGTACTGCTGGAATCGTCGATTTCGCTTCAAGCTGCTCAGCAAACTCAACCACTCGTCCGCGGCTTGTTTCGGACAACATACCTTTCTCTAACAGGTCCAATTGCATGGTTAACACCAAGCTATCGAAGCGGTGTGATAAGTGATTAAGTTGCTCATCAGAATTAAACGCTTCAGCTTCAGTTGGTAGCGCAGAGATTTGGCTCTCTAGCTCTGTAAACTTGGTATCGTCAATATTGTCCCAATGATCTCTTTCTAAGAAGGGCTCTACCGCTTGGCGCTTTGGTCTTACGATAAAGTTATCGAGATTCATACCACTCACAAGGTGGTGCAACATGTCTAATTGATAACGGTTTAGCTCTGTATAGCGCTTACAGTCTTCAGGGTTTTGTTCGCGAAACTCTTCATTATTTAGCTTGTCATTGAGCAACGTACTAAATAGAACTCGTTTTTCAAATACTTGTTGAGTCACGGGTTTTGCTACACCCACAGCTATGCCTTCGGGGTTAGCATCGAAATACTCAAAGTTCTGACAGTAATCGAAGACCTTGAACGTCTTTTTGTCGTCATTTGGACCAAAGAGGTCTTTACATAAACGTGTGCCACGGCCAATCATCTGTGTGAATTTCACTTTAGAACGGATGACTTTGAAGAACACAAGGTTCACCACTTCTGGTACATCAATACCGGTATCCAACATATCCACAGAAATTGCGATACGGCAGGTTGGGTTCTTCGGATCAAACTCATCAATTTTGTTTTCGTCGCCACCGAACTCATCGATTAGGCTTTGTGCGTAGGTTTCTTTGAAGGTAATGACGCGTGCGAGCTTGCCTGCCCATTTCGGATAGTTCTTATTGAACATCTTCTCAAGAAAAACGGCGTGATCATTATTGGCTGCAAAAACGATGGTTTTACCAATGACATCGCCACCTTCAACATGGATACCACCGCGATCATCTTTACTCATTAACTGGGCAAACATTTTTTCTGCAGTATCTTCGTTAAACAAAAACTTATTCACTTCTGACGGCAACACTTCGTCACGGTCTTCGAGTTCGGCTTTATTTTCCCACTCTTCCTGCTCTTCGTCTGACAGGTCTTTATACTTCACGCCCTCACGTAAAAACTTAGTCGCAACAGAGATTTTGGTCGGTGGTACAAGGTAGCCTTGGTCATACGCTTTATCGTCTTCATAAGCGTAGGTTGGCATCCCTTTTTGTAGTTCGAAAATGCCATAAGTATCTTTTTCGACTTCATCTTTTGGTGTCGCGGTTAAGCCCACTAAGAAGCCGTCAAAATACTCAAAAATTTGGCGATACTTGGAATAGACTGAGCGGTGCGCTTCATCAACAATAATCAAATCAAAATGACCGACACCAAACGGGCGTTCATCTGAGCCACGATCCAATAGATTCTTCATGGTTGGGTAAGTAGAGAAATACAAACGGCTGTCGATGTTGTTCTTACTTTGACCTGAATCCAAAATAGAACAGCTTACACGAGGCAGTAGCTTAACGAAGTTCTTCTTAGCTTGGGTAAGCAATGCGTTACGGTCGGCAAGGAACAGAACGTTCTTAACCCAATCGTTTTTCACCAACAAATCGACAAGGCTAATCACGGTACGCGTTTTACCCGTACCCGTCGCCATAACGAATAGCCCTTTGCGCTCATGTTCTAGCTCAAAGTCCTGCAATAATTTGGTGATGGCTGACTTTTGATAGTGACGGTTGGTGATCTCGTTATTAATAACAAGATTGTTGTTAGGCATGCCGCTTTCGAAAAAGGATTTTCGGTCGGTACGACGCTTCACCATAAGCTCAAGTTCGGCTTTGGTGTAAAAGCCTTGAACTTGACGCGGCGGGTAGAAATGATCATCCCACAGATGGGTATCATAGCCATTGGTGTAGAAGATAACTGGGCGCACACCGCATTGCTCTGCTAGACAATTAGCATATAGTTCAGCTTGTCGCTTACCTTCTTCTGGACTGATGTTAGCTCGTTTTGCCTCCACCACCGCTAACGCTGTACCGTCGTCACCCCATAGAACGTAGTCAACAAACCCATTCCCATTAGGGTTAGCTTGCGAAATTGGCATACCTGATACAGGGTATTCACGGTCTCGCTTATGTTCTAGTTTCCAGCCAGCCTCATGAAGAAGTACATCGATAAGATAAGTTCGAGTTTCTTCCTCGTTATAGTCGTGCGCATCCGTGACTTTTTCAGCACTTTGCTTAGCTTGATCTATCTGTTCAAGTAATGCTTGGTTTGCCGCTTTTAACGTTTCGTTCTCTTTAAGCTGCTGTAAGTATGCCTCACGCTCGACTTTATCGTCTTGCTCTAGCTGCTTCTCTAGCTCTTTAACCCGTTTAATGCTGCTCAGAGCTTTGGTCGCCACGGTGGCATCAATCGACACTTGTTGTGGGATAAGTGCTTCATCAAACGGTAGAACCACAAACTGGTTACGATCGAACTCTCTGTTTGCAAAGGCGGGTGTATAAGTACGAATAAACCAATACAACACATGGTGCAGCTCTTTTACAGCTTGTAGGGCATCACGCTGTGGCAGCGTGATTCAAGTGTGTACCGCTTCGTTACCCACTTGAATCACCAGCTTAAGCTTGGGAAACAAGTGAGTTTCTAAATTTTGCTTAAAGTCCTTGTCATGAATAAGCGACATTAAAGTCGCATCATGACGTGGACGAGTAAGCCAATTATCAATATCAAATACGGTTTCAACCATTAGCTCCAATGCATTGCGGGCATAGAAACCAGCAATGCGCGGATCAGTTTTGATGTTGCTTTCCGCATTTTGGGCACGAGTTTGAATCTCGGCACAACGCGTGGTGTACACATCGTTGCCACCGTTAAGGGCAACATCCATAAAGCCGAAGTTGCTCGTTGAACCGTTAACCGTATCTGACATTGAATTTCCTTTTTACATCACAGCTCTTTTAAGTATGAGCTTTTAGTAATCGTTATAGGGTTAGCTCGCCTTTGAAGGCTTTTTGCATTAGGGCATTGAAGTTCTTATCTAGTTCTTTTAATTGCATCTGATTTTGCTCAATCAATACATTTACGTTTTCTATCACTTTACCAAACTCTTTCTGTAACTCCACTGGAGGACACAAAACAGGTGCATCATTGATAACTTTTTGATTAATTTTAAAAGTACCGTTCGTTGTTCTTGCCCCTCCTTCAATATGTTCACGCATAAGATCACTAGACCAGAGTGTATTAAAGTATCTGATATCTAAACATTCTAAATTTAACGTGGCAGCTATGACAGTGTCAGGAAATACTAAATCATCACGGCTCTGAGTAGGGTAGACACCTCGTCCTACAAGCTTCTTGTTGCCATTCCCTCGACATATTAAAAAGTCATTCTGAGTAACTTTCTTCGTGTTGTCTGGTTCAGAATTAAATGAGCCAACTTTACAAAATTCGTCGTTGTATCTACCTCGAGTAATTGCACTTAAGGTAAGAACTTTAAAATCAAGCTGACCACCTTTAGATGGAGAGATACCATTTCTAAGATTAACGATGAACTCCTTGAAAGATCGAACATCCCAACCCTTAGGATTTGTCACGGGATCACCAAACATATCAATAAAGACTGACTGAGCGAGGCTGTTTAGCTCTTGCTCCATCTGCTGACAGTCTTTACGCAGTTGATCGGCTTTTTCTAGCACCGCTGCGATTTGCTTTTGGGTTTCTAGTGGGGGGAGTGGGATTTGTAAGTTAGCAAAGTCATCTTTGTTAAAACCTGCTTGTGCCGCTCTAGTTCCAACAGACTTTAAAAAGCCTTGAAACTTTTCGGATACCAAAAAATAATATAGATATTTCTTATCTAACATACTTAGATCTGGAATTGTTTTAGTCAAAGCAACATTATAAGCGCCGGATAAACCAGAAAGGATCTTACCAATAGACGCACCGTATCTTGCGATTAGAATATCATCCTCCAGGCAAGTTTTAAGAGTCTTCTTCAGAGGTATAAATACCTTTTTGTCAGAGCGCTTAAAATCCTGAATCTGCAATAGCCTAATGTACCCATCTTGTGCTGTGTTTATAAATGTAGACTTAGGGGGCTGAGTGCCACCTTGGAAATCACAAACACTTAAGAACGAAACCATCGGCCAACTCATTTCAGTAACCCTTCCAAATCAGATACACCCTTCGCCATCTTGTCTTGCAAGGTTTTAATGCGTGTTAAAATGTCTTGCGGCGCATCATATTGCACTTCTTCGTACACAACTTCTTTGTAGCGATTGAGGCTTAGGTCAAAGTCGTTACTGGTAATCGCATCCACCGGCACCATAAAGCTCTGCTCTGTCTTTTTACGCGAGTATTCAGGGCTGTTGCTGTTTGGTGTGTTGTCTTCATTGGTTAGCGTGTTAAAGCGTTCAATAATATCAGCAATGTTGCTTTGCTCGTGGGTTGGCAGTTCACCATCTTTGAATAGCTGTGAGCGCTTGTCATCCAGTGAATAACCGTCAGCCAGCATATCGTAGAACCAAACTTTATCTGTACCGCCACTGTTAGTTTTGGTGAAGATAAGAATCGCAGTACTTACCCCAGCGTAGGGCTTGAATACACCAGAAGGCAGTGAAATTACCGCTTCTAATTTCTGCTTAGATACAATTTGCTCACGAATCGCTTTATGCGCTTTAGTCGAACCAAATAGCACGCCATCAGGGATGATAACCGCCGCACGACCACCCACTTTGAGCATGCGAAGAATTAGGGCTAAGAACAGCAGTTCTGATTTCTCAGTTGGCTTTTTCTTTTTCACCTCGACTTTAATGTCGTTACCGTTTTCGTCTTTTTCAATTTTGTATGTAGGCTTAGGTTGTTTGACTACAGGGTTTTTACCTAACGCTCGCAGCAAATCTGGCGCGACAATGTCAAAATCAACAGAGCCTTTAAACGGCGGGTTTGCAAGAATGAGGTTATAAGCTTCAGAGATGTTCTCGTCACCTTGGTCTTGCAAGCTGTCACGGTAATGCACGCTAGGGTTTTCAATGCCGTGAAGTAGCATGTTCATTGCGCCAATGCGTAGCATGTGTTTATCAAAGTCAAAACCAGTAAACATTTCATTATTAAAGTGCTTACGGTTATCGGGCTTGTTCACTTCTTTAGCGTGATGCTCTTCAACGTATTCAACTGCCGCCATCAAGAAGCCACACGTACCTGATGATGGGTCACAGATAGTGTCACCCACTTTTGGCTGCATCAACTCGACCATCATTTGAATGATGTTACGCGGGGTACGGAACTGACCATTCACACCCGACTGTTGCAGCTTGCTTAGTAGGTACTCGTACAGATCGCCTTTGGTATCTTTGTCATTCATGTCGATTGCACTAAGCAAATCCACTACCTGACTCAACAACTTTGAAGATGGGATCATAAAAATCGCATCTTTCATGTGCTCAGCAAAGCTACCTTCATTTTGTAGGGTTTTAATCTTTGGGAACACACGGTCGCGGACGATTTCCATCATCACATCTGGATCTTTGTCTTTAAAGTTGCTCCAGCGTAGAGCTTGCTCATCAGGCGTAAAGGTTGGGTTATTCAGTGGTAGACCTGTCGCTTGGCTGCGACGCTCAGCCGTCTTTTGCAATTCATCTAAACGACGAATGAACAGTAGGTAGGAGATCTGCTCGATAACTGAGATTGGGTTAGCGACGCCGCCTGTCCAAAACATTTCCCAAACTTGGTCGATCTGATTACGAATTTTGCCTGTTAGCATGGTGATTCTCTTTGGTAAATTGTTACCTTCTTAACAAGAAGAAAACAACTTAGTGATGTGTAGGTCTATCGCGCGATTTTATCATACATAGCCAGCTATACGTTAATGTGCATCACATTGAATTGATCATAAATAAAAGTGCTATTTTTTATTCAGTTAGATAGTATCTAGCGCATCGATTGTTGTTAAAAGTGAGTGATGATGACTAGAGGAACGCAACTCAAAATATACTTGGCGAACGGCTCTGTGACAGGTATTCGACATGCTGAAATTGTGAACTGGACAGGTCAGGCTATTGCGGTTCCTAGAGTACACATCAAAGAACTCTCTGAATGGGAAGAAACTCAGCGGCCCGGGGTTTACTTTTTATTTGGTTACAACGCAGAGAGTGGCAATAGCCTTGTTTACGTTGGAGAAGCTGAACATATTCAAAAACGCTTATCACAACATTTAGCAGGCAAAGAGTTCTGGAATGAAGCCATTTGCTTTACCAACAAAGATGAAAACTTAACGAAAGCACACGTTAAGTACCTTGAAGCTCGTTTGATCGAAATTATCTTAGAGTCAAAACGATATGACCTCGATAATGACAAGCAGCCACCGACATCTTCATTGCCCAGAGGTGAAAGAGATGCGATGGAGACTTTTATTGACAACATTCGCACTGTTATCGGTTCTTTAGGGCACAAGCTGTTGGAATCGAAGGTGTCTCAAACGAATGCTCCCTTACCAAGTGAACCAGAGAGTATGGTGCTGCAGCTCAAGGTAAAAAAAGTCAATGCTAAGGCAATGCTTACGGATGAAGGCATTGTCGTTTTGAAAGGGTCTCAGGCACTAACAATAGCTCAGCCTAGCTTATCTAAAGGCTATACGAAGCTACGTAGTAACCTAGAAGATAAGGGGATTCTAGCGTCATCAGGAGACCGCCTAGTAGCAGCCGAAGACATTCTATTTACTAGCGCCTCTCAAGCCGCCGCAGTGCTGCTTGGTTACCCTTGCAGCGGGCCCGATTACTGGAGAAGTGCTACAGGTAAAACACTGAAAGAGATTGAAGCGGAATCTATTTAGATAAATGCGGCGATAACTCTCTGTTTAAATTGGCCTAACCTCAGTTCATCAAATGCTAAAATGAACCCTGCATTATTTGAATTCATCATATCTGAAGTTTCTCCCCAACTGAGTAAGCTTGGTTGGGGTCGATTAGATTGAACGCTTTCCGATACAGTGCTTGATAGTAGGTGTTTTTCATCAATAGCACTCGGCAGATTATTCTCTTGTTTAATGTACATGCAGCTATCAGGAATATCCTGCTCAATTCTTTCAGAAAATCCAATCAAACTTTCTTCAGCAAAGGTATACAACCACGCTTCTTGGTTGGGGGAATCATTGATTCTTAAAATTCGTCCGAGCACTTGCCTGAAGTAAAGTTCCGTTTTTACCGAGCTCATATGGCAGCAAACCTGCAGCCTTGGAATATCGGTTCCTTCACTTATCATCCCAACACTGACTATCCACTGAACCGTTGAGTGACGAAAGGACTCAATCTCATTTAACGGATCATCATGGTGATAGGTCACTAAGCATGCTGATTGATTAAAGTGCTCAACAAGTCGCTTTTGAATGTCTTTAGCGTGCTTAATAGAAGATGCGACCACCAAGCCTCCGGCACTTGGGGACTCTTGCCTTATCTGCTCTAGCTTTTGGCAACCGTTATTTAATATGTAATTCATAGCTTCTTCGTTATGGATGACGCTTTGATAAGAGACATCGGATTGTTTAAGGCAATCAAGAATAGAGGCGAAGTGTTGATTGTCACTGCCAGCCTTAACACTCAGGTGTTCATTATCGATTAAAACGATTTTAGGGCGGCGGCACACTTTATCTTCAACGGCCTGTTGCAAACCGTATTGGTAATCGCAAACAACCTTGCCATCGGGGTCGGAATACTCAGCCATGACAATCGGTAGTCGGTCAGAACGCCAAGGAGTACCCGACAGCGCCAGAGTGTAACGAGCAAAACCTTGGATCTTAGAGACAATTTCTAGCCCCCATGAGTTTGACCGCCCCTCATCATCAAACGAACAATGGTGGGTCTCATCAAATATGACTAAAACTCGATATTTGCTGACGGTGTACCAAAAGTTTTCATCCAAAAAACGGACCGATTGATAGGTGTAAGACCCACCTAGAGACCCCAAGCCTCCATTAAAGGAACATTCGAGCTTCCATGAAAAGGTCTTTTGCATCCCTTCAGCAACAGTCAGAGAGGGCGAGAAGCACAGCACTAAGTCAATCATTCCTCTTTTAAATAACCGACTCGCAACCTCGGCGGCCATAACGGTTTTACCCGCTCCAGGAGTCGCTTGGCAGAAGAAGTGTGAATGCTTGTTTGAAGTGAATTTCTCGATAGCTTGGGCTGCACACTCGGCTTGCCATGCTCTTAACATTGAGGGGCCTTGCTTTGGGCGACTTGCATCCAGTTGGTTAGTGCATTAATTCTGCCTAATAGCTTGGCTGAGCGTTCTCTTGCTGCATTAAATAGCGGCTGCATATCGTGCTTGTTGTTTGGGAAACGCGTTAACAACGATTGGTATTCCTCAATCTCGCCTAGAGTAATCGCCAACTCGCCTTCATGCTGTTTCTTCTCTTGCTCTAGTGCATTTAGAGAGCACTCTGGAGTTTGAACAGCTATTGAATCGACTTTAGCTTTCCTATTTCTAGCCACTCTAGGCTCAATTGTGAGCGCTTTGAATTCGTTAGTCTGATGGTAGCGCTTGTCTCTGCGAGTCCCAATAACAGAAAGCCAACCTTTCTCCTCAAGTGATAGAAGTTGCTTATAAACATACTTTCGAGCGTCGTCCTTACTCGGGAAGGTTGAAGCACTGTTTAGCAAAGCATCCCTAGCTTCTGTGACGGAGAAGTTATCCATCCCTTTTTCAATCAATAGGTTAAACATGTGAGGGTTAATTCTGGTTACTTTCTTCATGTGACTCTTACAGGCAATAAAAACTTAGGATTGCTAAGTATACAAAAATCAGTAAAACTTAGACAATCTAAGTTATCTAAAGGTTGAAAAGAAATGTGTAAGTGCAAAAAGACAACCCCATCCCAGCGAGGCTCAAAGCTGCGCGTAAAAAAGCCAAGATCACCCAAAAAGATTTAGGGGTGAAAATTGGTATGGAGCAAAGTTCTGCGAGCGGTCGTATGAATCATTACGAGAAAGGCAGACATGTACCCGATATTGGTACGCTTGAACGTATGGCTGAAGAGTTAGATGTGCCACTAAACTACTTTTTCTGTAGGAGCGAATTGAGCGCTGAGTTAGCGTGCGCCATTGATAAGATGAGTGATGAAGAGAAGGCGGTGTTGTTGGAGAATCTGAATAAATAACAATGTGCGTATCACTGAGCTTTTAAAGGTGTCTTACTCAGCAACATATGAACTGGTAATAAATCAGTAAATGACCGACCTATTAATCGGTCTTCTTTAAATTGAGCACCTTTGTTGTACGAAGTTTCTGTTTTCAGTTCTACTAGCTTGAGTTCTGTTAACTTACACTCGAAAGGATTCTGTTTCGCATAAGGGTATTTAGTATCAAAACAAGCCGATAATAATGGTTTATCAATCGTATCCTTTGAAGATTGCAATGCATTAAGTAACGCATCTGCAAGAAAGTGCTTCAGCACACGGCATTCTCCACGACAGACTGAAAATAAAGGCAATAGAATTTCATCCCCAGTTAAGTTAGGGCGTTTTTCAAACCCCATCCTGCCAGCAAGTCCGGCAACAAAGCTTGCAAAATGCCGTTTCCCTTCTGCATCAGGAATATAACTTTTGTTATCGGCTTCGCTCAGCTTAGAAAGGTGAAAATAACTTAAGTGTCGCTTCCAGCCCAAACGAGAGTTCCATTGGTCTTCTTCAGCGAGCATAGTCGCATAGGGCATACCCACCAATACAAATGAAACTTGCGCTTCCTCACTTATCATCTTAAAAGTATTCGCTATTGTTTGTCGTTCATTAGCATCTTTGAATTCCATCAGCTCCTGAACCTCATTAACGATCACAAGCTTCACTTTTTTTTCAATTAAACTTTTGACGACTCCTTGTTCTAACGCTCCTTCTTTGTAAGGTCTCCTGCGGCGGCTAGAGGCTCGACTATCTAAGTCAATTAATAATCTTTCTAACGTATTTTGCTCACGAACTTTACTTGGGATGCGAGTTTTTAATACTGGCATTTCAGCCCATCGGCTCCCCTTAGTTGCAAACCTTGCAACATAATTATCAATCATCGCCGTCTTGCCAACACCTGTATCTCCCGTTAGCAATAATGACTCTTGTTCCCCTCCAAGAGAGCTATTCAATACCATTCGATCAAAGACGTTATAAATTTCCGTCAACTGAGGGTATTCTAAGAAACACTCTCTAAAAGATGTATATTGCTCTATTTGAAGATCACTAAGTATGTTCACTAATACCCCTCTATATCGCTGAGGTCATCACTAGCTGTACCAATATCTATTACTTCTTTTGGTACTTCACTGATAGGTTTAGGTGACGTAGTGACAATGGTACTAGGTCCTTCACTACCAACACCTCTTTGCTTTGCTATTTTTGAAGCATGAGTTGTTTTAGGAAGTGCCGATTTTTTGGACTTAGAACGACTCATACGTTCTATTGCTTCATCCATAGCCCTGTCCAAATACAATGACGCATCGGCTAATGATTCGTCTTGCTCTCCCAAACGGACTTTCAACCTTCTCAAACTGTTAATTCGTTGATGTTCATATAAAGATCGACCTTTTGTATAACCCGAATGATCGACTGCTGGGACTTTGATGTATTTTTTCTCTTCCTCAAGGTAAACGTAAATCGAGCTGATATCATTTGGGTCTGTCTTGGTTTTCACATAAGCGCTTTTTCTTGCACGACTAGAGTACTGCTTACCGTATTCTTCCAACTCATCAGATTGGTATTTGAGAGAATACAATTCAATAGCACCTCTTCTTATAGTCCGATGGTTTACAGCTCCAAGCTCAATCTTTAATTGCTCTGCTTCAGGGCCTTCACAAAAGATTATCGTTCCTTGCGACTCTGTCCATTTCTGGTAGGGAACTCTCTTGTACCTCGTGTCAGCTTTTTTATGATAAACGTCAATAAGCCACTTATGTAACAGCTCGAGAAAATCAGACACATTAATGACAGCGTCTCGCTTCGGGTTGTAGTCTTTTAACTGAGTAGGGTTGGTGAAGGTTTTTCCTGGGAAACGACTAAATAGTTTCTTGTAGAAGGTATCAAAAGACTTTTCAACACCCGCTTTTCGCCACGGTTTACCACGTTGATTATATTGAATATCTGTTACTAATGGCTTTAATGCTGACTCTAGGCTATCACTCCAAAACTCCGCACCGTTATCAACTATCAAATTTGTGATTTTTCCGTAACAAGGCCATTCAGATTTAATACTTGGGTACTTTTCTTTAATCCAATCCTTCTTAAGAACTGAATTAAGAAAAGCTGCTCGTACTGTCTCGTAGCTAGGATCTCTATAATTGACAGAAAGACCAACGATACAAGTGGAGTATCTATCATAAAGTATTGTTAAGTGTGGTCTGCCAAGAGGAAGCTCCAAATCATCATCAAGTAAAATCACAGGAGCTGTAGTGTGATCTATTTCTACATATTCCATTGGCCGCGTTGCCGGAATGATTGACCCAACAGTCTTGAACTTATTATCAGCATATCGTTTTCCATAACGAGCTAAAGCAACTTCATAGGGAGGCAGTGCATTTACACGATTGTAAAATGTCCGTTGGGAAATTGGCGCTATTTTAACTTGCGTTAGTTGTCGGTTTTCTTCAATAACTCGATATTTGTAGTACTCATAGGCGGTATTGACCGATACTCGCTCTTTGGTCATAAACTTGGTTTGAATCGCTTCTGTAACTAGATCAGATGAATCATTCTTTAGTTTTCTGTTTCCTTTTTTGCTATGCCCAGGAACAAGAGACGCTACATCTTTACCTGACTCGTAATAGAGCTTTTTCCAATCAGCAACCGTTCTGGATGACGGGACCGAAGTTTTCTTCAATAGAGCATACTCTTCCAAGAGCTTATCTAGGTTTTTGGGCGTCCAACCGCCTTTTACGCGCCTTTCCAAATAACGAATTAGATCCAAACGAAACAATGCCGTATCTTTGTTTGGCAAGTCACCAAATGCCAATTCAAGATTTTCGTCTTCTGCTAAAAATTCTGTCGGAAGCGTTTTATCATCAGCTACATCATTGTCGAAGCTATTAAATTCATCACTAAAACCAAAGAGATCATCATCACTCATTGACTAGCACCAAACAGAATTTTCTAAATCAAATTTTTTCTGATTAAAATCTGTTTGTATTTCACCTGAAGATAGCCAGCACAAAGCTGCTGTTAGTGTTTCATCTGGAGAAATTTTAAGTTGGTGTGAAAGATGATGAAGGGTCACGCTTCTATTAGCTTGAACAAACTGAAGCACATGTTTTTGAATGTCAGTGATTGTACGAATCCCTGAATAGCCATGGAGTAATTTAAGGTTACTAAGTAGAAAACCTGTTCGAATCTGCTTCTCGGTCACTAAGATAAGTTTTTTTCCATACTCAGCTTGAGCGACAAGCTGCTTTTCTTTAAACCTTGATCGAAAATCTGGTTTAAGGATCTGACTTGAATGCTTTACTTCAATCAGAGAAGGCGTATCTATGCTATCGAAAAGCTGGAAGTCTGGCGTGTAGCGGCAGTAGCGCCCATTGAAGTAGTACTCAAACCCATGTGGCTGAGATTCATATCTAACTATTTGAGGATTGTATTCAGCATGAAAACAAAAATCATACTCAAGCATGGACATTGTTCGAACAACTGAGTCATTTTTCAAACTCATGAATTTACAAATGTTGTGAACAGCTGATGATTTTTTGGTTTGGTCGTACATAGCACAAGCACTTTGTTGTAAACCTACAACAAAAAGTAGACCATGAAGACTTAAGATGCAAATAAGAAAAGAAGCCTGCAATTTATGCGAACATATATTGCAGGCTTCATAATGGGTGGAAGCCCCAGCCACATCCCGGCACACACGTCGCCTGCTGCGGCTGCTCCCTTCCAGGCCTGACCGAGTTCACAAGTTAGTGTTGCGGGAGGACCAGAGCCTCCATAGATTCTTTTTCTAAGAGGCTTGCCTCAAAGAGTGATTGGATTATTAAGCATCGCAGCAACCATTGCAAGCCCTTCCACCCTATTTTTGAACAATTGCGTTCTAAGTGCTTATCCTTTATTCAACCCATTCGCAAATCGCAGGTAAATTCGCCATTTACCTGCAGTTGAAAGGTTTGGTTACAGAAGAGCTAAATATCGATGTCTTCATTATCTTCGGTGCGAAGGATGTAGTCTGTCATCCAAGCGGTGCCCAACAAACATAACCACACCACAAAAACGGGACTAGGCACTTCGATACTTGGGGTTATCACCAAAGCCGCAAAACCGACTGTTGGCAATGTCCAACACAACAGCTTATTCCAACGGAAAGTTTTCAAGCGCGTCAGTGTTTCCATCGATGCCATGATACCCGTGACACACAAAGCAACCAAAGCGGCATAAGGTAAATCGGCCATCCATAATGGAAGTATTAAGCCTAATGACCACCAGCTGTGTCGACTGGCTGGTTTAAGATGATTTGCCGCCCACCAAATCACGATGATCGACAAGGTTTGCAGCGTGGTAACCCACGGAACGCCATCAAGCTTTCCTGCGGATTGCGTCACCATGATCCCGACTTGTAGCGTTGCGACGATCAAGCCAGAAATAATCACGACCGACAAACTGCTACGTTTTGAAAAGACCACCATCAATAGTGGGAATAACACCCATACACTGACAGAGAGCGTGATGGGTTGCAAAGGAAGGGTTAGACCGTAAGTGGTCATGGCAGCAAGCAAAGCTAAACCTGCGATACCGCCCTGCGGTAGAATCCATAATGCAGGAATGACCATTGCAAGTACTGGGATATCTCCCTCACTTAAACTGATTGCTCTCGCGCAAACAACCGCTAATAATGTGGTGATCAAGAACTGAAACGTTGAAAATACCATAGCCCTCTCCTTCTACCGATCCGTGGTACCATACCAATCGTAGTAATTAACTGGTCACCCTAGCTTGTTAAAAGCCTCGATAACCTCGTTAGATTTTTTGATTGTAGAATAACTATTTATCGAAACTTCTTATCAAAAAGAGCAGTCTTGTTCTCAAGCTTTTTCCCTGCGCTATTTTTGAACACTTACTTACTGTGATTGGTATTTATGAACTAGGAACATTTAGTATGGACCAATTTTTGCCCCAAATCTTTGCTGTGATTCACCAAATTCCATATGGGAAAGTAACAACTTATGGAGACATCGCACGTTTTTCAGGATTTCCGGGTTATGCGCGCCATGTGGGTAAAGCGCTGGGTAACCTACCAGAAGGAAGCAAACTGCCTTGGTATCGGGTGATCAATAGTAAAGGTGAGATCTCTTTGAAAGGGGATTCCTTTGATCGCCAGAAAAAGCATTTGCAAGAAGAAGGGATTGAAGTGAGTGACGCGGGAAAAGTTAAACTCAGAATATACAAATGGCAGCCCTAGAGCTGCCACTAATCGTCTATTCAACTGACTAAATTAGCTAATCAAGATGCCTTAACAGTGGCATCGATTTCGAATTAACGGACACCAACCAAACGTAGGTCTGCTTGCTGCGTGTTTTCTACGTCAGTAATCACTGACTTAATCGTGTCTGTTGTGAAACGCAGTTTGCCGTCAACGTGAATCGTTGCGCGCATGTTGTAACGGTGGTTAGCTTTAATCTTGTTGTTGTCGTAGCTCAGCTCGAATGCGAACGGAACTTGCTTACCGTCTGTGGTGAACTCTTGAGTCGCGATAACGGTCGATGGTGCGTCAGCCAGTGAGATGTCTTCTAGCGTAACAGTCACTACGGCATTCTCTGGCAATGCAATTCTTTCACGATAGCTTACTGTTCCTGAAATCACTTGAGTGTTCTCTGCAACCACTTCCTGAGAAGCACTGGTTTCTGATGTTGCTTGGCAACCTACAAGTAGGCCAAACGATACTAAAGACGTAATAAGAATTAGAGCCTTTTTCATATTCAATTTCTCTCAACATGTTTGCCGGACTCGGCAAATCTACTCACCAATTATAAGAGAGCTTTCATATTCTGTCTCGAAACCCTATGATTTATTGACAGATATCTGACTAAGCTGAATGATTAACACCATAATCTGACACCTATTTTACCAAGAGGCATGCTGGCGGTGAGTCAACCTTTAAATGAATTACTCAATTTACTTCAGCTAGAGAAACTAGAGGAAGGCCTGTTCCGCGGGCAAAGTGAGAACCTAGGTCTGCCACAGGTATACGGCGGTCAAGTATTAGGGCAAGCGCTTTCTGCTGCTCGTTATACGGTTCAAGACGACCGCAGTGTTCACTCGTTCCACAGTTACTTTCTATTTCCCGGCGACCCTGAAAAACCCATTATTTACGATGTTGAGAACCTAAGAGATGGACGCAGCTTTAGTACACGCCGCGTGAAAGCGATTCAAAATGGCCGCCCTATTTTCTATCTCACGGCTTCTTATCATGGTGATGCACCCGGCTTTGAACACCAGAATGAAATGCCAAACATCCCTGAGCCAGAGAACTTTGCATCAGAAACTGAGTTAGCGAGCCAAATTGCTGAATTTTTGCCTGAGAAACTGCGTAAGACTTTCTGTGGCGAAAAGCCAATTGAGATGCGCCCGGTAACAATAGTGAACCCGCTTAACCCTAAGAAAGCCGACCCAAAACAATACCTTTGGGTGAGAGCAAATGGCGCGATGCCAGACAACCAATTGATTCACCAATACCTGCTTGCTTACGCATCGGATTGGGGATTCTTGGTAACAGCACTTCACCCTCATGAAGTTTCTATCATGACGCCGAACTTCCAAGTAGCAACGATTGACCACTCTATCTGGTTCCACCGCCCATTCAAAATGGATGAGTGGTTGCTTTATGCGATTGAAAGCCCAACGGCAGCGAACACTCGTGGCCTAGTGCGCGGCGAAATTTTTAATCAGAAAGGTGAGCTCGTAGCGACAGCCGTTCAAGAAGGTGTGATGCGTTTTACTAAATAGCGATCAAGTAATACCAATCGTAGTAAATAACTGGTCATCCTAGCTTGTTAAAAACCTCGATAACTTCGTTAGAATTTTTGATTGTAGAATAACTACTTATCAGAAAATTCTGCCTTGTTCTCAAGCTTTTTTCCTGCGCTATTCCTGAACACTTACTTACTGTGATTGGTATAAATAGCGAATAAACGCTTTTTACAAGCTCCCAATATGTACGAGAAAAAAAGAGAGGCTAGGTTTGATACCTAGCCTCTCTTTTTAATGATGCTAACGACAAGCTGTCACGTAACAGTCCGTAATCTCTATTCAGCCTCTAGCAAGGGTTCGAATTCACCTTGTACTCGAGTTTTAATTCCATCACCAGCGTCTCGCAGTAGATTAAATGGCGATAACACCACGCCTTTCACTGCGCCTTCTGCGGCACCTTGAGCTAACTCTTTACTTTTATCTGCCAGCAAATTCGCTTGTGCCAAAATACCCGGAACTTCCGCTCGTAGCATTTCAGATTCGGCAACAACAGTGGGGATAGTTTGCTGGCGGTAAGATTTACTTTCAGCGAGCATCGGTGGCATCACATCGACACGGTATCGTTTTAATTCAGTCAATGTGGGCGGGATGACATCGGTTCTTACCTGCCCGACTTCCGTTCGGACATTTTTAACTTCATCTAATATCGCAGGGATTTTATTATCGACCGATGAAACGGTTTGATTCACTTTTTCGACGGTCTTTCTGACGTCTTCAACGGTATCTAACACCTGAGGAGCAAGCTCATTAACATGTTCAGCAAACGCTAATAGCTCTTCTACTTTTAGCCCTTTGGTAAGACCGGATAAATCTTCGATCACCTGCGGATAAGTATCAACGATTTCACCGACTTTATTGGTAAACGAATAGATGGTGTAACCCAAATAGAAAATGGCAACGGCCAGTACCAATTGGATAGCAGTAGATACTTTTGCAAACATGAATATTCCTTTTCTTTATCGCAGAGGCGAGATCTAAACTGAGAATATATCTAAACTGAAACGATAGTTAACTTTAGCTAGGTGTAGCTTAAAGAGGCAATGCCGTCGTGTACTTCAATGGCTCCATCGCAAACGTCGAGGTCACATTAGAGATACCATCAATGCTATTCACCAAGCGCTTGTAGAAATCATCAAAGCACTTCATGTCTTTCACCTGAACCTTCATCATATAATCATATTCGCCAGCCATGCGATAAAACTCCATCACTTCTGGAAATTCCGATACGGTGTTTACAAAACGACCATACCACTCATGAGAATGATCACTGGTTTTCACCAATACGAACGCTGTAAAAGCAAGTTCGAGCTTTTCAGGATTCAATAACGCCACTTTTTTTTCAATAATGCCGTTTTCTTCGAGGCGTTTAAGCCTTTTCCAACAAGGTGTTGTGGTGAGGTTGACCGCTTCTGAAATGTCGTTCAATGACAATGTGCTGTCTTCTTGTAACAGCCTTAATATTTTTTTATCTACGGCATCTATCACACTTTCACCAAATCGAATTTAAAGAGAATAATTTTCTACAATTTAAGCAAAACAAAGCAAATATGGCAAAGTTTTTCTCTCAAATTCTAGCTAAATTGGAACCATACCAATTACAAAGAATTCCTACACTCGATCAGGAGAACGCTTATGTGCACTGACCATCAATGGATTAACAACGCGATTCGTAAAATTGAAGCGGACTACCAACGCTCAGCGGATACGCACCTTATCAAGCTCGATCTACCAAGTATCGAAGGCATTGATGTTTACCTTAAAGATGAAAGCACACACCCTACAGGCTCTTTAAAGCACCGCTTAGCGCGTTCTCTGTTCTTATACGCTATCTGTAACGGTTGGGTTGGCCCAGAAACAACGATCATTGAATCTTCATCAGGCAGTACTGCAGTATCTGAAGCGTACTTCGCTCGCCTACTTGGCCTGCCGTTTATTGCAGTAATGCCAAAATGCACGGCGAAGAAGAAGATTGAGCAGATTGAATTCTACGGCGGCCAAGCGCATCTTGTTGACCGCTCAGATGAAATTTACGATGAGTCTCGTCGTTTAGCAGAAGAACTGAATGGTCACTACATGGACCAATTTACTTACGCTGAGCGCGCAACCGACTGGCGTGGTAACAACAACATCGCGAACTCCATTTTCAATCAAATGCAGATGGAAGATCACCCAGTTCCAGCTTGGGTAGTAATGAGCCCAGGTACAGGCGGTACTTCTGCAACTATCGGCCGCTTCATTCGCTACCAACAGCATGAAACTAAGCTTTGTGTTGTTGACCCTGAGAACTCGGTATTCCACGAATACTTCCAAACAGGCAATGCGAACGTGAAAGGCAGTACATTCAGCAAGATTGAAGGCATTGGTCGCCCACGAGCAGAGCCAAGCTTCATTCCTGGTGTGGTTGACGAAATGCGTAAAATTCCAGATGCAGCAAGCATCGCAACGACACATTGGTTATCTGACATTCTTGGCCGCAAGGTTGGCGCATCTACGGGTACAAATATGTACGGTGTGCTTCAACTGGCAAGCGAGATGAAAGCACGCGGTGAGACAGGTTCTATTGTGACTTTGCTATGTGACAGCGGTGAACGTTACCTAGACACTTACTTCAACGACGAGTGGGTGAACAACAACATTGGTGACCTACAACCGTACGCGGCGAAGTTAGAAGCTTTCTCGCAAACAGGTGAGTTGGCTTAACCACAGAGTAAGCACCGGCGCCAAAATTAAAAAGAGCCCTTGATGGGTAATGCCGTTCACTTAA